>CAYTYU010000059.1:0-14734 GCA_964440815.1 uncultured Chitinophaga sp.
CGATGAGCAGCGCGATGATCGCGACGACCACCAGCAGCTCGACGATCGTGAAGCCATTCTTCTTGAGGCGGTTCATTCCGACCTCGCCTTTCCGCGGCCCGCGGGCCGCATGGGGGATCCGAACCGAGACGTGACCGGCATGGGCTCGCACCGAGGCTTCGACATCGGTGGCGGCCAGCCGGCAGGCTGGACCCGAAGGGTGCGGACCTTTGGCGGCAGGTCCACGGAGCCGTGTGGGACGCAGGGTGCACTCCTGCTTGGTGTCCCGGGATGGCAAACGATAGCCATCCAGCGATGAATACGGGGCCCGGTCCCCTTGCAGATCCCGCGATCGGGCGCGGAATCCGGGCCTGGCGCGCACCGAGGGGTCCGGGGCCTCCGGTACCGTGCGTCCTGATAATGAAACCCGCCACCGCGACCCTCCCCTTGATGGCTTCCACCTGGAGTTTCGCGGAACGCTGCAACGAGGCCGCGTGGCCACTCCTGGCCGCCGGCGGCGACCCGATGGACGCGGTGGTCGAGGCCTGCCGCGTCGCCGAAGAGGATCCATCGATCGACAGCGTGGGCTTCGGCGGGCTGCCCGATTCGGACGGCGCAGTGACGGTCGACGCCTGCGTCATGCGCTCGCCCGAGCGCTGCGGCGGCGTGTGCGCGATGCGGCGGCACCTCCATGCCGCGCGCGTGGCGCGGCTGGTGATGGAGCGCACCCCGCACCACCTGATCGCCGGCGACGCCGCAGACCGATTCGCCGAGCGCAACGGCGTCGAGGCACGCGAGCTGGTCGCACCCGCGGCGCGCGCGGCGTGGGAACGCTGGCGCGCCGAGGGTGGCGACGGCGACGCATCGCGGCAGGTGCGCGACCGCGCGCTGCGCCCCGAGGACCGCGGGCCCGGAAGCGGCGGGGCGCTGTTCGGCGGGCATGCGGCCGGCGAGGCGCGCTGGCGCCACCACGACACGATCGGCACCATCGCCATCGGCACCGACGGGCGCATGGCCGGCGCGTGCTCGACGAGCGGGGTCCCCTACAAGGTGCCGGGGCGCGTCGGCGACTCGCCGATCGTCGGGCACGGGCTCTACGTCGATCCGGCGGCCGGTGCCGCCACCGCGACCGGCACCGGCGAGCTGATCTCGAGCGCGTGCGGCGCGTTCCTCGCGGTCGAGTGCATGCGCCGCGGCGCGTCGCCGCTCGATGCCGCGCACGAGGCGGTGGCGCGGATCGCCGCCGTGCGTGCGATCGAGCCGCACCACCAGGCCGTGATCGTCGCGGTGGCGCCGGACGGGCGCGTGGCGGCCGCGGCGCTGCGCAAGGGCTTCCTGCTCGCCGTGCGCACCGCGGCCGGCCCGAGGCTCGAGCCCCCGGGCGCCACGGTGCGCGACGACTGACCACCCGCCACGAATCCGCGCCCGTGGGCGCGGCGAAGGAGAAGCGACCATGAGGCTCTACACGCGCACCGGCGACGACGGGACCACCGGCCTCTTCAGCGGCGCGCGCGTCTCCAAGGACCACCCCCGCATCGAGGCCTACGGCACGGTCGACGAGCTGAACGCGGTGCTCGGCCTCGTCGGCTGCGCGTGCGACCGCTCGCATGCGTTCGAGCGGCGCCTGCACGAGATCGTCGACGTGATGCAGTCGCGCCTCTTCGACATCGGCGCCGACCTCGCCACCCCCGAGGGCGCCAAGCAGCAGGCGCGCATCCACCGCATCGACGAGCAGGACGTCGCCGAGGCCGAGGGCTGGATCGACGAGGTCGACGGCGGAAACCCGCCGATCTCCACGTTCGTGATGCCGGGCGGCAGCGAGCTCGCCGCGCGGCTGCACCTCGCGCGCACGGTATGCCGCCGCGCGGAACGCACCATCATCTCGCTGTCGGCGATCGAGCCGGTCGGCGACCCGCTGCTGCGCTACATGAACCGGCTGAGCGACCTGTTCTTCGCGATGGCGCGCCGCGCCAACCACGAGCGAGGCCACGCCGACGTGGCGTGGAAGCCGCGCGCGCACTGACGGCCGGGGCGCGACGCCGCGGGTCCGCGCACGCGCCGCTCACTCGATGGTTCCGAACACGCGGTCGCCCGCGTCGCCGAGCCCGGGACGGATGAAGGCGTTGGCGTCGAGCTCGCGGTCGAGCGACGCGGCGAACACCAGCACGTCCGGATGCTCCTCCTGCACGCGGCGCACGCCCTCGGGCGCGGCCACCAGGCACACCATCTGGATGTCGCGGCATCCCACCTCCTTCAGGTGCCGGATCGCCGCGCACGCGCTGCCGCCGGTGGCGAGCATCGGGTCGATGACGATCGAGTAGCCGTCGCGCACGTCGTGCGGGAACTTCGCGTAGTAGAAGACCGGCCGGTGCGTCGCCTCGTCGCGCCGGATGCCGATGTGCCCCACGCGCGCCTCGGGGAAGAGGCGCAGCACGCCGTCGGTCATGCTCAGGCCCGCGCGCAGGACCGGCACCAGCGTCACCGGGCGGCTGAGCTGGCGTCCCTCGGTGGTCTCGAGCGGCGTCTCGACCGCGATCGCGCGCGTGTCGAAGCGGCGCGACACCTCGTACACCATCAGCCCGGCGATCTCGTCGAGGATGCGGCGGAAGTCGGCGGGCGTGGTGCCGCGCGCGCGCGCGATCGAGAGCTTGTGCTGCACCAGCGGGTGGTCGAACACGCGCAGGTTGGGGAAGCGCTCGAACTCGGTCGGCATGGGGAGGGTCTCCTGGGGAAGAAGCGTAGACTCCGCCCTCCTGCCGCCGCATCACGACGGAGACGATCGATGACCACCGCCGCACGCGCCGCCCTGAGACCGACCGCACTCGTCCTCGCCGGCGCAGCAGGCGGTGCCACCCTCGCCGCGGCGCTCGCGCTCGCCCCCGCCGGGCAGGACCGCGGGGCCGCGCGCCCGGGGCACGGCAGCGCCGCAGAGGTCGAGGCCGACACCAAGGCCGCGATGGAGGCGCTGGACCGCCTCGTCGGCCGCTGGGACATCGAGGGGCAGGCCCTCGACGAGTCGGGTGCCGTGGTCGGCAGCTTCACCGGGAACGCCCACTACTCGTTCACCCTCTCGGACAACTTCCTGATGGGGGAGACCACGCTCCTCAACGGCGGCTACGTGCTCGACCAGGTCGACTACATCGGGTTCTCGCCCGGCCTCGGCAAGTACACGCACGTGATGCTCACCGAGCTCGACAAGTCGATGATCTACCAGCACGGCGAGTGGATCGCCGGCGGCGACGGGCTGGTCTTCGCGATGGCCGCGCCGCTCGACAGCCCCGACGGCACCCCGCGCACGATCGGCCTGCAGTACGTCTTCGCCGGCAAGGACGTCGACGTGACCATGACCATGCAGCAGGGCGTGGCCGTGCCGCGCACCGTGCGCATGCGCCTGACGCCGTCGAAGCACCCGGCGGCACCGACCGGCCCCGGCGGCATGCCGACCGGCGGCAACGTGCGCGTCGTGCAGCAGCAGGGCGACCCCGCGAAGATGCGCGCGCAGATGCAGCAGGCGATGGCGCAGATGACCGCGCAGCGCCAGGCGGTCCAGTCCTACTTCAACCAGGTGAGCGGCTCGATCGACGGCTCGGCGGGATCGCCCGCGCCCGACACGAGCGGCCTGTTCGGCGGCCCGCGCTGATGGCCCTCCCCCGCCTGGCGATCATCGGTCGGCCGAACGTCGGCAAGTCGAGCCTGTTCAACCGGCTCGCCGGTCGCCGCATCTCGATCGTCGACCCCACGCCGGGCGTCACGCGCGACCGCATCTCGACCATCGTCGAGCTGAAGGCCCCGCCCGGCCGGCGCGACGACGAGCCGCGCTTCGTCGAGCTGATGGACACGGGCGGCTACGGCGTCTACGCGGCCGAGGGCGGCCAGATCGACGACGCGGGGCAGGACCTCGCGACGCTCGCCCCGGACATCGAGCGGCAGATCCGCGCGGCCGTCGCGCAGGCAGACCTCGTCCTCTTCGTGATCGACGCGCACGACGGCATCGTGCCCCTCGACGAGATGGTGGCCCGGCTGCTGCGCGAGGCGGGGCTCTCCGGGCGCGTCGTGCCGGTGGCCAACAAGGTGGACGACCCAAGCTGGGAGGGCGACGGCATCGAGGCCGCGTCGCTCGGCTTCGGCGAGCCGCTGCTGGTGAGCGCGGCCTCCGGATTCGGTGCCGGCCGCCTGCAGGAGGCGGTGTGGGAGCGCATCGGCGCGCCCGGACCCGACGGCCCGCCGCCGGACCCCGAGATCCGCTTCGCGATCGTCGGCCGGCGCAACGCGGGCAAGAGCTCGCTGGTCAACGCGCTCGCGGGCGAGCCGCGGGTGATCGTCAGCGAGATCGCCGGCACCACGCGCGACGCGGTCGACGTGCGCCTGGAGATCGACGGCAAGGCGCTCGTCGTGATCGACACCGCCGGCGTGCGCAAGCGCAAGAGCTGGGCCGACGACGTCGAGTTCTATTCCAACGCGCGCACCGACGCGGCCATCGACCGCGCCGACGTGTGCGTGCTGCTCCTCGACGCCGCCGAGAAGTGCTCGCAGGTCGAGAAGCGCCTGGCGCACCAGCTGGAGACCAAGTGGAAGCCCACGGTCATCGCCGTGAACAAGTGGGACCTGGTGGCGTCGAAGCTCTCGCCGAAGGACTACATCGAGTACCTGACGCAGGAATTCCCCGGCCTCGACTTCGCGCCGATCGTCTTCGTGAGCGCGAAGGACTCGACCGGGCTGCGCGAGCTGCTCGGGATGGTGGCGAACCTCGCGCACCAGGCGCGCCACCGCGAGGGCACCGGGCGCATCAACCACGCCGTGCGCGCGATCCTGGAGGCGCGCGGGCCGAGCTCGCGCCTGGGCACCAAGGCGAAGGTCTTCTACGTCGCGCAGATCGACGTGCAGCCGCCGACGCTCGCGATGGTGGTCAACAAGCCCGACCTCTTCGCGGGAAGCTACGAGCGGTACTTCCGCAACCAGCTGCGCGAGCACCTGCCCTTCAGCGAGGTGCCGATCCGGATCGTCTTCAGCGAGCGCAAGCGCGAGAAGCGCACGCGGGACTGAGGTGCCCGCGCGCGGGCACGCGCCCAGGCACGCGAGGCGGATGCCTCGCCGCGGATCACGCCGGCGCGGCGGCCCACGTGACCAGCAACGCAATGCCCGCGAGCGCACCCACGGCACCGGCCGCGACGGCAACGGCGGCATAGGCGTCGATCGACGGGATGCGGAACGCAGGACGTGCGAGCGCCCCGGCGACCGCAGCGACGGCGATCCCGTCGAAGGCCGCCTTGAGGAGCGCACCGGGGACCGGCACGAACTGGACGAGCGACGCGACCGCGGTGCAGGCGAACGCGCGGCTGGCGATGTCGGCGAGCGAACCGGCCGGCCGGCTGCGCACCAGCGCGACGGCCATGAACCCGGCCGTTCCCGCCGCCGAGCAGAGCACCACCCACACGGCGTTCGCGGCCGCGACCGAAAGCCGGGCGGGCAAGCCGTCGGGTCCGGACGGCAGGGCTCCCGCGAGGCATCCGAGTGCGAGCACGCCGAGCGCGCCGGCGCCGATCCCCGTCCAGAAGCGGAAATCGCCCTCGGGACAGAGCGGGGTTTCCTCGGAGCGCGTCGGCATCGGCGACGGTCGATCGTAGCGCCGCGAGGGATATGCTCGGCGCGCGCATGCAGATCCGGCTCCGCGACCTCGAGCGACGCCCGGTGGGGACGGCCGAGGCGGATCCCGCCGCTCGGCCGCCGCGGGTCGAGGTGCGCGCTCCGGACGGCTCGGTGCGCGAGGTCTTCCTCGACTGGGAGCAGGCGCTCGACGATGCCGGATGCCTGCGCGCCTGCGTCGCCTGCGGTTGCCACGAGCTCTACCGCCGGCGCACGCCGATCTGGTTCACGCCGTTCGCGCTCGTCCTCGCCGCGGCCGGCCTGGTGGCGGCGATGACCGGGCACTCAAGCGATCCGCTGGTGCTCGCGGCGCTCGTCGCGCTCGTCGTGGTCGACGCGGCGGTGCTCGCCTTGGTGCCCACGCGGCTCGTCTGCTACCGCTGCGGGACGTCGTACTCGGGCATGCCGATCGCGCGCCAGCACCGCAGGTGGGACGCGCGCGCGGCTGCACGTGCCGCGGCGCGCGCGGCGACGGGCGGATGATCGCCCGGGCGACCGCTACCATCGTTCCCGTGGCGACGGAACCCGCCCATGACCGCTCGTGGATGCGCGCCCTCGAGGGCACGTTCGTCGTCTTCGACGGTCCCGACGGCAGCGGCAAGAGCACGCAGTTCCGCCGATTCGCCGACGCGGCGCGTGCCGCGGGAGTCGAGGTGGTCGAGGTCCGCGAGCCGGGCGGCACGCCGATCGGCGAGAAGGTGCGGGCGATCCTGCTCGACCCCTCCAACACCGAGATGACCGTGCGCGCCGAGATGCTCCTCTACATGGCGAGCCGGGCACAGCTCTTCGAGCAGCGCATCGCGCCGGCCATGGCGTCGGGCGCGATGGTGCTCGCCGACCGGTTCGTCTCCAGCACGCTCGCGTACCAGGGGACGGCAGGCGGCATCGCCGAGGACGACATCGTGGCCGTGGGCCGCGTGGCCACCGGCAACCACGTGCCCGACCTCACGGTGGTGTTCGACGTGGCGACCGAGGTCGCGATGCGACGGCTCTCGCCGCTCCTCGACCGCATGGAGCGCAAGGGACACGAGTTCCATGCGCGCGTGCGCGCGGGGTACCTCGCGCAGTCGCGTCGGTGGCCGGAGCGCTACGCCGTGGTCGACTCGTCGAGCGGTCCGGACGAGGTCACCGCGGCGCTGATGCGCGCGGTGCGGTCGTGGTGCGCGGCGCGGCGCGGCGTCCCGCGCGCGCACGCGGCCCCACCGGCCACGTGACCGGGTCGCGATTCCACCGCGCATCCACCGCGACTGCACCGCGTGCGCACATCGTGAATCGCTTCACGAACTTCTGGCGTTTCCTCCGGAAATTCGGCGGCGGTCGTTCGACGCGCGCGAAACGCGTTCCATACTCGCGCCGCAGTTCGTGGACGGCGATCGGGGACGCCAACGATCCCCAGCGAGGACGCACGAGACATGCATGCACACGTGGCACGTCGTGAGCGGCTCAGCCGCTTCGTTGACCTGGCCCGCGCTTACCGGGGCTGGAGCAGGCAGGAACTGGCGTCGAGACTTGGACGCGACCTCTCGAAGATCGTTCCCGGGAGCGGCAACCCGAAGCTCGACCTGGTGGTGGCGCTCGCCGAGGCGCTCGAGTGGGACGTCGGCGACGTCGTCCAGGGCGTGTGGGACGCGCGCTGGGAGGACGGCGCGGAGGCGAGCATGATGGGCCTGGCCTACGGAGAGCTCGATGCGCGGGCGCTGGCCGCGCACCGCGCGGGCGACTGGGCGTCGATGCGCGCCGCCGCCTCGGCCATGCTCATGTCGGCCGGCACGCCGGAGGACAGGGCGCGCGCGCTGAACCGCTTCGCGGGCGCCTACGAGGGGCTCGGGCGCTTCGGCCGGAGCGTCGAGTGCCTGCGCGCCGCGCTCTCGCGGTCGCCGCTCTCGCCTGCCATGGGAGCGATGCTGCGCGTGAACCTGGCGGGTGCGCACTACGCGCTCTGGAACGTGGTCGAGGCGCGCGCGACCGCGCACGAGGTGGTCGAGCGCTTCCCGCACCGGGTGCGTGCCGGGCGCGCGGAGCGGATCGGCCACGCGCTTGCCCTCATGCACCGCGGCCATTGCGCACGGCGGCTGCTCGCCGAGCTCGGCGGCGACGCGCGGGCGGCGGCGTGCGAGGCGCGCGACGACCTCGCCCGGGCGGCGGAACTGCTCGAGCGCGCGCACGCCGACTTCCCGGACGCGGCGCTCGACGGTGCGGCACGCACCTGCCGGGGCGCGCTGCTCGAGGCGCGCGTCTGCACGCGGGAGCTGGCGCCCGAGGAAGCGGTCGATGCGATCGTCGCCTCGCTCGCCGAGGTCGAGGAACCGGAGGCGCACGCGCCGGGCGCATGGCTCGAGAGCCATGGATGGTGGTGCGTCTACGGCTGCAACGTGGCGCTGGGCCACCTCGACGAGCCGGTGTTCGGGCGCGCGATGGCGATCCTCACCAACAAGGCGATCGACATCGCCGAGCGCACCGACAGCTGGCCGCTGCGCGAGCGGGCGCTCACGCTCGAGCACGCGCGCCGCGAGCGCGACGACCCGGACGCGGACGGCGACGATCCATGGATCGTCGACGAGGACGACATCCGGACGATCGCGGGGGCCATGGGCAGGTTCCCGTCGTTCCGCGAGACCGGATGGCGGATCCTGGCCAGCGCGCGCGTGGTGGGCGAGGCGTGAACGGTCCCGGTCGGCATCGGGCATGGAGTCCCCCCATAGACTCCATGCCCCGATGCCGACGAGCGAAGGACGTCCAGACGCACCCCCGCCCCCGATTGCGGAGACAGGGGCGACCGCGCGCCCGGGCACGCTGCTCGTGATCGCCGGCCCATCCGGCGTCGGCAAGACCACCATGGTGCATGACCTCGTCCGCCGCTTCGGCGGCACGTTCTCGGTGAGCGCGACCACGCGCGCGCCGGGCCCGGGCGAGCGCGACGGCATCGACTACTGGTTCGTCGACGAGCCGACGTTCCAGCGATGGATCGACGAGGACCGGTTCCTGGAGCACGCGCAGGTGTTCGGCCGCAGCTGGTACGGCACGCCCGAGGAGCCGGTGCGCCGCGACATCGCGCGCGGCCGGCTGGTGGTGCTCGACATCGACGTGCAGGGCGCGGAGAACGTGCGGCGCAAGGTGCCCGACATGCTGGGCATCTTCGTGCTGCCGCCCGACGAGGCCGAGCTCCTCAAGCGACTGCGCGCGCGCGGGCGCGACGACGAGGCGGCCATCGAACGCCGGTTCGCCGAGAGCAAGCGCGAGATCGCGCGCGCCCGGGGCGGCCGCGCCTTCGACGCCTTCGTCGTGAACGACGACCTGCGGCGGGTGACCGAGGAGGTGGCCTCGATCGTCGCCGCTCGGCTCGGTCAGGCGTCCTCGGGCGCCTCGGCGACCTGAGGCGGCCCGATCACGGCGCCGCCGACGCGCACCATGTTCGACCCGCACTCGACGGCGACCTCGAAGTCGCCGCTCATGCCCATCGACAGCACGTCGAAGCGGTCGCCGCCCGCACCCGACTGCCGGATGTCCTCGTAGAGCTCGCGGCAGCGCTCGAAGGTGGAGCGTGCGGCGTCGAGCCCGCCCTCGAGCGGGGCCATGCACATCAGCCCGCGGGGGCGGACGTTCACCATCGTGTCGACCTGCGCCACGAGGTGGCGGACGGCGCCGGCGGCGACGCCGTGCTTGGACGCCTCGCCCGAGACGTTCACCTCGACGAGCACCTCGACCGGCGACTCGCGCCGGGCGGCCACTGCCTGGATCTCCTCGGCAAGCCGCAGGCTGTCGACGGAATGGATGAGGCGCGTGACCTCGACGGTCTTCTTCACCTTGTTCCGCTGCAGCGACCCGATCATGTGCCAGCGCACGGCCGGCGCGGCGCCCCCGAGCTCGGCGCGGCGGGCGCGCCACTCGTCGACCTGCGCGGCCCGCTGCAGGAGCTGCTGCACGCGGTTCTCGGCGAAGTCCACCTGCCCGAGCTGCATGAGCTCGCGGACCTGGTCGAGCGACCCCGACTTCGAGACGACCACGAGCATCACGTCCTCGGGCCGGCGGCCGGCGCGCCGGGCGGCCACGGCGATCCGGTCCTTGACGGACTCCCAGCGCTGCTTGAGCGTCGTGCCGTTCGCATCCTGCGTGACGGTTGACATGGGGAACAGGATACGGCCCCGCGCGGTCAGGGCGGCGTGGACGCCGTTCGTATCCTTGCGACGTGGTTGGCGCCCCGGAACGACCCGCGACCCCCCGCAACGTGCCCTGCGTGCTCATCGTGCGCGACGGCTGGGGGATGAACCCCCACGCCGCGCAGCGCGACGGGGACGCCACGCGCGCCGCGCGGACCCCGGTGAACGACCGCCTCAGGCACGAATGGCCGCACGTCCTCGTGAAGACGAGCGGTGAGGACGTGGGCCTGCCCGTCGAGCACGGCGAGCCCGTGATGGGAAACAGCGAGGTCGGTCACCAGAACATCGGAGCCGGGCGGATCGTCGACCAGGAGCTGATGCGAATCACGCGCGCGATCCGCGGCGGCGACTTCGCGCGCAATCCGCGGCTGATCGCCGCGTGCGCGCGGGCCCGCGAGACAGCCGTGGACGGCCGCCCGCGGGCGCTGCACGTCATGGGTCTCGTCGGCGACGGGAAGGTGCACAGCGACTTCGCGCACCTGGAGGCGCTGCTTCGGCTCGCGAAGGCGCAGGGCGTGCCGGGCGACCGCATCTTCGTGCACGCGTTCACCGACGGCCGCGACACGCCGCCGACGAGCGGGCTGGCGGTCATCGAGCGCCTGGAAGCCGTGCTGCGGGAGACCGGCGGCCGGATCGCCACCGTCGCCGGCCGCTACTGGGCGATGGACCGCGACTTCCGGTGGGACCGCGTGAAGCGCGCGTGGGATGCAATCATGGACCGGCCCGGGACGCCGATGGGTTCGGGCGCGGCGGAGGTGCTGCGCGGCTACTACGCGGCGCCCTCGAGCGCCAACATGGCGGGCGACGAGTTCGTGCCGCCGACGCGCCTGCTTGCGGGCGCAGGCGTGCCGAACGACGGCGACGCCATCGTGTTCTTCAACTTCCGCGGCGACCGGCCGCGCGAGCTGACCATGGCGTTCGTGCTGCCGGATGCCGAGTGGGCGAAGGCGAAGGGCG
Source organism: uncultured Chitinophaga sp. (assembly GCA_964440815.1). GTDB lineage: Bacteria > Planctomycetota > Phycisphaerae > Phycisphaerales > SM1A02 > UBA966. The sequence continues at coordinate 10,737 of CAYTYU010000059.1, forward strand.
GCGGCTTCGCGCGCGACCCGCGTCCGCGCGACCTGCTCTTCACGGCCATGTGCCGCTACGAGGAAGGCCTGCCCATGGAGGTGGCCTTCGACCGCCAGGGACAGATGCCGGACATCATGGGCGCGTGGATCTCCGGGCTCGGGCTCACGCAGTTCCGCTGCGCCGAGACGGAGAAGTTCCCGCACGTCACGTTCTTCTTCAACGACTACCGCGAGGAGCCGTTTCCCGGCGAGCGGCGCGAGCTCATCCCCAGCCCGAAGGACGTCCAGACCTATGACCAGAAGCCCGAGATGAGCGCGCACGGCGTGCGCGACGCGGTGCTGGCGCGGCTGGCGGCCCCCGACTGCGAGCCGTTCATCGTCGTGAACTTCGCGAACCCGGACATGGTCGGCCACACCGGGAACATGCCGGCCGTGGTGTGCGCGTGCGAGGTGGTGGACGCGTGCGTGGGCGCGATCGTCGACGCGACGCTCGCTCGCGGCGGCAGCCTCGTGGTCACCGCCGACCACGGCAACGCCGAGCAGATGAAGGACCCCGCGACGGGTGCGCCGCAGACGGCGCACACCAACTTCGACGTCGAGCTCTTTGTGGTGGGCGAGGCGTTCCGCGGCGCGACGCTGCGCCAGGGCAGCCGCCTCGCCGACATCGCGCCCACCATGCTCGCGATGATGGGCCTGCCGCAGCCGCCGGCGATGACGGGCGCCAGCGTGATTAAATAGCTCCCGTTCCTCCCGGACCATTTTCCGGGCGAAAAATGGCGCCCATTTCCGCAGAGCCCGGGACAGTCCCGAAGATGCGGCCATGCCGCGACGTCGCCGCACGATCGTTCCGGGGGAGCCACACCATGTCGTCCAAAGGGCGGCCCACGGGAGACGGATCCTGGAATCGGACGAGTGCAAGGCCCTGTTGGTCGATCTCCTCGACCGCTGGGCGAGGCGAACCGGCGTCCTGGTCGGAGGGTTCGTCCTACTGGACAATCACTTCCATCTCTGCGCGACTCCTCCGAGTGAAGATGCGCTGAGCTTGATGATCGGTCGGGCGACGGCCTGCCTGTCGCAGTGGATCAACGTCGGGAACCGTGACGTCGGCCCGAATTGGCAAGGCGCCTTCTACGCGTCCCCGATGGACGACGACCACACGATCGCCGCCCTGCGGTACGTCGAGCGCAATCCGTGCGCCGCCGGCCTGGTCAACGATCCCGTCGCTTGGCACTGGTCGAGCGCTCGTTGGCATGCGGGTGCCGGTCCCAAGCCAGGCATACTCACGATCGACTACCGGCCGCCCTGCTTGGATGCGTCATGCTGGCATGCCCTGCTCACGGACGCACAGCCCGATCACGTCCGACGGGCCATCCACGCCGCGGGCACGACCGGCGATCCGCTCGCGAGCGAGCACTGGATCGACCGAATGGAAGCGGCGCTCGGGCGACCCCTGCGGCGACGGCCTCGAGGCCGCCCCGCACAAAATGGTCCGGGAGGAACGGGACGAATTTAGCCGTGGATCAGGCGGCCCTCGGCGGCGAGCGCGGCCTCATGCATGCTCTCGGCCATGGTCGGGTGGGCGTGCATGGTGGCGATGAGGTCGTCGACCGTGCCCTCGAGCGCCTTGGCCACGCACACCTCGTGGATCAGCTCGCTCGCGTTCTGGCCGATGATGTGCCCGCCCAGGATCTCGCCGTACTTCTTGCTGACGATGATCTTCACCAGGCCCTCGGCGGCGCCGTCGGCGATCGCCTTGCCGTGGCTCTTCAGGCCGTACTTGCCGACGCGGTACTCGATGCCCTTCTCCTTGCACTGCCGCTCGGTCATGCCCACGCTCGCCACCTGCGGGTTGCAGTAGGTCGCGCCGGGGATCGAGTCGTAGTGCACGCCGGTCGAGGCGTGGCCGAACATGCGCTCGACGGCGACGACCGCCTCCTCGCTCGAGACGTGGGCGAGCCACGGCGGGCCGATCACGTCGCCGATCGCGTAGACGCCCGGGACGCTCGTCGCGTACGTGGCCTTGTCCTTCTTCTCCGCGTAGTCGGTGACGATGTGGCCCTTGTCCGTCTTCAGGCCGAGCGACGCGTCGAACAGCCCGTCGAAGCGGCCCGCGACGCCGATCGCCACCAGCACCTTCTCGGCCTCGATGGCCTCGGCCTTCTTCGTGGCCTGGTCCTCGATCGACACCTTCGCACCGCCGGCCGTCTTCTCGATGGCCTTCGTCATGCAGCCGAGGCGGAACTCGATCCCCTGCTTGGAGAAGATCTTCTGCGCCTCCCTGGAGATGTCCTCGTCCTCGACCGGCATGATCCGGTCCTGCATCTCGACGACGGTCACCTTGGTGCCGAAGGCGTTGTAGAAGTAGGCGAACTCCATGCCGATCGCGCCCGAGCCGACGATCACCATCGACTTCGGCCGCTCCGGCAGCACCATGGCCTCGTAGCTGGAGATGATCGTCTTGCCGTCCTTCGGGGCGAACGGCAGCTCGCGCGGCGCGGCGCCGGTGGCGATCAGCACCTTGTCGGCCGTCAGCACCACGTCGTCCTTCGAGACCGCGCCGGTGCCCTTGTAGTAGTCCTCGTCGGCCTTCGAGACCTGCACCTTGCAGGGCCCGGAGGCGGTCTTCCCGGCCAGCACCTTCGCATGGCCCTGGAAGTGCTCGATCTTGTTCTTCTTGAAGAGGAACGCGATGCCGCTGTTGAGCGTGCCCGCCACGTTGCGCGAGCGGCCGATCACCTTCGACCAGTCGAGCTTCACGTTCTTCGGGTCGACCTCGAAGCCCATCTCGGCGCCGTGGCGGAACGCCTCGACGTAGACGCTCGCCGCGTGCAGCAGCGCCTTGGTCGGGATGCAGCCCCAGTTGAGGCAGACGCCGCCGAGCTTGGCGCGCTCCACGCAGGCCACCTTCTTCCCCATCTGCGCCGCGCGGATCGCGCCGACGTAGCCGCCGGGGCCGCCGCCGATGACGATGAGATCGAAGTGCTTGGTTTCGGCCATGGCGGAGGTCCTCGTGTGGGGTGACTCGGTCGCGGAAAGAGGGCCAATATCCTAGGAGATGCCCGCCCCGCGCGATCGGGGCCGCCCGGGCGCCCTGCTAGGATCCGCCGCTTCCCGAGAACCGCCGTGCGAACCGCGCTGATCAGCGATGTCCATTCGAACCTGGCCGCCCTGGAGGCGGTGCTCGAGGACATCGGCCGCCAAGGCGTGGACCGGATCGTGTGCCTGGGGGACATCATCGGCTACGGCCCGAATCCCGTGCAGTGCGTCGACCTGGTGGCCCAGCGCTGCCAGTGGTCGCTGCTGGGCAACCACGACTTCGGCGTGGTCTACGAGCCGAGCAACTTCAACGCCGTCGCCGAGGACGCAGCCTTCTGGACGCGCCGCGAGCTCGAGCGCCACATGCGCGACGACCCCGCCGCCGGCGTGCGCCGCTGGGACTTCCTCAACCGGCTGCGGGTGCGCGTGGTCGAGGGCGACTTCCTCTGCGTGCACGGCTCGCCGCGCAAGCCGATCAACGAGTACCTGTTCCCGACCGACCCCGAGAACGACCCGCAGAAGCTCGACAGCGTCTTCGAGCGGATCGACCGGGTCTGCCTGGTGGGGCACACCCACGTGCCGGGCGTCTTCACCGACGACTCCGAGTTCTGGCCCCCCGACGAGCTGCCCGACCGCACCTACGTGGTGCGGCCCGAGGAGAAGGCGATCGTCAACCCCGGCTCGGTCGGCCAGCCCCGCGACGGCGACCCGCGGGCCTCGTACGCAATCCTCGACACCGGGCCCGACGGCAAGCAGCCGACGGTCCGGTTCCACCGCGTCAACTACGACATCCAGCTGACGGTCGACCAGATCCACGCGATCCCCGAGCTCCACCCGATGCTCGGCGACCGCCTGCTCGAAGGCAGGTGACGCGACGCGTCACCGCACCCAGGGACCGACAGAGATGAACAACCAAGCCCCGGCCGGCCGACCGGCCAATGCGCCCAGCCCGCGCCGCCTGCTCATCACCGTCGCGATCTT
>CAYTYU010000060.1:0-14635 GCA_964440815.1 uncultured Chitinophaga sp.
GCCTTCGCCGCCGGCGCGGCCGGCTTCGCGTTGCCTGCCTTGCGTGCGGCCGCTGCGCGCTCGCCCGCGGCGCGCGCGGCGCGCTCCTCGGCCTCCTTGGCCTCCCACTCGTCCCAGTTGCCGTCGAAGAGCCGCGCGCCGCCGTTGCCGTCGAGGATGACCAGCCGGTCGCAGCACGAGGCGAGCAGCGCGCGGTCGTGGCTGATCAGGATCAGCGCGCCGTCGTAGCCGCCGTCCTCGGGGGCCGTCGCGATCGCCGCCTCCAGCCGCTCGGCGCTCGGGATGTCGAGGTGGTTCGTCGGCTCGTCGAGGACGATCAGGTTGTTCGCGGCGCTCACGAGCCCCGCGATCACCATGCGCCCGCGCTCGCCGCCCGAGAGGTTGCCGACGCACTTCTCCTGCTCGCTCCCGGAGAAGAGGAACGCGCCCGCCAGGTTGCGCGCCTGCTGCTCGCTCGCCCGCAGCCCGCCCTCGTTGGAGGCGATCACGCGCTGCAGGTACTCCCACACCGTGAGCATCGGGTCGATGTGCTCCTGCGTCTGGCGGAAGTAGCCCACCTTGATCTGCGGGCTCACCTTCACCTCGCCCGCGTCCGGGGCGAGGTCGCCCAGGAGCGCCCGCACCAGCGTGGTCTTGCCGGCGCCGTTGGGGCCGACGATCCCGATCCGGTCCATCGGCTTGATGGCAAGCTCCAGGCTGCTGAAGAGCGTCCGGTCGCCGTACGACTTCGCGATGCCCTCGCACCGCAGCACGTGGTCGCCGACGCGCGGGGCCTTCGGCAGCTCCAGGCGCATCACCTCGAGCTCGGCCTGGTGCTCGACCAGCTCGTCCTGCTTGAAGCGCTCCAGGCGCGTGGCGCGGCCGCGCGCCTGCTTCGCGCGCTGGCCCGCCTTGTACCGCATGATGTACTGCTCCTCGGCGCGGATCTTGTCCAGCTGCTTCTCGTGGTTTCTCTGGCTGGTGAGCATGCGCTCGCGGCGCAGGCCGATGAAGTCGGCGTAGTTGCCGGGGTACTCGCGGATGCGTCCCTGGTCGACCTCGATGATGCGGTGCACCACGTGGTCGAGCAGCCGGCGGTCGTGGCTCACGAGCACCACGGCCCCCGGGTACTCCTCGCCGAGGAAGTGCTCGAGCCAGCGCCGGCCCTCGATGTCGAGGTGGTTGGTCGGCTCGTCGAGGAGCAGGAGGTCCGGCTGCTCGAGGAGGAGCCGCGCCAGCCCCACGCGCGCGCGCTGGCCGCCGGACATCTTGCTGACCAGGATCCCGAACTGGTCGTCGGTGAAGCCGAGGCCGTGGAGCGTCTCGTCGATCCGGTGGTCGATCGCGTAGCCGCCGGCGCGCTCCATCTCCTCCTCGACCTTCGCCTGGCGCTTCATCAGCGCGTCGATGTCGGCGTCGGGCTTCGCCATCTCCTCGTACAGCGCCTCCATCTCGCGGTGGAGCTGGTCGAGGCGCTCGAAGGCGCGGCCCGCGGCGTGGCGCAGCGTGTCGGTGGGCTCGAGCCGCGGGTCCTGCGACAGGTAGCCCACGCGCGTGCCGCGCGCGAGCGAGACGGTGCCGAAGTCCGGCTGCCACATGCCCGCGATCAGCTTCATGAGCGTGCTCTTGCCGCCGCCGTTTCGCCCGACGAGCCCCACCTTCTCGCCGGGCTCGATGGAGACGGTGGCGCCGTCGAGCACGATGTTGGTGCCGAAGCCGTGGCGGACGTTCGAGACGGAGGCGATGGGCATGCGCGGGGCGTCGGAGGGTACGCGAGGCGGCGGTGGCCGCCGCGGGGGCACGGGCGATGCGTGGGGCCGCGCGCCCCTCCTTGCGCCCGATAGGCTCCGGCACGTGGCGTGGCTTCGGTCGAGGTTCCTCCGCCCGCGCGGGCTGGTGCTCACGGTGACCATCGTGGTCGCCGCGACGCTCATCTGGCGCGGCGCGCGGCTGCAGCGCGCGGCGGAGGTGGACTCGGTCGGCGCGTGGACGGCCGACGCCGTGCGCGCGGTGGCGCGCGACCTTGACGCCGTTCCCGACCTCGGCGGCACCGAGCCCGTCGTGGTGCGCGCGATCTCGGCGTGGCTGCGCGAGGCGGCGCCGCCCGGCATCGCGGCCGACGTGCGGGTCGACGTCGTGCCGCTGGGAGGGGCGCTCCTCGGCGCGGGCAGCGGCGGCGACGCGACGCACCGCGCGACGGTCGAGGTGCGCGGGAAGCGCGCCGAGCTCGACGTGCGCTGGGTGCCCGGCGAAGGCGGTGCGGCGGGGCGGGGCGTGGTGACGGCGTTCCGGCTGCCGGACGCCGGGGCAGCGCGGTGAAACTCAGCCGGGGCAAGGTCCCCATGCCGCCAGGAGGATGCCGAGGTCGTTGCCGTCGACTGCGCCGTCCTGGTTCAGGTCCTCGGCCTCGCCGGGTCCGGCGGGTCCCCATGCCGCGAGGAGGATGCCGAGGTCGTTGCCGTCGACCGCGCCGTCGTCGTTGAAGTCCGCGGGGCAGCTTGCGGGCGCGGCGTCGAGGATCGTGACGGCGTACTGCGCGATCTGCGTGCATTGGTCGGCGCCGAAGGCGAACAGGCTCCACGACGTCCCGTTGAAGAACGAGGCGTTGCTGGTGTAGAAGCCGACGGTCTGGGCGTTGCACGTGCCGACCTGGAACCCGAACGAGCCGGCGAACGCGTAGTTGCGGCATTTCACCGACCAGCCGACGTTGTTGAAGCCGCCGGCGGTCAGGACGTTCGGGAGCGGAATGTCGATCGAGAAGAACGTGGCGGAGGCGCCGTCGGTGGCCGGCAGTTCGAGACCGGTCAGGACGGTGCTGTAAAGGACGGTGCCCGGGCCGAACACGAGGCCCGATGGGTCGCCGTTGTTGATCGTGATCTCCAGGTCGGTGGTGCCGGCGGGGGCGGGCAGGCCATTCGTGAAGGTGGCCAGGTGCATGGTGATCGAGCCAAGTGCCACCGGCGGAGCGTCGGGACCGCCTAGCCAGCCGCTGTCGCCGTACTTGACCGTGCCGGCATTGCCGGTGTTGAAGGGGGTGAAGAACCCGTTGTCGCCGGCGGTGGCGAACACGACGTTCTGCGCATGGGCGGCGGAGGCAGCGAGGATGGCGAAGAGGGCGGCGAGCGGCGTGCGCATGCGGAGGATGCCTTGGGATCAGGTGTTATCGCCCGTCCTGGATCGGAAGGGCCCGGCGGACCAAGTATTGCGCGGATCGGCGGCATGTCGACTTGACCAAGCCTGCATTTGGCGCACATTTGCGGACGGTCCGCGTTCCCCACGGACCCGTTCCCCGCCCTCCAGGAGTTCCCATGTCCAAGAGCCAGCCGTCCGCGAGCCCCGCTCGCGTTGCCTACGCCTCCGCCGCCGCTGCCGCAGCCGCCGCCGGCGCGCAGGCCGACATCGTCTATTCCGGCACGCAGAACATCAGCATCGCGCAGTTCAGCGCGCTGAACCTGAACCTCGACAACGACGCCTACGGCGACGTGCTCCTCAAGAACTACGTGTTCGGCGGCACCAACTACCAGGGCGCGACCGTCAACTTCGCCCCCGGGAAGCTGGTGTCGTTCTCCTCCGGCGGCCGGTCCTACGTGTCCGCCCTGAGCGCGGGCTTCGCGATCAACGCGTCCTCGGTCGGCCCGAGCTTCTTCGGCTCGATGGCCTACGGCAACGCCAACCCGAACGCGCAGTTCCGGAACGCGTCGAACGCGTTCCTCGGACTCAGCTTCGCCAGCGGCGCGAACACCTTCTACGGTTGGGTGCGCGTCAGCGTGAACAACGCCGCCGGCACCTTCACGGTGCACGACTGGGCGTACGAGAACTCCGGCGCGGGCATCGCGGCCGGTGCCATCCCGGCGCCCGGCGCGCTGGGCCTCTTCGCCGCCGGCGCGTCGGGCCTGGGCCTGCTGCGCGGCCGCAAGCGCGCGGCCTGACCGACGCGCCGTCGCTGCGACGTTCGATTCATCACCGCCGCGCGGCACCTTCGGGGCCGCGCGGCGGTGTCGTTCGGGCACGCGTAGCCTGAGGTCCCAATGGAGACGGAGATCGCGCGTTCCACCGACCCGCGGCTGCCCCGGCGCGTCCTCCTCGTCGGATGGGACGCCGCCGACTGGCAGATGATCCGGCCGCTCGTCGATGGCGGGCTCATGCCGACGCTCGCGGCGCTGCTCGACCGGGGCGCGTGCGGCACGCTCGCCACGACGCGCCCGATCCTCTCGCCGATCCTGTGGAACACGATCGCCACCGGCCGCCGGGCCGACGCGCATGGGGTGCTCGGCTTCACCGAGCCGGTGCCCGACGGCGCCGGCGTCCGGCCGACCGCCAGCACCAGCCGGCGCTGCAAGGCGCTCTGGAACATCCTCACGCAGTGCGGACTGCGCACCAACGTGGTGGGCTGGTACGCGTCGCATCCGGCCGAGCCGATCGCCGGGGCGATGGTGTCGAACCAGATCGAGTTCCGCGCCGAGGGCGAGGGCCCGGGCGCGCCGCTCGCGCCGGGAGCGGTGCATCCGCCCGAGCTCGCCGCCGAGATGGCCGAGTGCCGCGTCCATCCGTCGGAGGTCGATGCCTCGGCGATCCTTCCCTTCGTCCCCGATGCCGCGGCCGACAGCGCGCGCGAGGGAAACCGGCTCGGCAAGCTGGCGCACCTCGTCGCGCAGACGGCCTCGGTGCACGCGATGGCGACGCGGCTCATGGAGCGCGGGGACTGGGACCTGACGGCCGTCTACTACGAGGGCATCGACCGCTTCGGCCACGAGTTCATGGAGTTCCATCCGCCGAAGATGGACCAGGTGGATGCGTGCGACTTCGAGGCGTACCGGCACTGCATGGCGGGCATCTACCGCTTCCACGACATGATGCTCGAGACGCTGCTTGCCCTCGCGGGCCCCGAGACCGCGGTGCTGGTCGTGAGCGACCACGGCTACTGGAACGACCACCGACGCCCTGACCCCCGGCCCGGCAAGGCAGGTCCGGTCGACTGGCACCGTCCGTACGGCATCCTGGCGGCCGCCGGGCCGGGCATCCGTGCCGGTGCCGAGGCGCATGGCGCGAGCATCCTGGACATCGCGCCCACGGTGCTCGCGCTGCTCGGGCTTCCCGCGGCACGCGACATGCCCGGTCGCGTGCTCGCCGAGGCCATGGCGGATGTCCCCGTTCCGACGCGGATTCCCTCGTGGGAGTCGGTGCCGGGTGCGTGCGGCATGCATCCGGCCGAGATGCGCATCGATCCGGACGAGGCGCGCGCAGCGCTGCAGCAGCTCGTCGACCTCGGGTACGTCGCGCCGCCCGGCGCCGACGACGAGGCTTCGCGGCGCGACACCGCCGACTCGAACCGCGTGCAGCTGGCGCAGTCGCACGCGGACGCGGGCGAGCACGCGCGCGCGCTGGAGGTGCTGGCCACGCTCGAGGGACCGGTGGCCGCAAGCGACGGCGTGCGCCTCATGCGGGCGCACTCGCTGGCGGCGGCGGGGGATCGTCATGCGGCGGCGCGTGAGCTGGAGTCGCTTTCCGAGGCCGGGCGTGCCGCCGGGGCCGCGCAGGTGCTGCGCGCGCAGCTGGCGCTCGACGGGGGCGATGCGCCGGCGGCGGTCGGGTTGCTCCGGTCGCTCGCGGCGGATGCGCCGTCGACGGTCGGGATCCACGCGATGCTGGGCCGTGCGCTCGTGGCCGCCGGCCGCGACGAGGGGGCCGAGGCATCCTTCCGCCGCGCGCTCGCGGACGAGCCGCAGGACGCGGGCACGCTGGCGCAGCTGGCGGCGCTCCGGCTGCGTGCGGGCGATGCCGAGGGTGCGCTGGACCTGGGGCTGCGCTCGGCGGCGCTCGACATGCGGCAGGCGGGCGTTCACATGACGGTCGGCCGTGCGTTCCTGGCGCTCGGCTCGCCCGGCGAGGCAGCGAACGCCTTCGCCGCGTGCGTCGTGCAGGCGCCAGGCTGGAACGAGGCCCGCGAGGCGCTTGCCGCCGCGCGCCGCGCGTCGGGGCAAGGTGCGTGAGATGGCCCCGCTGCGCCGCGCGCTCCTCGTCGGAATCGACGCTGCCGACTGGCGGGTGTTCTCGCCGCGCCTCGATGGCGGACGGATGCCGTCGCTTGCGGCGCTCGTCGAGCGAGGCTCGAGCGGGCGACTCGCACCGCTTGACCGCGCGGGCGGACTCGTCGGCTGGACGACGATCGTCACGGGCGTCCCGGCGTGGCGGCATGGCGTGCTGGCCGAGGACGTGCCGCTTCCCGACGGCTCGGGTACGCGTCCGCCGGTGCCCGCCGACCGCGTGCGCCCGGCGGTGTGGGAGGAGGCGGCGGCAGCGGGATGCCGGATTGCCGTCTCGGGGTGCGAGGGTGGGGTGCCGGCGGGCGAGGTGACGTCGGGCGAGGTGCCGGCGTGGGCCGAGGCGATCGCGTTCGGCGCCTCCGGGGGCGAGGACGTGCTCGGCGGTCTGCTGCGCGCGGCGTCGGCGTCGTTCGAGGCAGAGCTGCGGGCAGCGGACGCGGCGTGCGCGACGGGCGCGTGGGACCTCGCGTGCGTGCGCACCGCGTGGTTCGGCGTGCTGGTGCGCGAGTTCATCCGCTTCGCGCCGCCGGCCGGGCCCGGCGTTCCGGCGGCACGCGCAGCGGCGTTCGGCGGCGTGGTCGACGCGGCGTGCCGTGCGCTCGATGGCTGGATCGGCCGGCTCGTCGCCGCGGCAGGCGAGGGTGCCACGGTCGTCGTGGTCGGCGAGCGCGGGACCGACCTCGAGCGATGGCGTTCGCCTGCGGTGCTCCTCGGTGGGGGCCATGCGCTCCGTGACGCTCCGTTGCCGTCGATGCTGGTCGTCGCAGGACCGGGCGTGCGGCCGGACTCGCTCCGGTTCGGCACGGTGGCGACGGATGTCGCGACGATCGTCCGCGACGCGCTGGGGCTGGAGGGTGCGTCCGATGCCGCGCCGGCGGCGGCCGCGCTTCCGGACGCTCCTGGTGGCGTCGGATCCGATCGCGTGCTGGCCCTGGTGCAGGCGCGCGACGAGGCGTTCGCGCGTTCGGCAGCCGTGTCCGGTGCACTCGATGCGGCGATCGCGGCAGCGCGGCGCATGGTGGCGCGGCGGCCGGCGGACGCTGCCGCGGCGCTCTTGCTGTCGGAATTCCTGATCGGGGCCGAACTGTCGGACGAGGCACGCGCGGTGCTCGATGCGTGCCGAGCCGCGCAGTTGGAGCATGGCGTCAGCGGCCCGGATGACGGGTGGGCGCTCGGGCTTGGCCGGTCGCGTGCGCTCGCGGCGGTGGGCCGCGGTGATGAGGCGCTGGCCGAGGCGGATGCCGCGGCCGGCGCCGGGGCGCCGCCGGCGGATGCGGCGATCGCGCGTGCACTGGCCGCGGAGGCGGCGGGCAATTGGCAGGCGAGCGAGCGTGCCGTGCGCGCGGCGATCGAGGTGGATGCCACGCGCCGCGACGCGCACGTGGTGCTGGCGCGCGCCCTGTACCGGCAGGAGCGATACGCCGACGCGGCCGCTGCCGCGCGCGAGGCGCTCGGCCGTGCGTGGGCCGACCCGGACATGCACCTCCTCCTCGGCACGGCGCTGGCCGCCGACCGCCGACCCGGCGAGGCGATCGCGGCGCTCGAGGAGTGCCTGCGCCTGCGTCCCGAGCATCCTGCGGCGCTGCGTCGGCTGGCGGCGATCCATGCGCGGCAGCTTGGGAACATCGAGGCCGCGCAGGCTTTCATGGCGCGGGCGATGGCGTCCGGGCGGCACGGTCGGCGGCCGGCGCGCGGCTAGCCTGCGCCCATGCTCGACGCCTGGCTCGACGGTTCGTTCGTCCCGATGGCGGAGGCCCGCATCTCGGCCTTCGACGCCGGGTTCCAGCACGGCATGGGGCTCTTCGAGACGATGATCGGCCGGGACGGGAGCATCGTCCGGGGCCTCGAGCACATGGAGCGGCTGCGCCGCAGTGCGCTGGAACTCGGCCTCTGCGACCGGCTGCGCCCCGAGGCGCTCGTCGACGCGTGCGAGGCCACGATGGCGCGCAACGGCATGAAGGACGCGCGCGTGCGCCTCACCATCACGGGCGGCGACATGAACCTCCTGGCGCGCACGGCCGAGGAGCTGCGCCACGACCCGACGATCCTGATCCAGGTGCAGCCGCCGACCGCGTACCCGCCGGCGATCTTCGAGCAGGGGATCGGGGTGCGGGTGGCCGACGCGCAGCTGAACGTCGTTGACCCGTTCGCCGGGCACAAGACCCTCTGGTACTGGCCGCGACTGGCCGCGCTGCAGCGCGCGGCGGCGGCCGGGATGCACGAGGCGCTCTGGTTCGACGTGACGCGGGCGCTCGCCTGCGGGTGCGTGTCGAACGTGTTCGTGGTGAAGGACGGCACGCTGCGCACGCCGATCGCACGGGGCGAGGAGCCGAAGGGGGCGGCCGTGCGCAGCCCCGTGCTGCCCGGGGTCACGCGCGCGGCGGTGCTTGCGGCCGCGGAGTCGTCCGGCATGGCGGTCGAGCGGTGCCGGCTCGACATCGATGCGCTGCTCGCCGCCGACGAGGTGTTCCTCACGAACGCGAGCTGGCTGGTGCTGCCGGTGGTGCGCATCGAGGATCACGCCGTCGGCGCGGGAACGCCCGGCGAGGCGACCCGCGCCCTGCGCGCGCTCGTGAAATAGGTGCCAGGAACGCCTGTCCCCATTTTCCTCCGGAAAATGGGGACAGGCGTTCCTGGCACCTATTTCGGTACCGTGTCCGCCGTGCCCCCGAGCAGCGACCAGCGTTTCGTCCACCTGCACCTGCACAGCGAATACTCGCTCCTCGACGGCGGCAACCGGCTCGAGAAGCTCGTCAAGCGGGTGAAGGAGCTGGGGATGGACGCCGTGGCGGTCACCGACCACGGCAACCTCTTCGGTGCGCTCGAGTTCTTCCTGACCGCCAAGAAGGAGGGCATCAAGCCGATCCTGGGGATCGAGGCCTACGTCGCCCCCGGCGACCGGCGCGACCGCACCTCCACCGGCGTGGCCGACGGCGGCTTCCACCTGGTGCTCCTGGCGCAGGACCTCGGCGGCTGGCGCAACCTGGTGAAGCTCTCGAGCGACGCCTTCGTCAACGGCTTCTACTACAAGCCGCGGATGGACAAGTCGACGCTCGCGGAGCTGAACCGCGGGCTGATCGCGATCAACGGGCACCTGGGATCGAGCATCGCGCACCACCTGGAGCAGTTCGTGCGCACCAACCAGTCGCGGCACTGGGACGCGGCGGTCGAGGAGGCCCGCTGGCACGCCGCGACCTTCGGCCCGGACGAGCACGGCGAGCCGCGCTTCTACATCGAGCTGCAGCGTCACGTCGAGGACCAGGAGCGCATCAACCCGCTCCTCAAGAAGCTCGCGCGCAAGCTCTCCATCCCGCTGGTCTGCGACAACGACGCGCACTTCCTGCGCCGCGAGGACCACGACGCGCACGACACGCTGTGCTGCATCTCGATGGGGAAGACCAAGGACGTCCCCGACCGGCTGCGCTACCCCGAGGAGCTCTACGTCAAGAGCCCCGCCGAGATGCACGCGCTGTTCGCCGAGGACGACGCCGAGCGCGAGGCGCTCGCCAACACCGTGCGGATCGCCGATCGCTGCAACGTGGAGCTTCCTCTCGCGGAGAAGCACGCGCCCGTGGTGCGCATCCGGCACGCCGGGCGCAAGCCCGCCTACGACCCCGCCATGGACGGCGACCTCACCGAGTGGTTCAAGGGCTATTGCCGGACCATCGAGCTGCTGCCCTTTGACCGGACGAAGGACGCCGGCATCGACGAGGCCACGCTGCGCGCCGACTGCGACCGGGCGCTGCGCGACCTCTGCGAGGCGGGGCTCACCTGGCGCTACGGGCCGGGCGGCGTCACCCCCGAGGTGCGCGCGCGCTGCGAGCGCGAGCTGAAGGTGCTTTCGGACAAGGCGATCAGCGCCTACTTCCTCATCGTCTGGGACTTCGTCAACTGGGCGCGCCAGCACGGCATCCCCGCCACCGCGCGCGGCTCGGGCGTGGGCACCATGGTGGGCTACGTGCTCGGCCTCTCGAACGCGTGCCCGGTGCGCTACGGCCTGCTCTTCGAGCGCTTCACCGACCCCGACCGCAGCGAGTATCCCGACATCGACATCGACCTGTGCCAGGACGGCCGCGGCGCGGTCATCCAGCACGTGCGCCAGAAGTACGGCCACGTGGCGCAGATCGCGACGTTCGGCCGGCTGAAGGCGAAGAACGCGATCAAGGACGTAGCACGCGTGATGGGCGTGCCGCCCGCGGAGGCGCAGCGCATCTCGAACCTGGTGCCCGAGGCGCCGGACATGACCTTCGAGAAGGCGTTCGCGCAGTCGCCCGACTTCCAGAAGGCCTACGACGAGGACGAGCAGGTGCGGCGGGTGGTGGACGCCGCCCGGCAGCTGGAGAACCACGCGCGCACGCAGGGCATCCACGCCGCGGGAGTGGTGGTGGCGACGCAGCCGCTCGACACGATCGTGCCCCTCTGCCGGCCGACGGGCGGCGGCGACGACCTCGTCACCCAGTGGGAAGGGCCGCTCTGCGAGAAGGCCGGCCTGCTGAAGATGGACTTCCTGGGGCTGCGCACGCTCTCGACCATCGAGCTCTGCCGCACGCTCGTGCGCGACTCGATGTCCGAGGAGGCCATCTGGCGCGCGGTGCGGCGCGACCCCGCCGACGGCGGCCCGCATCCCCTCGACATGGACCGCATCCCGCTCGACGACCAGCGGGTGCTCGAGCTCTTCCGGCGCGCCGACACGGGCGGCGTGTTCCAGTTCGAGTCGGGCGGCATGCGGCGCCTGCTCGGCGACATGAAGCCCGACCGCCTCGAGGACCTGATCGCGGCAAACGCGCTCTTCCGCCCGGGGCCGATGAGCCTCATTCCGGAATACAACGCGCGCAAGCACGGCCGCGAGCCGGTGCCCCCGGTGCACGAGGCGGTCGACGCGCTGCTCGGCGAGACCTACGGCATCATGGTCTACCAGGAGCAGGTGATGCAGGTGCTCCACCTCCTCGGCGGCATCGCGCTCCGCCAGGCGTACACGGTGATCAAGGCGATCGGCAAGAAGAACGAGAAGGTGATCAGCGCCACGCGCGAGGAGTTCGTCAGGGGCGCCGCCGCGCGCGGCGTGGGCGAGGCGCGCGCGAGCGAGCTCTTCGACCTGATCGTCCGCTTCGCCGGCTACGGCTTCAACAAGAGCCACTCCACCGGCTATGCGATCGTCGCCTACCAGACCGCTTACCTCAAGACCTGGTTCCCCAACCACTTCATGGCCGCGGTGCTCACCTTCGAGAGCCAGGCGCAGAAGGTTGAGGACTGGGCCGTCTACCTCGAGGAGTGCCGGCGCACGGTGTTCCCGGATTCGACCGAGGCCCGCCCGCACGTGGGCGTCGAGGTGCGGCCGCCCGACGTCAACCTCTCAGACGCCGACTTCGCGGTGGTCTACGGCGACGGCGAGCCGCACGACTCGGTGCACGGCCACGTGCGCTTCGGGCTGAAGGCGATCAAGGGATCCGGCGAGACCGCGATCAAGGCGATCGTGGCCGAGCGGAAGGAGCGCGGCCGGTTCCGCGACCTCTTCGACTTCTGCGACCGCGTCGACCTGCGCGCGGTGAACCGCGCCACCATCGAGGCGCTGGCGAAGGGCGGGGCGTTCGACTCGCTGCACGGCACCGAGGCGCGCGCGGCGCTCGTGGCCAGCATCGAGGACGCGATCCGCAGCGGCCAGTCGAAGGACCAGGACCGGCGCGCCGGGCAGATGACCTTCTTCGGCGACTTCGAGGCCGCCCCGGCCCCCGCGGGTGGCGCGCCGGCCGGCGGCACCCTGCGCAAGGCGGCGCCCTGGGACCGCATGCAGGCGCTCGCCTTCGAGAAGGAGGCGCTCGGCTTCCACGTGAGCGGCCATCCGCTCGACCAGTACCGCGACGAGACCGCGACCTTCTGCACCGGGCCGCTCGCGCGCATCGCGCAGATGCCGCAGGACGCGTCGGTGGTGGCGGGCGGGATGCTCACGCGGGTGCGCGCGGTGGTGGCGAAGTCCGGCAAGAGCGCGGGCCAGCGGATGGCGATGTTCACGCTCGCCGACCAGGCGTCGTCCCTCGAGGGCGTGGTGTTCGCGCAGACCTTCGCCGCGCACGCGGAGGTCATGCAGCAGGACCGCGTGGTGCTCATGGTCGCCCGGCTCGACCACTCGCGCGGCTCGCCGCAGCTCGTGGTCGACCGCATCATCCCGATCGAGGACGCCGCGCAGCACCTGGCGACGCGGCTGGAGATCTCGGTGGCGGCCGGGCGCGAGTCCGACCCCGAGGCCATCGGCGCGCTGCAGATGGCAAGCGGCATCCTCCGCCAGGCGGCGGGAAGCGTGGCGGCGCTGTCCGGCCGTCCCGTCGACGTCGACGTCCGCGCCGAGGTCGGCGGACGCGTGGTCCTCATGCGCTCGAACGCGCTCCGCGTGGTGCCCGAGCGCGCGCTCCTCACCAAGCTCGCCACCGCCCTCGACGGCGTGGCGCGCGTGCGCGTCCTCGGTGGGTACGTGCCGCAGCGCGAGCGCCCGCGGTGGGGCGCGCGCCGAACGCCCGACCCGGCCCACGCGAACTGACCCGCGCTGGCGGACCGCGGCGGCCGACTTTCCCGGACCACGACGCGACCCCTCAAGCACCCCCCGTGCCGAGCCGATGAAGCACGGACATGCGTGCGGCGGTGCCACGGTTCGAGCGTGCGGTGTGGGCGACGGCCCTGGCGGCGATCGCCGTCGCGGTCGGTGCATGGACCTGGAAGCGCGAGCCCCGCCTGCGCGCGGCGTTCGGCGGCCCGTCCGCCGACGCGGCCATGGAGCGCTGCGGCCTGTCCGGCCCGCCGCCGGCAAGCGGCCCCGTCCGGCTGCCGACCTGCCAGGGCGACTCGCCCGAATTCGACCCGTGGCTTGCGCCCGGCGCGCACGGCCCGGGGCTCGAGGCACTCGCTTCGCTCTCCGAGGACCTCGAGGAGCGCCGCTGGGCGTGGGAGGACGTCAACACCGTGCCGGTGGTGCGCTGGGACGGCGACACGCGCGTCGTGAAGCCCGGTGCGCGCGGACGCATGCTCTCCGTGCGCACCGCGGTCGACGTGTCGCGCGCCTTCGCGATGGAGCGCGCCTTCGGCTACGACCTCGACCGCGCGGTGATCCGATACCAGCTCGACTCCGAGCTCTCCGCCAAGCGCGCGTCGCTCGACGCGGTGCTCGCGCGCCACGGCGTGCAGCGCCGGCACGGTCCCGACGGCGACGTGCTGGCCCCGGACTACGAATGGATGATCGAGGCGAGCCTGGAGGACGTGCGCCCGGTGGCGCGCGCCGTGCTCGCCGAGGCGCGCCGGCGCGGCGCGCGCGGGCTGCGCGAGGAGTTCGGCGCCTTCGCGAGCTTCGTGCAGGAGCTTCGCTACGGCGAGTCGCCCGAGGTGGGCGACGGCAAGCACCGCTTCGGGCTCTCGATGCCGCTCTGGGCTCTGGCGACAGGCACCGGCGACTGCGACACGCGCGCGGTGCTGCTGGCCGCGCTTGCCCGCAGCGTCGGGCTCTGCGAGGTGCACCTGGTGCGCGACGCCGACCACGCCCACATGCTGGCGGCCGCCGCCATCCCCGTCCTCAAGGGCGACAAGATCGTCCGCCCGGCCGGGCGCACGCTCGTCCTCGTCGAGACCACCGACCACTGGCCCGTCGGCCGCGTCGCCTCGCGCACGCAGGGCGAGCGGCTGCAGACGGTGTTCCTCGCGAGCACCGCCGCGAGCGCCCGCGCTACGGCCCGCGCAGCAGCGCCGGCAGCGACGTCAGTACCGCCGCCAGCACGGTCAGGGCCGCAGCCCAGCGCCATGCGCGTGCCGCCGCCGGCACCGGCACCGCGAACGTCGGCACGGTCCATGCCAGCGCGATGAGCGCCGTCCCGGCCCACCGCACGGCGGGCCAGGGCGACGGCGTGCCGTCGTTCGGCGCATCCCAGATCACCCACATCAGGACGCCCGCCACCGCGAGCATCCAGCCGAGCGGGCGGCCGCCCGTCTCCAGGGCCTCGTACAGGGTGACGGTGCGTCCGGCCTCGCGGTCCATGGCTCGATCGTAGGTCGTTCAGGCGTCGAACGCCTGCTGCGCGAGGTTCGGGTTGGGGTGCATCCAGCGCATCCACAGCGTCTCGAAGTCCTGGCTGCGGCCGGTTCCCAGCCGCATGGTCAGCACCCCGGGCGGCCCGATCACGCGCACCTGTGCCCCGCCGAGGCGACGTGTCGCGATCACCGCCGAGTCCTCGACGGTCCACCGCGCTGCGCCGTGCTGGATCCATCCCTGGCCGACGATGATCGGCGCCAGGAGCGTGCGGCGGCGGACCATGCGCCAGAGGATCGCCACGAAGCCGGCCGAGAAGCCCCAGACGAGCGGCGCCATGACGCCCAGCCGCCAGCAGCCGACGGCCGCGAGCAGCCCGCAGACGACGAGGTACATGCCGTCCTGGGACCCGACGACGCCGCCGACGCGCTCGGGCTCCACCGGCCGGTCGGTGCGGTCGTAGTGCGCGGCGCGGTCGGCGACGACCGGGTCGATGAACATCCTCGCATCGGCGCCGCCGCGCAGCGTGCGCATCCAGCCCTGTGCCCTCGTCGGGCGCCATGCGTCCGTCGCCGGGCCGGTGTGCTCCAGTTCCGCCAGGATGTAG
>CAYTYU010000061.1:0-14497 GCA_964440815.1 uncultured Chitinophaga sp.
CCGCGCCGAGCCCGTACAGCCCGGCCCCCACGACGGCCACCAGCGCGACCACGCCCGCGACCGGCACGATGCACCAGCGCAGCGCGTTCGTCGACAGCCCGGTGCACGCCAGCACGATGAGGCCGAGGAACGCGTAGCTCGTCAGGATGTCGCCGTACCAGACCAGCGACCAGTGCACGACGCCCACCGCCAGGAGCAGGCCCAGGCGCCGGAGTCCCGACGGCCATGGGCTGACCCCGCGCTCCCGGGCACGGGCCGCCTGCATGGCGAGTCCGAAGCCGAAGAGCATGGAGAAGAGCGAGATGCACTTGTAGGTGAAGAAGGCCTCGGTGAGGCTCCAGGCGAGCGCGTCCGCCGTCCCGCGTGCAGACCCGTCGAGCGCCACGTCCGGCCGCATCGCGAAGCCGAGCGGCGCGAAGAAGAACCGCACGTTGACGAACAGGATGCCCAGCAGGGCAATCCCCCGCGCGAGGTCGATGCCTCGGATCCGTTCCGCGGCCGCAAGGGGCGCGAGCGACATCGCCGGATCGTATGCGCGCCTACGACCGTGGCTTCGGCATGCGCAGCCGGTCGGTTCGATCACCGGTTGCCCCGTGACTATCGTGCCAACCCATGCCACGCCGCCTCATCTCCTCGGGCTCGAGCTTCGAACGCGACATCGGATCCTCCCGGGCGGTGGTGGTCGGGAACCAGGTGTTCGTCTCGGGGACCACCGGCTTCGACTACTCGACGATGGCCATCAGCGACGACATAGCCGTCCAGGCCGCGCAGTGCCTGCGCAACATCGAGTCAGCCCTCCGCGAGGCGGGGGCATCGATGCAGGACGTCGTCCGGGTCCGCTACATCCTGCCGCGCGCCGCCGACTTCCCGGCCACGTGGCCCGCGCTGCGTGCCGCCTTCGGCGAGATCCGCCCGGCCGCCACCATGATCGAGGCCGGCCTGGCCGACCCACGCATGAAGATCGAGATCGAGGTGGACGCGGTGGTCGGGAGCGCTTGATGGGCGGGCGGTGCGAACGCAGTCGCAGTCGGGGAGTGCGTCCGTGTTCGTCCGGACGCGTCATCCAACTCGGCTTTCCGCCACGCCGCCGCTCACCACGCAACCGTCGCGCGCGTGCCCACCCGGCGGTAGCCGATGCGCTCGTAGATCCGGTTCGACACGGGGTTCGCGAGGTTGGTGAACAGCGTGCACCCGGTGGCGCCGCCTTCAAGCGCCCACCTGCTTGCGTGCGCGACGAGCGACGTGGCCCACCCGTGTCCGCGGCGCTCGGGCGGCGTGTACACGTAGCCGATGGCCCACCAGCCTGCGACTCGGCGGGGATTGTTCGCCGCGCTCACGGGCTCGCCGCCCGGTGCGCACCAGAGCCACGTGCGGCCGCTGCCTGCCATGCGGGCGCCTGCCTTGGGGTCCTTTGGGAATCCCGGCATCGCCTCCTCCAAGAACGCGTCCATCCAGCCCTGCAGCAGCGGTGCATCCCCGGGCTCGGCCATGCGGGCAAACCCCGCCGCGGCGGGCACCGCCAGCACCTCGCGAAGCTCGAACACGCCGTCATGCGAGACGGGACGCGGCGCGCGCGCCCCGGCGCCGCGGGCGAATGCCATCGCCGAAGAGTCGGGGCCGAACACGGACCGAGGATCCCCGTACGCGTCCACGAAGCGCCGCCCGAGCTCGAGCGCGATGGCCTCGCCCGCCACCGAGACCAGCGGCTTGTTGGGCGGCGTCTGGACGGCAACGCCGACGTCGCCCGTGGCATCATCGGCCAGCGCGAGCATGCGCACGCCCTGGGCGTAGCGCGTGGGTTCCGCGTGGGCCGAGTCGACGATGCCCAGTTCCACCTGGTTCAGCACCGCGTGGCGGCGCAGGGCCGGCCCCACGGCGTCGTCGAACGTCTCGATGGTGACTGGGATGGTGCGGAGCATGGAAACGTGGGCGCCGCATGTACTTGCGACCGATCCGCGCGAGGGTACCTTCCTCCCGTTCCCGGCCCGGTCCTCGACTCGCCGGTCTCCACACATGCGCGGCTACGCGCTCATCCTCTTCGACGGCGAGTGCGGCCTGTGCAGCGGCGTCGTCCGATTCGTGGCGGCGCGGGATCCCTCCCGGAGGTTCCGGTTCGCGTCCCTGCAGGGCGAGGCGGGCCGCCGGGAGTGCGCGCGCCTGGGCGTCCGGCTGCCGGCAGGCGCGCCCGACAGCATCGTCCTGACCACCGATCTGCACCCCTGGATCCGCTCCGATGCGGTCATCGAGATCGCCCGTCGCCTGCCGTGGCCGTGGCGCGCCGCGCTCGTTCTCCGCGCGGTTCCGGAATCCCTCCGCGACGGTGCCTATCGCTGGGTGGCACGCCACCGATTCCGCTGGTTCGGCAAGGGGGACCGGTGCGCCGCGCCGACGCCGGAGCTGCGCGCACGCATGCTCGACTGAACATCGCCGTGCGGCAACCTCAGCGCGAGCCTGCCGCCTGCGCCGGGTCCGCCGTCCCGCCGGCACCCACGGCCATCGCGTCCTGCATCGCCTTCGGCGAGAGCGTCTCGCGCAGCAGCGAGCCGCTGCGGTTCTGGATGAGGTCGGCGAGCATCTGGTCCCAGGACTTCCGGAGCGCCTGGTGGATCGGGAAGCCCGCCGCCGCGGCGACCTCGATCGCGACGCTGCAGCTGGCGGTCGACGACCACTCGAGCACGCCTCGTTCCGTGTCCCACACCTGGACCGAGGCGTACACCGACACCCAGACCGTGACCGCGATGGTGATGTCGAACGGCTGCACCTGCTGCTCCGCGTTCGTGACGACGTAGCCGAGCATCGGCACGATGACCCTCCTCACGCCGAGGGCCTTCCCGATCCGGGAGAGCCGCTCGCGGTCCATGACGCCCGACTGGCCGTAGGTGAAGGCCAGCGGCTGCCACAGCTCGGCGACGTTGGCCGCGTTCATGCGCGCGATGGACTCTCCGGGCGAGAGCACCGAGCTTCCGGGCGCCGCCGCGCGGAAGGAGAGGAGGAACGACGTGTCGACGTGCGACGCGAGGCCGCCGTAGGTGGTCGGCGTCAGCCCGGGCAGGATCGCGCAGTCCGGCGGATCGGCGTGCAGGATCAGCGCGGGATCCACGTGCCCGCGGTACGAGATGGACTGCGTATGCGCGGACACCTCGAACCCCTCCGAGGCGCAGCCGGCGGCGATCGTGGTCGCGAGGCAGGCGAACGCGGTGCGGAGCGCGTGCATGGCCGGAACATACCGAATCCGCGGCAGCGTGGTACCGTCATCGTCATGCGAAACGTCTTCCTCGCCTGTGCCCTCGCCATGACCGCTGGCCGCGCGCTTGCCTGCACCGCGCTGATGATCACCGACATGCAGGGCAACGTGTACAGCGGGAAGACCCTGGAGTTCGCCGCCAAGCTGCCCTTCGAGATGGCGTTCGTTCCCGCCGGTACCAAGGTGTCTTCGCCCGCGCCGAGCGGACGGACCGGGCTCGCGTTCGAGACCCGGTTCCCCGTCCTCGGGGTCGGTGCGGACCCGGGCCTGGGGACGGGGTCGCTGACGATGGTGGAGGCGATCAACGACCAGGGGCTGTCGATGAGCACCAACGAGCTCGACGGGTCGGTGACGCCCTCTTACTCCGAGGGCGGCTCTGCCAAGTACCTGGCGGCCAGCGACTTCTGCCTGTACATGCTGGGCAGCTTCCGGACCGTGGCCGAGGTCCGAGCGGCCCTCGAGGGCGCGGACCTTCGCGTCTGGCTGCCCCGGCTGCCGGTCATGGGCAACGCCGAGGCGCCCTTTCACTACGTGTTCTTCGATCGGTTCGGGGCGGGGATCGTGGTGGAGTACCTCGACGGGAAGCAGGCGATCCACGACAACCCGGTGGGTGTGGCCACCAACGCCCCCGACTTCGGCTGGCACCTGAAGAACCTGAACAACTACGCGTTCCTGTCGAACGTCGACAAGAACGACGGCACCTTCGGGAAGCTGAAGGTCGAGGCTCCCGATGCCGGCAGCGCGCTGGCGGGCGTGCCCTCGATCCAGATCTCGGCCGGCCGCTTCGTGAAGGCGGCCTACTACGTGACCCATGCGCGCAAGGCCGGGACGCCGGACCAGGCCGTGGTGACGCTCGGCCACATCCTCAACAACTTCGACCGGGTCCGCGACATCTCGACGGACCAAGGCTCCGGCAGCGAGGGGGCGTCGGCGGGATCCGTGACCAGCGAGGTGACGCAGTTCACGTGGATGAACGACAAGGCGCGGAACCGCTTCCACGTCCGCACCATCGACTCGATGAACTTCGCGACCGTCGAGATCGACCGGCTCGCGCCGCTCAAGCGGATGGTGAGGGTTCCGCTCGACAGGATCGACGACGCGCACCTCGACGGCACGCAGGTGCTGCTCGACGCGGCGAAGTGACTGTCCTCTGCCCCGGGGTCCGGCGGGCTCACACGAGCCGCATGCGCTCCGCCAGCTGCGCGCGGCTGTTCACGCCCAGCTTGCGGTAGATGGACTTCGAGACGGACGCAACGGTGTTCAGGGTGACCCCGAGCTTCTCGGCGATCCTCGGCCGGCTCATCCCGCCTTCGAGCAATCGGGCGACGTCGAGCTCGCGCCGGGAGAGCGTCCTGCCCGCGCTCCCCTCGAGCAGGCGTCGCTCATGATCGTGCATTGACTCCTCGATGACGAAGTACTCCGCCATCCGCGGCTCGGGTGCCCAGAGCCTCAGCAATTCGAAGGAGATTTGGTAGGGCTTTGCGTTTCCGGCTTCCGGAGCCTCGCGCGCACGCTGGTCCGCGTCGGCGAGCATCGCATAGGCGACCCGGAAGCACTCGCGCACCCGGAGCGCGTCGTCGTCGAGCAGCAGGGCAGAGTTGCACCCGGTGTAGTTGAGGGTCGAGAGGCGGTCGTACCCGGGCCGGCCCATGGCATCGTCCTGCACCGTGCGGCTGTGGTCCCGCATGAGTCGGCCCAGCGCCCGTGATGCCGCGACGTCCGCGGGATCTCGCCGGCTCCATCGGAGCACGAGCCGTGCCATTGCCGCGCGGTAGGTGACTTGCCGGCGGCGGCTCGTGGCGGGCTGCACCTCCGCCAGCCGTGCGGCGACGAGCACGTCGAGCGACCTCCGCACCGCGTCAAGCGGTGCTCCCGCCGCCGACGCGACCTCGGGCGCGGACAGCGCGCGCTTCGAACGGCGCAGGATCTCCCAGCGCTGCATGGTGGGGATGTCGCGCAGCGCGCGCATGACCGCGGGATCCCGCAGTCTCAGGGTGGTTTCCGGCATGCTGGCGGAAAGTACCTCCGCCGCCGGACCCCCCTCGAACGGGGGTAGTTCGACGCGAATTCAACGGACGCCGCCACCGTCGGTGAATCGTCGGCGTGCCCCCCTGCGAACCTGCCCGCATGAACCTCACTTCGATGTCCGTCACCGTCACCGCCGCATCCCTCGCCCTGGTCGTCTCCGCCGCAGCCCAGTCCGATGCGCAGGCGCCTGCGAAGGCACCCGCAGCTCCGGCGGCACCGGCGGCACCGGGCACCGCCGAGGCCGCAAAGGCCGGCTCAACCGCCACCCCCGAAGTCGGCCAGGGCGCCGTCCGCACGCCGAAGCTCATCACGCGCGTCGGCGGCAACCGCGAGAACGCGATCCAGGTGGTGGACGGCGTCTACCGCTTCGAGCAGGCGATGATCGAGTCGCCGCTCCCGGACGGCTACCCCGAGCCGACGCCGTTCGGCGCCATCGACATCAAGGAGTACCCCTCGGTCCGCCGCGCCGAACTGACGTCGAAGGACGACTCGGGCAACGGCATGGTCGCCGGCTTCTTCCCGCTCTTCAACCACATCAAGAAGCGCGAGATCGCCATGACCGCGCCCGTCGAGATGGACTACGCCGGTCTCTACAAGGACTTCATGAAGGACGAACCCTCGGAGGAGGGCTCGACCACGATGAGCTTCCTCTACCGCTCGTCCAAGCAGGGACCGGTCGGCGAGGACGGCAAGATCGTGGTCCGCGATGCCGCGCCCGTGACGGTGCTCAGCATCGGCGCCAAGGGTGCGTTCGACCCGGCCATGGAGTTCGACGCGCTCCGCACCTGGCTCAAGGGCCAGCAGGAGTGGGAGGTCGCCGGCGACCCGCGGATGTTCATATACAACGGGCCGTTCATCGACCCGGAGTGGCGCTGGTCCGAGGTGCAGGTGCCGATCCGCCGTCGCGGCGACGCGGCGAAGGCGGCCCCGGCGCCCGCCGCCAAGCCCGGCGCGTGACGCCGTGCGTCGCCTCAGTGCGACCGCGGATGCTCGATGGGCCGCCCCGACTTGCCCCACGCGCCGAATCCCCCGGCCAGGCTCTGAACGTTCGTGAATCCCATCGCGCGCAGCGACACGGCAGCCAGCGCGCTGCGTGAGCCGCCGGCGCAGTAGAGGACGATCGGGCACGCGAGCTGGTGCTCGGCCACGGTTCCGCCGAAGGCGACCTTCGCGATGTCGCGGTCGAGGATGCCGCGCGGCAGTCCGATGCTGCCCGGGACGTGGCCGCGGGCGCGCTCGTCGGCCTCCCGGATGTCGATCACCACCAGGTCCGGCACGTCGTTGGATGGGTCGAGGAGCTCGGCGAGCTCGTCGCAGTCGATCTCGGTGATGATGCGCTTGGCGTCGTCGACGAGGTCGTTGAATGGGCGGAAGGGCACGGTGGGACTGTACGCGCCGACCCCGCCAATGGCGCCCCGGGCCAGGCGAAGGTCATACGCATCCTCGAGGAGTACGTCACGCATGAACTCGCGGACAAGCACTTCCGGCACGCGATCCCCATCACGAGCGCAACGGCCGGGCAGTGGCGCTACTACCTCTGCAACCCGCTCTTCCTCGAGGCTGGCGACCTGCAGGAGCTCCAGCAGCGCATCGCGCGGGTCGAGGAGTTCGTCAAGCTCCTGAACGACCGGCAATCGGCGAGCACGGCCGCGCCGCACCGTCGCGACGCAGTCGCTCCGGCTGTCGCTCCTGCCGAAAGCTCGGCATCAACCGCGTGTCGCAGCTGCAGGACATCGCGATCGACTGAGCGGGCCAGGGGCGCCCAATCCATCCCCTGATCGGGGTAAGTTGGGTTGGCGTTATGCGATTTCAGGACCCTTGCTGTGAGCGTTTCGGGGGGCGGGATTTAGGATGCCTGAGCGCCAATCCCCGCACTTCACTCGCGCAGGAGTCCGGCTTCCATGATGAACAGAACGATGCCTCGTCCCGGCCGCTCCCGACTTGGGACGATCGCCATGGCGTCCGCGGCTGCCGCCCTCGGCATCGGGATTCACGCCAGGGCGCAGTGCACGGGCGATCTCAACGCCGACCGGACCGTCAACGGCGATGACCTGGGCATCCTGCTGGCGCAGTGGGGCGGCTCGGGCAGCGCCGACTTCAATGCGGACGGCATCGTGAACGGCGACGACCTCGGCCAGCTGCTCGGGGCATGGGGCGCCTGCCCGACGGTGACTCCGGCGTGGGCGACGCTCATCGAGTCTGCGCCGAATCCCGCGGTCGTCACGAATCCGGCCATCCGCCTTGCGATCGAGGCCACGGGTCTTTCCTGGCGCGTGCGCGACACCGTGACCCAGATCGAGATGGTCCTGGTTCCGGGAGGAACCTTCAACATGGGCTGCAGCGCGTCGACGCAGTTCGGGTGCAGTTCCAACGAGGGGCCGGTTCGAGCGGTGACGCTCACGAGTGCCTTCTACATGGGCCGCTACGAGGTGACGCAGGCGCAGTGGACGGCACGCATGGGTTCGAACCCGAGCTTCTTCCGGAGTCCGAGCTCGACGGTGCCGGCGAGCCAGGTCCCGCTCCGGCCGGTGGAATTCGTGACCTGGAACATGATCGCCGGCCCCGGCGGGTTTCTCTCGGGGACCGGACTGCGGCTCCCGACGGAGGCGGAATGGGAGTATGCATGCCGGGGCGGCACGACGACCGCCTTCCACGGATCGTCGACCAATCCGGGCGGCACCAACTCCGATCCTGCCCTCGGCGAGATCGCGTGGTACTGGGGTCCGAACAGCAGCCAGGGCATCAACCAGACCTGGCCGGTCGGCCTGAAGAAGGGCAACGGCTTTGGGCTCCACGACATGAGCGGCAACGTGTACGAGTGGGTGAACGACTACTACTCGGGCACCTACTACGCCTCGGGCGCGACCGTCGATCCCGCGGGTCCCACGACCGGGACCCAGCGCGTGAACCGGGGCGGCGGATGGGACGGGTTCTCGAACTACGCAAGGTCCTCGTTCCGCAACTGGTCGAGTCCTGACTTTTCCGCGCAGCAGCTCGGGTTCCGGGTCGCTCGGAATCCGTGAGCTGATCGCGTCGTCGGCAACGTCGCTCCCGCGCCGCCAGCGGTGGGCGAGCGCGTGGTTCGCCGCCGACGCTCCGCGCAGACGGGTCATGCGCCGCAGCGCTGCTCGCGCCTCCATCGATCGATCTCGCGCGCCAGATGCGAGGGACGGAATCCATGGCCCGACATGAGCCGCCTCCAGTCGGCGGCGTGGTCGAAGTGCTGCAGTTGCACGTGGTAGTAGTTGACGTACTCAAGGACCGCGAGGAGGAGCAGCACCGCCGGCGCCAGGAACTGCGCGGAAAGCTGCGGTCCCGGATCGAGGCACTCCATGCCGAGCGCGACCGCCGCGGCCGCACAGAGTGCGAGTGCCGGCCAGCGCAGCCAGAGGAGCAGGGGGATGCGGGCCTGGGTCGCGTCCGCCTCGCCTCTTGCCTTGCCAAGCATCATCCGCAGCACGACGGTGCCGATCACGAGGAGGAACGAGCACGCGAGGCAGGACAGCGCCAGCGCAGCCGAGATCGTCCCGCCGGAACGGAGGACGAGGTAGATCGCGATGGCGGGAATAAATACGGCATTGCCCGCCTCGATCTTCCAGTAGGTCGTGAGGCGACGGATTGGACCTGAGTTTGCGTTCATTTCACGATCCTTCCGCAGAGTATCCGATGGCGCGCCGTCTTCCATTGCCCCCGAGCGACGGGACATCCAAGGTCGATATCCGCCGCGAGCGTCGGATGGTGGGCGCGGATGTTCGAGGGAACTTCCCCCGCCGACGACGGGCCGACGCGTCGCGGGCACCCGATAGTCTCGAGGTCGAGCTGGTGTGTCCGACGACGGCCGGCCGTCGTGGTCGAGGTGGCTCGGCGGCGGCAACCGAAGGGAAATCGCGTGCGACAGTCGCTCTCTCGTCTGCTTTCCGCAAGCCTCGCGGCGACGCTGGTCATGATCGGGCCCGGATGCGGCGCCCTTCCGCGGGAGAAGGCCGTGCCGCACGGCGCGGAGGGTCGCGCCTTCGTGCCTGGGATCGATCCCGGGGTCCGCACGTGGGGCGGAGCGTCCAATCCCGACTTCACGCGGCTGATGCTCGCGTCGGTCCAGCGTGAGCGCGAGGAACTGGCGCGGCAGGGGTTCACCGACCAGCTGCCGAGGGCCGACTTCCTGGCGATCTCGGGCGGAGGCGCCGATGGCGCCTTCGGCGCAGGGATGATCTGCGCCTGGACCGAGCTCGGCACGCGGCCCGAGTTCAAGGCGGTCACGGGCATCTCGACCGGCGCACTGACCGCCCCGTTCGTCTTCGCCGGACCCGAGTACGACGGGGTCCTGCGCGAGCTCTATACCGGCATCAGGACGGAGGACATCCTCGTCGAGCGCGGGCTGATCGGGGGCTTCCTGAGCGACGCGATGGCCGACACCGCGCCGCTCTGGAAGTTGCTCTCGAAGCATGTCGACCAGAAGCTGATGGACGCGATCGCGGCGGAGTACCGCAAGGGTCGCCTGCTCGTCATCGGAACCACGAACCTCGACGCCCGCCGCGCGGTGCTGTGGAACGTGGGCGAGATCGCCGCCAGCGGCGCTCCCGGCGCGCTGGACCTGGTCCGCAAGATCCTCATCGCCTCGGCAGCCATTCCTGCCGCATTCCCGCCCGTCCTCATCGACGTCGAGGTCGACGGGAAGAGGTACCAGGAGATGCACGTCGACGGCGGGGCCATGACGCAGGTGTTCCTGTACCCGGCGTCGCTGCGCCTGCGCGAGCAGGCTGAGGCCGAAGGCATCGTGCGCGAGCGGAGGGCCTACATCATTCGCAACGCACGCCTCGACCCCGACTGGTCGCAGGTCGACCGCCGCACCCTGAGCATCGCGGGCCGGGCGATCTCGGCACTCATCGCGACGCAGGGGCTCGGCGACCTCTATCGGCTCTATGCCGACTGCCAACGCGACGGCGTCGACTACAACGTTGCGTACATCCCTCCCGATTTCGATGTGCCTGCCCGGGAAGCCTTCGACCCGACGTACATGAAGGCGCTCTTCGAGCGTGGCTACGAGATGACCCGCCACGGATCACCGTGGCACAAATTCCCGCCCGGCTTCGACACGCCCATCGAGATGAGCTCCGCACCGAGCGCGGGTGATCCGAGTTTCGGCCCCACCGCCTCTACCGGCAGGATCCCCCGTGCGTCCGACCTCGCCTCAATGGCTGCCCTTGGTCTCGGCGGGGTGACTTACCGCCTCCCGCCCGCCTCGGTCCCGACAAGCGCCTCGGCGAACGCCCGGCCGATGGGTGCCATGATCTTCGCGGCACCGAGGTAGTGGTAGCCGCCGTTCGACGCGCCTGCGAGGCGCTTCCGTTCCTCCGGCGTGAAGTTCGCCGCCGCGGGATCCTTCGAGCGTTCCTTCCGGTCCACGAGCCGCTCGAGTTCGTCGTCCCAGAACGGGGCCGTCTCCACGGCGATCACGTTGCCCCTGAACTCGTCGAGCCTCGACGGCGTCCGCTGCGCCTCGCGGAAGTTCCGCATCGGCGATTCTTTGTCGCCTCTCAGCCCGTCGATCCCCATGACCCCCACGACGAATGGCATGCTCGGGGCTGCGAGGTCCGTGCGCACGTCGCGAACGAGGTGTCCGAGCAGCTCGGCATATAGGTCGTATCCGCCCGCCGACTCGCGATCGGGATACACCCCGCCGTCGACGTAGTCGTTGAACCCCTGGAACCAGACAAACCCGGCCAGTTCGTGGCCTCGCCGGGGATCGAAGCCGGGCACGACGCGCGGGATGTCGGCCAACACCTTCCGGACATGCGCAATCATCGCGCGGTAGTAGACGCCGGTGGCCGCCGTCTTCTCCGCCTCGAGCTTCTGGGTGTCCTCGCCACGTTTCGCGCGGTCGGCCAGTTCGCCTGCACGCCACGCGAAGGGCCCGGCGCTGGGCGGGCGGAAGTCCGTGTGGAGGCTCCGGCCTCCCCAGGAGGTCTTGATGATGAGCACGTCCTCGCCCAGCCGCTTCTCCATCGTGATGCCGAAGGTGAACTCGGGACCGATCTTGTCCTTCGGCGCCCCGAACCCGGCCGTCAGCCGTCCCGTTGCCTCGGTCCGGTCGGTATAGGCGTCGCCAAGGCAACCCACCGAGGAGATCCACGTTCGTTCGCACGTACGTGGCGCTCCGTCGGCGTCGCGCATCTCCGCGAGGAGCGGTGCGGTCCTCGGGTCATCGGCCATCGCGTCGAAGGTGGAGATGGCGGCGTGCCCCTGCATGTTCGACTGCCCGGCGAGGATGAACACCTTCAGGGGCCGTGCCTCGCTGCCTGGACCGGCGGGCGGAGCCGCCGCGGGTTGCGCTCCCTTGCCGGTGATCACCAGGCCGCGCTTCGGGATCAGCAGCATGAAGGCCGTCACGGAAGACGCGGTCATGCGCGCGTCCGCGCCGTAGCCGGCGTTGTCCCGGTTCGGCTGGTAGTAGTAGGTTCCGTCGGCGCACTGGGCGAGGGCGAACCACCACCGGTTCGCGTCCATCAGCGCGCGGAAGCTGGCGGGGTCCACGCTGGCGCCGAGCGCCGTGTAGGCCATGCCCATCGCGGGCGAGCCGTGCGTGTCGGGAAAGCTCTGCGGGTGCCGGCCGATGACCGTCGCGTGCAGCCGCGCGCGGTCGCGGTAGGCCGGGTCGGGATGCGGGCTCAGTGCGTACGCGATCGCGGCCGCGCCGGTGCGCCCCATGTCTGCCCAGCCGTCCTCGCGCCCCCCGACGGAATCGCCGTACCACACGTATCCGTTCCTGCCGCTGCCGCGCCGCAGGAAGTCGTATGCGGCGTCATGCCTCTCCCGATCGATCGCGATGCCGCACCGGGACATCATGGCGTAGGCGAGTGCGCCTTGTGCCGTGATCATCGCGATCGGCCCGTATCCCTCGAAGCCCGGGTTGTGACCCCAGCCGCCGTGCGAGTCGCGGGGGCCCGTCGGGAAGCTGTGCGGGTGCGATTCCTTCGCCTTCGGGTTGATCTGCGACATGTCGAGGTACTGGCCGGCTGCGATGTAGTCGTGCACCTCCTGGAGTTCCGGGATCACCCATTCCGCGCGCGTCGCGAGGTAGTACTCGCTGAGCACCAGCGCGGCACCCATGTACCGCCAGTTGGGCAGCGACGCCTTCGCGCCCGGGTCCGACGCCTTGGTCGCCTCGCAGAGGTGACGAACGCACCGCTCCACGGCCGGCAGGTACTTCGGGTCGCCGCTCGAAAGCAGCGCAAGCGGTGCGAACGTGTCGTGCACCGCGTTCCCGAACGAGCCGTCGGCACGCTGGTTCCGGACGAGGTACTCGAGCAGTTCCGTGGCGATCCGCTCGGACTTTGCGCAGTTCGCCGGATACTCCTTGGCGAAGCTGCCGTATGTCGTGCCGACTTCGAGGGTGACCGCGAGTTCCTTCCCGTCGCGCAGGATGGCGAGCGGGAGCTTCCCCGGTGCCTGCGCGCGTGGGTCCTGCGCGGCTTCGAGCGCCGCCGCGAACTCGCCGACCGGTCCCGCCGCGCCGAAGACCGCCTCGCCGTAGCCATTTCGGTGCGGCTCGAGGAACGGTTGTCCGCCGGCGCCGATGACCCGGTCGCCCACGAGCACGACGCCGGACGCCGGGGAGTTCGCGAACGCATGCCGGATCACCAGCGACCGGGGCTCGTCGGCGACGAGCTCGGCGCGCATTCCGGTGATGCCGAGGTTGTAGTACCAGCCTGGGACCTCGGCATCGGGGCCGGACCTCGCACGCTGCTTCCAGGGCTGGCCGTCCGGGTGGTAGTGGACCTGTGCCACCGCGGGCGCGGGGGACAGGAGCGCCGCAGCGAGGGAAAGCACGCGCGTGACGAGGGAGGCTGTCCGGCAGCTCATGGCAGGAACGGTATCCGGAGGGCGCGCGCGGACCCATGGCCACGCTCTGCGTCGAGCGGGCGACATGGGGGACTTTCCGGTGCCGACTGCGCGCCGACATGATCTGCAACGCTCGCCTCGACCCAGACTGGTCGCAAGTCGACCGCCGCACCCTGAGCATCGCGGACCGGGCCATCTCGGCCCTGATCTGACGATCGGGTCCCGCTGACGGGGTCGCGCCCGGGAATCGGGGCACTACCGGTTGCTGAGAACCTGGCGGCGTTGGTAGTGGCTTGGGTAGGCGTGGTAGTCGACGTCGTATGTTTCCCACACCAACCGAAGCGTCGCCTCGTCGAGCAGAACCTCGGCCGGCGGTACGCCGAGTTCGTCGAGCGTCGCGCTGGTGGCCGCCAGATCCGCGGCATCGGAAGGCCAGCGATGCTGTGGCGATGGCGGATTGTGGTGCGGCGATTCGCTCAAGGCTCGGACATCGACGTGAGGCAATCCGCATCGCCTCTCGGTCTCCTCGAGCCCCGCCTCGAGCATCTCGAGCGGAATGTACGCATCGACGTGCGGATCCCAGGCGCGGTCATGTTGCGGCCTCACGTGCGGCTCCATCGGCTGCCTGCGTCGCTGAAGGTCGAGCACGTACTTGAGGAACTGCCGGAACGAAACGCCCTGCTGCGTCCCGAGTCCATTGGCGGACTTCCAGGTCGCCAACATGCTCTCGCCGGGCCACATGGAACTCGCCGAACGCATGTAGTGCAGGTAGGCGCTGACGGCCCTCCTTGCCGGATCGCGAATGACCTTGATCACGTGCACGCGATCGGATCGCAGCGCCTCACGGCAACGCCGCTCATACCCCCGTTCCTCGAACAGCCGCTGCACGCGATAGTTGTGGAGCCACGGGTCATGCTGCATCGCCTCTTCCAGGAGGCCGTTGTGCTGGAGAAACCACTTCAGGACGGTCGTGCAGCCCGCCTTCGCGGACCAGCAGCACACGACCGGGAAGCCCTCCCGCACGAGCGGAAGCGGCATCCAGGCACGCCGCCGCGGCCCGCGGGTCGCCCATGCTCGAATCCGCTCAGACAGTCGGAGCATTCAGGAACCATACAAGGGCAGAGCGGCCGTCGGCACTTCAGCAAGCATCGGCGGATCGGCGCGTTTCATGAGGGGCAACGCAGTTACTGGTCAGGCTCAATGCGTCCTTCGCTTCGAGGTGCGGACGAGCTTTCCATCCACGAGTCACTGGTGGACCGATGAGAGCGACCCAGTCAACCCAGAGGTCCTTCTCGATGATGACGGCTGACCCGCCGCGGCGCGCCGCAGCCTCCTCGATGTAGAGCCGTCGCTCCGACTCCGGAAGCCCGAGGAAGGCAATTCTCA
>CAYTYU010000062.1:0-14209 GCA_964440815.1 uncultured Chitinophaga sp.
GTGCGGCGGCGGCGGCGCGCCGACGCGGAACTGCGAGCCGAGCGGCGGCGCGGCGCCGGTCAGCACCGGCGCGTACGCGAGGATCAGCCCCCGCGTGTCTCCGCGCGTCACCGCCAGCGGCGTCATCACGAAGTCGATCGGCTGTGCCGGATCGGCGTTCCCCGCGATCGCCAGCAGCATGTCCTTCGGGATGCTGTAGTCGCTCACGCCCGTGTAGACGGTGTTCTGCGTCAGGTGGGGAAGCAGGTTGGCGTTGCGCGCCGACGGCGCCGCCCACTGCCACACGTTCGAGGTGATCATCCACTGCCACGGCGGGTTGTCGCAGGAGCCGTTGGCGATCGACTGGTTCCCGGGCTGCGTGGGTGCCATCGGGGTCCATGCCACGTACCCCTCGCCGTACGCCCAGTTCACGAAGCCGGGACCCCACGTCTTGTCGGGGATCCACACCCAGCCGCGGTGGTCCCACCAGGCCCAGCGACCGTAGTGGTAGACGGCCCATCCGAACGGCTCGTAGCTGTGCCAGTAGAGGCCGTAGCCCTCGGCGACCTGCCACTGCCCCTGAGCGTACGGTCGCCAGCCGGGCAGCACCCCGCGCGGCTGCCACACCCAGCCCCAGGTCTTGTCTGCGGTCCACGTGCCGTAGTTCATGAGGTCGGTCATGAACTGCTGCACCGTGATCGACGTGGCGATGCCGATGGCGCCCTGCGCCTGCGCCGGCCGGGCAAGCGCGGCGGGCAGCAGGACGGCGATGGCGAGCGCGACCGCACGCAGTGCCGGGGGAATCGTGACGCTTCGCATGCCGGCGATGCTAGCCCGCGCCGCCCGAGCGGCGCAGCCGCGCGATGCATGCCGGGATCACCTCGCACGCGTGCGCCACCTCGTCGTCGGTCGTCAGGCGCGAGAGGCTGAGCCGGATGCTCCCGTGCGCCACGCGCGGCGGCACGCCCATCGCAAGCAGCACGGGCGACGGGTCGAGCGAGCCGCTCGAGCACGCGGCACCGGCGCTCGCCATGACGCCACGCTCGGAGAGGAGGAGCAGGATCGCCTCGGCCTCGAGCCCGGGGAACCCGATGTTCGTCGTGTTCCAGAGGCGCGGGGCACCGGCGCCGTTCACCACCGCGTCGGGCACCGCGGCCAGGATCGCCCGCTCGAGCCGGTCGCGTCGCGCCGCGCCCAGCTCCCGGTGCGCGGGATCGGAAAGCCACGCGATCGCCGCCTCGGCGGCCGCACCCATGCCGACGATCCCGGGCACGTTCTCGGTGCCGCCGCGCCGGTCGCGCTCCTGCGGACCACCGACGACCTGCGGCGCCACGCGCACGCCCGTGCGGACCCACAGTGCGCCGACCCCCTTTGGGCCATGGAACTTGTGCGCCGACACCGTCACCAGGTCGACGGGCAGGTTCGCGAGCGACGTCGGCATGCGCCCCACCCACTGCGTGGCATCGCAGTGGAAGCGGACGCCGCGCGCCCGGCAGCGCTCGCCCACCGCCTGCAGCGGCTGCAGAACGCCGGTCTCGTTGTTGGCGCCCATCACGCTCACGAGCGCGACGTCGTCGCCGTGCGAATCGAGCGCCGCATCGAGCGCCGCGAGGTCGATCACCCCGCCCGGCGCCGGCGGCACCCAGACGACGCGCGCGCGCCCGCGCGCCTCGAGCGCCTCGCAGGCCTCGCGCACCGCGCTGTGCTCGGTGCGCATCGAGACGACGGTGCGCGGCCCTCCCAGCGCGTCGAGCGTGCCCGTGATCGCCAGCGACGCGCTCTCCGTGCCCCCGCCCGTGAACACCACTTCCGGGGAACGCGCCCCGAGCAGCCGAGCCACCGACTCGCGGGCGAGTTCCACCGCGTGGCGAGCGTCGATCCCCGACCGGTGGACGCTCGATGGATTGCCCCAGCCGTCCGTGAGCGACGCCGCCATCGCCGCCACCACCTCCGGGAGCGGCTGCGTGGTCGCGTTGCAGTCGAGGTACGCGCGCATCGGGTTCGCCACGGTAGCCGTCACGGGCCAAAAGCGAGCGCGGGCCCCCTTCCGGGAGCCCGCAATGCGGATGAGAGGACTTGAACCTCCATGGGAGTTACCCCACTAGAACCTGAATCTAGCGCGTCTGCCAATTTCGCCACATCCGCGGGCGGGTCCGCAGTATAGCCCGGGCCGAGGCACATGCGCGCCGCTTCCTACGATGGCCGCGTGGCCTACCGCCCGCCATTCGTCGATCCCGCCTTCCGCATGGTGGACGCGCCGCACCCCGCGACGGTCGACGAGGACGCGCTGCTGCGGGAGTGCGAGTTCACCACCGGACGCGTCGGCGGCCCCGGGGGCCAGCACCGAAACCGCGTCGACACCGCGGTGTTCGTGGCGCACCGCCCGACCGGAATCGAGGCACAGGCCACCGAGCGGCGCAGCCAGGCGGAGAACCGCCGCACGGCGATCCGCCGCCTTCGGCGCAAGCTTGCCTCGCACGTGCGCACGCTGGCCTCGCGCGACACGCACGCGTGCAGCGAGCTCTGGAAGCGCCGGCGCCAGGGCAACAAGCTCCCGGTGAATCCCGACCACGAGGACTACCCGGGCCTCCTGGCCGAGGCGCTCGACCTGATCGTCGCGCGCCGCTATGACATGGCGGGTGCCGCCGCGCTCCTCGGCGTCACCATGAGCCAGCTCAGCCGCCTGGTGCACCACGACAAGGGCGCCTTCGCCAAGATGAACGCCGGGCGCGAGGCCTGCGGCCTGCCGCCCCTGCGAAAGTAGCCTCCGCCGAATGAGCGCCGACGCACCCTCGGTCGAACGGATCCGGTCGCTCGTGGCCGAGGAGCTGCCACGGCTGGTCGCGCTTCGCCGCGACCTCCACCGCCACCCCGAGATCGGCTACGAGGAAGTGCGCACCGCGGGCGTCATCGTGCGTGAGCTCACGGAGGCGGGAGTCGCCCACGTGCGCGGCCTCGCCGGCGGCACCGGCATCCTCGCGCACGTCCCCGGCCCGGGCAGCCGCGCGGTCGCGCTGCGCGCGGACATCGACGCGCTCCCGATCGTCGAGTCGAGCGGCAAGCCGTACGCCTCGGCGACGCCCGGACGCATGCACGCCTGCGGGCACGACGGCCACACCGCCATCATGATCGGCACGGCGCGCGTGCTCGCGCGGCTTGTGACGGAGCAGCCGCTGCCGCGGCCGGTGACGCTCGTCTTCCAGCCCGCCGAGGAAGGCGGCGCCGGCGGCCGACGCATGGTCGAGGACGGCGCGCTCGACGGCTCGCGCCTCGGGTGCCCGGTGGCGGAGATCCACGCGCTGCACGGATGGCCCGAGCTCGAGCTCGGGCATGTCGCGACGCGCGAGGGCGCGATCATGGCCGCGAGCGACCGCTTCGAGATCGCGATCGACGGCCAGGGCGCGCATGCCGCGTGGCCCCACCGGTCCGCGGACCCGATCGTGTGCGCGGCGGCGCTGGTGACCGCGCTGCAGTCGATCGTCGCGCGCAACGTGCCGCCGCTCGAGGCCGCCGTGGTCAGCGTGACGGTCATCGAGGCGGGGTCCGCGTTCAACGTGATCCCGAGCCGTGCCGTGCTCAAGGGGACGCTCCGGTCGCTGGGCGAGGACACGCGGTGCCTCGTCGAGCGCCGCGTCGCGCAGCTCGCCCACGGCATCGCCGAGGCACACGGCTGCCGCGCGACGTGCGACCTGCAGCGCGGCTACCCGGTCACGGTGAACCACCCGGCGGCGGTCGCGCGCTTCGAGTCCGTGGCCCGCGCGACGCTCGGTGCCGCGCGCGTGCACCGCATGGCGGCCCCGGTGATGGGCGGCGAGGACTTCGCCTTCTACGGCGCGCACGTCCCGAGCTGCTACTGGACGCTCGGCCTCGCCCCCGGCGGCGCGCCGTACCCGCCCCTCCACGCCCCGGACTTCGACTTCAACGACGACGCGATCGCGACGGGCGTCGAGCTGATGTGCGGCCTGGCAATCCGAAGCTGACCCATCGCGCGCCCGACCGTCGTGGCTACGCTTGGGGCATCATGAAGTCCCGCGCCGCGCTCCTGCCGCTCGCACTCGCCGCCAGCCTCGTCCACCCGGCCGCCGCGCAGGAGTCCGAACGCGCGATGCCCGCGCCGTTCCGCCCGGCCGCCGTGGCGGTCCCCGCGCACCTCTCCGGCAGCGTCGCCGCGCTCCAGGCGATGGACGAGGCATGGGCCTCGATGGCCGGCGACACGCACGTGCGCCTGCGCGACATGCCGCTCGGCCCGGGCCGGACCGCGACGCTCGTGCTGCACCGCGTCGAGCCGTTCACGGCCGATGCGCGGATCGTCGTCGCCCGGCGCACCAAGGACGGCGCGCTCGAGGAGCGCACCGTCGCGAAGCCGGACGCCCAGTACTGGATCGGCACGGTGGAGGGCGATGGTGCGGGACGCGCCATGCTCGCGCGCTCGGCGGCAGGCACGATGGGCTTCGTGCAGACGTCCGAGGGAACCGCGATCCTGTCCGGCCCGCCGGCCGGAACCCCCGGTCCGCTCGCGAGCTTCGTGATCGCGGACCTGCCTCCGGATGCGTTCCGCTGGGACGCCTGGGAGTGCACCGCCGACGGCCTGCCCCAGCAGCCCGAGCCCGAGGGCGGTGCCGCCGCGACCGCACCATGCCGGCAGCTGCGCATCGCGGTCGAGACCGACCATGAGCTCTGGCAGCGCTTCGCGGGCGCACCGGACCCGACCGCCGCGTGCGCGGGCTACGTCGCCACGCTCTTCGCGGGCATCCTCCAGATCTACGACGCGGACATGCAGATCCGCCCGCACGTCTCGTACCTGCGGATGTGGGAGACCCCCGAGGATCCGTGGGACGGCAACAACACCTCGAACCAGCTCTTCCAGTTCCGCGACCACTGGGTGGCGAACATGGCCGGCATCCCGCGCGACCTCGCCGCCATGCTGAGCGGCCGCGGCCTCGGCGGCGGCGTTGCATGGCTGCGCGCAGCGTGCGGGGCGTTCGGCTACTCGGTCTCCGCGAACCTCGCGGGCTCGTTCCCCTACCCGCTGGTGGACAACGCCGGCGGCAACTGGGACATCATGGTGACGGCGCACGAGCTTGGCCACAACGTGGGCGCACCGCACACCCACAACCACTGCCCGGAACCGGCCGACCGGTGCGCGCCGGACGGCTACTTCGGGCAGTGCCAGGCGGAACAGGTGTGCACCCCGAGCGGCACCATCATGAGCTACTGCCACCTGTGCGCGGGTGGTCTGACGAACGTGCGGCTCGGGTTCCATCCGCTCAGCCGCGAGTCGATCGAGGCCTACATGGCCGCATCCTGCAACACCGTGGCGGGTGCATCGCCTCCCGCGGAGGTGTCCGAGACCGTGGTCGTGATGCAGGGCCAGCCATTGCTGGTCGACGTGCTCGCCAACGAGGAAGCCGCCAACTGCGAGGCCGTGTCGCTCGAGTCGGTCGAGGCCACGAGCGCCGCAGGGCACGCGGTCACCCTCATCCCGCCGGAAACCGCCGGCGGAAGGCCGATGGTGCGCGTCTGGGCAGCCCCGTCCTTCGTCGGCACCGACCGGTTCGGCTACGTGGTGCGGGAGCAGTCCGGCGGGATCACGGCACGCATCGAGGCGACCGTCGTCGTCGTTCCGGTCCGCTGGCCGGAGAATCCGGTGGGCGACCAGCCGGCGCTTGCCACGAAGTACTACGTGCTCGAGGGCCCGCAGCAGCTGCCCGACTTCGCCACCCTCACGCCGTACGCGACGACGACCCAGCCGGACGTCAACTACCCCTCGACCGGCGGCAACTTCGCCACGTCGTTCCGCGCCGACAACGTGGGTGCGACGTGGGAAGGCTGGGTGCGGGTCGACCAGGCCGGCATCCACGTGTTCAGCGTGGAGAGCGACGACGGCTCGCGACTCCTGGTCGGCGACACCATCGTTGTGAACAACGATGGCCTGCACGGGATGGTCGAGCGCTCGGGGAGCATCGCCCTCGCCCCCGGCAAGCATGCGCTGCGCATCGAGTTCTTCGAGGCCGGCGGCGGCGCAGGCTGCATCGCGCGGCTCGAGGGACCGGGCATCCCGCGCGCACCGATCCCTGCGTCGCGGCTCACGCGAGGTGGCATCGTCAACCGGTTCGACCTCACCGGCGACGCATGGGTCGATGCCAACGACCTCGGCGTGCTCCTGGCCGCCTGGGGCCCGGGCACCGGTCCCACCGACTTCAACCGGGACGGCGCGACCGACGGCATCGACCTGGGCGACCTGCTCGGCAACTGGGGCGACTGACCCGCTGCCGATAACGGAGGCTCCGCCCGCGTCGCCATGCCGCTTGAATGGCCCGGCGCTTTCGCTACACTTTTCCCTCTTCATCCCGCACCGCTCGTACGACTGATCCGCCGCAGGCTCTTGGAACCCTGCGGTCGCCCGAAGGAGGGCCGGCTCGGTCGGAGGTAGGAACCAATGGCCAAGAAGGTCACCAAGCAGTTCAAGCTCATGGCTCCGGGCGGAAAGGCCACCCCGGCCCCGCCGCTCGGCCCCGTGCTCGGCGCCAACGGCGTCAATCCCGGCCAGTTCATCACGAAGTTCAACGACCTGACCAAGGCGCTCAACGGGCGCATGGTCGGCTGCGTCGTCACCGTCTACGCGGACAAGAGCTTCGACATCGAGATCAAGACCTCGCCGGTCTCCGCGCTGATCAAGGACGCGCTCAAGCTCGAGAAGGGCTCCGGCGCGCCCAACACCCAGAAGGTGGGCAAGATCACCAAGGCGCAGGTGCAGAAGATCGCCGAGGAGAAGCTCAAGGACCTGAACACCACCAGCGTCGAGGCCGCGATGCGGATCGTCGCCGGAAGCGCCCGCTCGATGGGCGTCACCGTGGAGGGGATGTAAGCCATGTCAGTCGTCAAGAAGAAGAAGGTCGTCGGCAACGGCAAGCGCATGCGCGCCTGCAACGAGCACGTGGTCAAGTCCCCGGTCGCCCCGGCGGACGCGATCGCCGCGCTGCGCAAGTTCAAGGCGCCGAAGTTCGACCAGACGGTCAACGTGGTGTTCCACCTCGGCATCGACCCGAAGGCGGCCGACCAGGCGCTGCGCGGCTCCATCGCCCTGCCCCACGGCATCGGCAAGAGCGCGCGCGTGGTGGCGTTCTGCGGTCCCGACAAGGTCGCGGCGGCCAAGGCCGCGGGCGCGGTCGAGGCAGGTGCGGAGGAGCTGGTCGCCAAGATCGAGGGCGGCTGGATGGACTTCGACGTCGCCGTCGCGAGCCCCGACATGATGCGCGTCGTCAGCAAGCTCGGCAAGGTGCTCGGCCCGAAGGGGCTCATGCCCTCGCCCAAGGCGGGCACGGTGACCCCCAACGTCCCCGAGGCCGTCAAGGAGTACGCCGCCGGCAAGCAGGAGTACCGAAACGACGACGCGGGCAACGTCCACGGAGTCATCGGCAAGATGTCCTTCGGCGACGACAAGCTCGTCGACAACCTGAACGCGTTCGTCCAGGCGATCCTCAAGGCCAAGCCCTCCACCGCCAAGGGCACCTACGTGAAGAAGTGCGTCGTTGCGGGCTGCATGAGCCCCGG
Source organism: uncultured Chitinophaga sp. (assembly GCA_964440815.1). GTDB lineage: Bacteria > Planctomycetota > Phycisphaerae > Phycisphaerales > SM1A02 > UBA966. Next base: position 7,534 of record CAYTYU010000062.1, read on the forward strand.
CGTCCCCGTGGCCGTCTGAGTCCCGGCACGGAACACACAGGAGCACACCCATGTCCAAGCCCGTCAAGAGCATGATCGTCGCCGAGTACCGCAAGCGGTTCACCGGCGTGGAGGGCGCGGTCCTCGTCGAGATCCGTGGCCTCGATGCCCCGGCGACGAACAAGATGCGCAACGACTTCGCGCGCAAGAGCGTGCGGGTCGCCGTCGTCAAGAACGCCCTCGCCCGCGAGGCCTTCAAGGGCCACGCGCTCGAGCCGCTCGCCCCGCACCTCGCCGGACCGTCGGCCCTCGTCTACTCGCAGGACAGCGTGATCGACCTCGCGCGCGACCTGGTGAAGTGGGCGAAGACCGTCGAGAAGTTCGTATTCAAGGCCGCGATCCTCGAAGGCGTGGTCTACGAGGGCCCCGCCGGCGTCCACAAGCTGAGCAAGATGCCCACCCGGGCCGAGGCCCAGTCCAACGTCGTCACCCTGGTCCTGTCGCCGGCGCGCAACCTCATGGGCGCCGTCAAGGGCCCGGGAGGCCGCGTGATGGGCATCGTCAAGGAGATCGAGTCCCGCCTCGAGAAGGGCGAGACCATCGCCGCGAAGGCCGGCTGACCGGCCGCACCGTCCATTCACTTCATCCATCCACCGTCCGACTGGCCCCCGCAGGGGGTTAAAAACCGGGTGTTCCGGTTCCACTCGGAGGTACAGCACGAGAGTTGGAGCACACCATGACTGCCACCGAAGCCAAGACGTTCGACGCGAAGATCAAGACCCTCGGCGACTCGATCGCCGCCCTGTCCCTCAAGGACGCGGTTGACCTCGCGGACTACATGAAGGACACCTACGGCATCGAGCCCGCCGCGGGCGGCGCCGTGATGATGGCCGCTGGCGGCGGCGGCGACGCTGCCCCGGCCGCGGCCGCACAGACCGAGTTCGACGTCATCCTCAAGGAGGCCGGCGCCAACAAGATCAACGTCATCAAGGTCGTCCGCGAGGCCACCGGCCTCGGCCTGGCCGACGCGAAGGCGATGGTCGATGGCGCGCCGAAGGCCGTCAAGGAGAAGATCTCCAAGGAAGACGCCGACAAGCTCAAGGCCGCCCTCGAGGGCGCCGGCGCCAAGGTCGAGGTCAAGTAAGACCCGCCCGCCCTGTCCGAACCTTCCGCAAGCCCGGCCATCTCGGCCGGGCTTGCGCGCTTTTGGCGGTCGGCGGTTGTCGGAGCCCGGACCTGGACGCCTCGGCCGGGCTCGGGTGGCCGCAGTCGCTCAGACATGCACGGCCCGCAGCGGGCCGTGAACTCGCTTGGTGCGGCCACCCGAGCCCGGCTGTCGGCTCCGGGCGTCCGAGTGCGGGTCCGAGGCCGAACTCACCGGTCGCGTTCGGAGCCGACAGCGAAGTTGGGTGGCCTCACCAAGCGAGTTCCGCAGCCGGCCGCCGCTCGGGGCGGCCGGCGAGGACCTGTCTGAGCGACTGAGGCCACCCAACTTCGCCGAGGCGTCCAGGTCCGGCCCCAAACACCGAAGCCCGATAACCCGATTCGTCGGTTTGTGCAAAGCGCGTGCCACTGGAATGCCGATCCTTGCCGCCCTTCCGGGATTTGGGTACGCTCTTCGATCTTGGCGGCGGCACCCACCAAACAGTTGAACTGAACACGAGAGGGCTTCTGGCCCCCTTTGTCTCTTTCGCTTTCGGAACGAGAGGCGATCACACCATGTCGACGAACACCATCCGCGATTTCTCGAAGAAGCGCGGCGAGGCTGACCCGGTCCCCGACCTGATGAAGGTCCAGCAGGAGGCGTACGACCGCTTCCTCCAGCTGCGGAAGGATCCCAAGGAGCGCGACCCGAGGCTCGGCCTCGAGGCGCTGCTGCGCGAGATCTTCCCGATCGAGTCGTACGACATGGCGATGAAGCTCGAGTACCTCCACTACAGGCTGGAGGAGCCGCGCTACACGCCCGAGGAGTGCCGCGAGCTGCGCCTGACGTACGGCCGCCCGCTGCGCGTGACCGTGCGCCTGAGCAAGGGCGAGGGCGAGCCCGTCACCGAGGAGGACATCTACCTCGGCGACATCCCGATCATGATGGGCGGCGGCGAGTTCATCGTCAACGGCGCCGAGCGCGTGATCGTCAGCCAGCTGCACCGCAGCCCCGGCGTCGACTTCAGCGTCGCCTCGCGCGTGGGCGACCGCCCGCTGCACTCGAGCCGCATCATCCCCGAGCGCGGCTCGTGGATCGAGCTCGAGGTCAACAAGCGCGACATGCTCGCGATGCGCATCGACCAGAGCACGAAGCTGGCCGCCACCACGTTCCTGCGCGCGCTCGACGAGAAGTACTCCACCACCGAGCAGATCCTGGAGGAGTTCTACGAGATCGAGGACCTCCCGGTGAAGAAGGTGCTGCCGACGCACTACGCGGCGGAGCCCATCGTGATCCAGGAGACCGGCGAGGAGCTGTGCCGCGTCGGCGCGCCGATCGGCGATGCCATCAAGAGCATCATGGAGAGCGGCCTGAGGAGCATGCGCGTGATCGCCGACCCGGCGGACCCGCTCATCCTCAACACGCTCGCGGAGGAGAAGCTGGACTTCCTCGCCGAGGTCACCGAGCACGAGGCCGCCCTGCTCAAGATCTACGGCCGCCTGCGCCCGGGCAACCCGCCGCAGGTCGACAAGGCACGCAAGCTCTTCGAGGAGAAGTTCTTCGACGACAGCCGCTACCGCCTCGGCCGCGTCGGCCGCTTCCGCATCAACCGCAAGTTCGAGCACGACCCGAGGTACCGCAAGGTCGGCGAGGAGATGCAGCGCATCCGTGCCGAGGACTTCCTCGCCGTCATCCGCTTCATCCTCGACCTGCGCGGGCAGGCGAAGGACCGCTTCATCGACGACATCGACCACCTGGGCAACCGCCGCCTCCGGACTCTCGACGAGCTGGCCACCGAGGAGATGCGCAAGGGCTTCCTCAAGCTCAAGCGCACCGTCCAGGAGCGCATGAGCGTCAAGGAGCCGGGCGAGATCGGCAAGATCGCCGACCTCGTCAACTCCAAGAGCATCTCCAGCGCCATCGAGTTCTTCTTCGGCCGCAGCGAGCTCTCGCAGGTGGTCGACCAGACGAACCCGCTGTCCACGCTGGTGCACGAGCGGCGCCTCTCGGCCCTTGGGCCGGGCGGCCTCAACCGCAAGCGCGCCGGCTTCGAGGTGCGCGACGTGCACATCTCGCACTACGGCCGCATCTGCCCGATCGAGACGCCGGAAGGCACCAACATCGGCCTGATCGCGTCGCTGGGCATCTACGCCGAGATCGACGACTACGGCTTCCTGCAGACGCCCTACCGCGAGGTCAAGGGCGGCAAGGTCACCGGGCGCATCTCCAAGCTGCGTGCCGACGAGGAGCTCAAGCACATCCTGGCGCCCTCGGACGCCATGGACGCGCAGGGCAGGATCGCCAACCTGCGCAACGAGAAGATGGAGAAGGTCCTCGCGCGCCGCCGCACCGACAAGGACGAGTCCAACGACGTCGACCTGGTGCTGGTCGAGCCCGACGAGGTGCAGTACGTCGACATCAGCCCCAAGCAGATCGTCGGCGTCAGCGCGTCGCTCATCCCCTTCCTCGAGCACGACGACGCCAACCGCGCGCTGATGGGCTCGAACATGCAGCGCCAGGCGGTGCCGCTCGTCAAGAGCGACCCGCCGTGCATCGCCACGGGCATGGAGCGCGTGGTCGGCACGCACTCGGGCATGATCGTGAAGGCCCTCCGCGGCGGCCAGGTGACCTACGTCGACGGCGAGCGGATCATCATCGACAACGCCGACGAGTACGTCCTGCGCAAGTTCGCCGGGCTCAACGAGCGCACCTGCCAGAACCAGCGCCCGATCGTGAAGCCCGGGCAGAAGGTCAAGGCCGGCGACATCATCGCCGACGGAGCGTCCACCACCCGCGGCGAGCTCGCCATCGGCAAGAACGTGCTGGTGGCCTTCAACACCTTCGACGGCTACAACTTCGAGGACGCCATCGTCATCAACGAGCGCCTGGTGCGGGAGGACGTGTTCACGTCCATCCACATCGAGAGCTTCGAGGTGGAGATCCGCGAGACCAAGCTCGGCCGCGAGGAGTTCACCGCGGACATCCCGAACGTCTCCGAGAAGATGCTGCGCAACCTCGACGAGTTCGGCGTCATCCGGGTCGGCGCGCGCGTCGCCCCGGGCGACATCCTCGTCGGCAAGGTGAGCCCGAAGTCGAAGTCCGAGCTCAGCCCCGAGGAGAAGCTCCTGCACGCGATCTTCGGACGCGCCGGCGAGGACGTGAAGAACGACTCGCTGGAGGTGCCCGCCGGCACCGAGGGCGTGGTGATCGGCGCCAAGCGGTTCAGCCGCCGGATGCACCAGAACGAGGAGCAGAAGAAGCAGCTCAAGAAGGACATCGCCGAGTACGAGGAGTCGATGGACAAGAAGGCCATCGGCCTCTTCAAGCAGATGGTGTCCCTGGTGAACCAGGCCCTCGGCGCGGAGATGGTCGACCCGAGCACCCGCCAGAAGGTGGGCGCCAGCGACATCGACGAGGTCATCCTCGAGCAGGTCGAGAACTTCTCCGACAAGTGGATGAAGGGCTCGAAGGAGGCGCGCGACGCCGCCATGGTCACCTACGGCCAGTTCTGGCCGCGCATCAAGGCGATCTCCGCCGAGAAGGAGCGCAAGGTCGGCCACATGAAGCGCGGCGACGAGCTGCCCTCCGGCGTGCTCGAGATGGTCAAGGTCTACGTCGCCACCAAGCGCCAGCTCTCGGTGGGAGACAAGATGGCCGGCCGCCACGGCAACAAGGGCGTCATCGCCCGCATCGTGCCCGAGGAGGACATGCCGTTCCTGGAGGACGGCACGTCGGTCGACGTGCTGCTCAACCCGCTCGGCGTGCCGAGCCGCATGAACGTCGGCCAGATCCTCGAGCTGCACCTGGGCTGGGCGGCGCAGGTCCTGGGCTTCCAGGCCATCACGCCGGTGTTCGACGGCGCCACCGAGGCCGAGATCTTCGAGGCGATCGACGACGCCAACCGGCACGTCGAGTCGCGCCTCAAGGCCTTCGAGGAGACGGGCAAGGACGCGGGCTCGCCCCGCGAGCTCCTCGCCCGAATGCCCAAGACCTGCAAGATCCAGCTCTTCGACGGCCGCACGGGCGAGCCGTTCAAGCAGAAGACCTCGGTGGGCTACATGTACGTCCTCAAGCTGCACCACCTGGTGGACGACAAGATCCACGCGCGCAGCACGGGCCCGTACAGCCTGATCACCCAGCAGCCGCTGGGCGGCAAGGCGCGCACCGGCGGCCAGCGCTTCGGCGAGATGGAGGTGTGGGGCCTGGAGGCGTACGGCGCCGCCTACGTCCTGCAGGAGCTCCTCACCGTCAAGAGCGACGACGTCGAGGGCCGCACCAAGATCTACGACTCGATGGTCAAGGGGACCAACGTCCTGGAGGCCGGCATGCCGGTCGTCTTCGACGTCCTCTGCCACGAGATCCGCGGCCTCGCCATGAACATCCAGCTCGAGAAGACCTCCGGCGACGACCGCCCCATCCTCGACTGAGCACGACACGACCGCACCGCAATTGACCGGACGCATCCCCCGCCCCGCCCCGGGCGGCCAAGAGAGCGAGTGAAGCAATGTCAGAGAGCGTCTACGACCGCGTGAACGACTACGGATCGGTGAAGATCACCCTTGCCAGCCCCAACGACATCCGTTCGTGGAGCTTCGGCGAGGTCAAGAAGCCCGAAACCATCAACTACCGCACCTACCGGCCCGAGCGTGACGGCCTGTTCTGCGAACGCATCTTCGGCCCCGAGCGCGACTACGAGTGCGCGTGCGGCAAGTACAAGGGCACGAAGTACAAGGGCATCATCTGCGACCGCTGCGGCGTCAAGGTGACCCACAGCCGCGTGCGCCGCAAGCGCATGGGCCACATCAACCTGGCCGCGCCCATCGTCCACATCTGGTACTTCAAGGCCATGCCGAGCCGCCTCGGCAACCTGCTGGCCATGAAGACCAGCGACATCGAGAAGGTCGTCTACTTCCAGGACTACGTGGTCACCGACCCGGGCTCCACCGAGCTCGAGTTCAAGCAGATGCTCACCGAGGACGAGCACCGCGCGGCCGTCGAGAAGTTCGGCCCCGGCTCGTTCACCGCGATGATGGGCGCCGAGGCGGTCCGCGAGCTGCTCTCGCCGATGCGCCTCGACCTCGCCGACGAGGCCATCAAGCTCCGCGAGGAGCTGATGACCACCAAGAGCAAGCAGAAGCAGAAGGACCTGTCCAAGCGGCTCAAGATCGTCGAGCGCATCCGCAACAGCCCGAACGACCCCACCTGGATGGTGCTCGACGTCATCCCGGTGATCCCGCCGGACCTGCGCCCGCTGGTCATGCTGGAGAGCGGCAACTTCGCCACCAGCGACCTCAACGACCTGTACCGGCGCATCATCAACCGGAACAACCGCCTCAAGAAGCTGATGGACCTCAATGCCCCCGAGGTCATCATCCGCAACGAGAAGCGCATGCTCCAGCAGGCCGTCGACGCGCTGTTCGACAACGGCCGCTGCCGCCGCCCGGTGCTCGGCTCCTCCAACCGCCCGCTCAAGTCGATCACCGACATGATCAAGGGCAAGCAGGGCCGCTTCCGCGAGAACCTGCTCGGCAAGCGCGTCGACTACTCGGCGCG
>CAYTYU010000063.1:0-14161 GCA_964440815.1 uncultured Chitinophaga sp.
CGGCCGCGGAGGTCAGTTCCAGCCGATGGCGTAGAAGATCGTCGAGAAGAACAGGTCGCTCAGGACGACGAAGATCACCGTCTGCACCACGGTTTCGGTGGTGGCTCGGCCGACGCCCGCGGCGCCGCCGGTCACCTTGAGGCCGTTGTAGCAGGCGATCAGACCGAGGAGCAGCCCGAACACGCCGGCCTTGAGCAGGCCGCTCAGGAAGTCGGACATGCTCAGCTGGTTCAGCGTGTTCGAGACGTAGAGGTCGTACGGGATGCCGAGCGCCGTGACGCCCACCACCATGCCGAAGAAGACGGCGGTGAGGTTGCTGATCACCGCGAGCGCCAGGAGGCTCGCGACCGTGGCGGCCAGGCGCGGCACCACCAGGTAGCGCACCGGGTTGAGGCCCATGGCCTCGAGCGCCTCGACCTCCTCGCCGACCACCATGGTGCCGAGCTCGGCGGCGATCGATGCGCCGGCGAACCCGACCATGACGATGGCCGCCACCAGCGGGCCCAGCTCGCGGAACACGGCCACGCCGATCAGGTTCGCGACCTTGTCGGTCTGGCCGTACTCCTCGAGCGTCGGCGAGGTCTGCAGCGCCAGGATGATGCCGATCGAGCCGCTGACGAGCATCACGATCGAGATCGAGCGCACGCCGACGCGGACGATCTGCGCGGTGATGCCACTGGCGCCGATCCGGACCTGGCGGCGCACGAAGGCGCGCCACATCCATCCGAAGGTGTCGTTGCCGAGCCACCAGAGGGCGCCGACAAGCGTGAACACCGACGCCCAGAACGCGATCCAGCGGTCGAGCAGGATGGTCGGGAGCGACCGGGCGGATGCGGCGTCGGTGGCCATGGCGCGTGATCAGCCGGCGAGGGCGTCCTGCACCGAGGGCTTCATGGTGAAGACGTCGGTGAGGCGGGCGATCTCGAAGATGCCGCGCACCCGGTCGTTGGCGCCCGCGAGCACCAGCTTGCCGCCGCCGCGCTGCGTGAGCTGCATCGACTGCACGAGGACGGCCAGCCCCGGGCTGCTCAGGAACGCGCATCCGGAGAGGTCGATCACGAGCACGGGCGGCTTCGCGGCGATCGCCGAGGCGATCGACTTGCGGAGGCCATCCACGGCAGTGGCGGTGGCGTCGCCCGAAACGCGGACCACGGTCGCGCCCTGGACCTGCTCGACGGATACGGCAAGCGGCTGCGGCTGCATCGGGCGGCAGTCTAGCGGGGCGGCGGCGCCTCGTGCGTCAGCGGGCGGGCCCGCGGTACGCGGCGAGCCACGCACGCCAGCGGGCCACCGACGAGGCGCGGTCCTCGGGCGAGTCGTCGAAGCGGAAGCCGAGCGTCGATCCGGTCGCCCGCTCGAGCGCGGTGATGGCCGCCAGCCGCACGGCGGCGTCGTCGGAGGCCAGGTTCTCGACGAGGCGAGGCGCATCCACGCTCCCGCGGCCATCGCGCACGCTCCGCTCGATGGCGCCGACGCGCGCCTGCGGGGTGGGGTCGTCCCACGACGGCGCGATGCCTCCGGAACACGCGGCGAGCGCGGTCGTCGCGCATGCGGCCATGGCGCGGGCGGGCAGGGCGGGGGTGCGCGTCGGACGCATCGCGGTACGAGTGTATCGACGGGTCGGGCGGTAGCATCGCGCGCCCCATGCCCACCGAGACGGTGCTGATCCTCGACTTCGGGAGCCAGTTCGCGCAGCTCATCGCGCGCCGCGTCCGCGAGCTTGGGGTGTTCAGCCTGCTGGTGGCGCCGGGCACGCCGATCGAGAAGCTCCGGTCGCTCAACGCCAAGGGGATCATCATGTCCGGCGGGCCGTCGAGCGTCTTCGACGAGGGTGCGCCGACCTGCGACCCGGCGATCCTCGACATGGGGGTTCCCGTGCTCGGGATCTGCTACGGCATGCAGCTGGGGTGCCGCATGCTCGGCTGCGACGTGCGCCCGGCGGCCGCGCGCGAGTACGGGCGGGCACAGCTCGACGTCCTCGACGGCGCCGGGCTGCTGCATGGGCTTCCGGCGCGCACCACCGTCTGGATGAGCCACGGCGACCAGGTGCGCGACGTGCATGGCGACCTTGCAGTGCTGGCCTCGACCGACACCTGCCCGGTGGCGGCGGTCGCCCACCGCAGCAAGCCCTTCTTCGGGGTGCAGTTCCACCCCGAGGTGACGCACACGCCGCACGGCGTGGACATCCTGCGCAACTTCCTCTACGGGTCGTGCGGCTGCAGCGGCACCTGGCGGATGGCTGACTTCCTGGAGCGCGAGTGCGAGCGCGTTCGCGCGGAGATCGGCTCCGACCGCGTGATCTGCGGCCTCTCCGGCGGCGTCGACTCGAGCGTCGTCGCGGCGCTCCTTGCGCGCTCGATCGGCGACCGGCTCACGTGCATCTTCGTGGACAACGGCCTGCTGCGTCACGGCGAGCGAGACCTGGTCGAGAGCACCTTCCGCGGCGCCTTCGACGTGGACCTGCGGGTGGTCGACGCCTCTCGCGAGTTCCTCTCCGACCTCGCCGGCGTGACCGATCCGCAGGAGAAGCGCCGTCGCATCGGCCACCGGTTCATCGACGTCTTCCGCGGCGCCGCCGCCGGGGTGGGCGCCGACGCACGGTGGCTGGCGCAGGGCACGCTCTACCCGGACGTCATCGAGAGCGGCGCGAGCCTTGCGGGCACCGCGGCGAACATCAAGCTGCACCACAACGTGGGCGGCCTGCCGGAGAACCTGGGCTTCCGGCTGGTGGAGCCGCTGCGCGACCTCTTCAAGGACGAGGTGCGCCGCCTGGGCGAGGTGCTGGCGCTGCCGCCGCAGATCGTCTGGCGCCACCCGTTCCCGGGGCCGGGTCTTGCAGTGCGCGTGATCGGCGAGGTGACGCCCGAGCGCCTGGCGATCCTGCGCGACTGCGACGAGATCCTCCTGGAGGAGATCGTGGCGGCCGACCTCTACCGTGCGACGAGCCAGGTGTTCGCGGTGCTGCTGCCGGTGCGCACCGTGGGCGTCATGGGCGACGGGCGCACCTATGACAGCGTGGTGGCGCTGCGCGCCGTGACCACCGAGGACTTCATGACCGCCGACTGGGCGCGCCTGCCGTACGACGTGCTCGCGCGCATCTCCGAGCGGATCATCAACGAGGTCAAGGGCGTCAACCGCGTGGTCTACGACGTCTCGAGCAAGCCGCCCGCGACCATCGAGTGGGAGTGACCGTCAGGACCGGGTGACGCCGCCGTGGCGCGCGATCGCCACCTCGAGCGTGGAGCACACGGTGTCGACGTCGGACTCGTCCATCCCCGCGTGGAAGGGGAGGGCGATGGCACGGGCGGCGGCGCTCTCCGCCACCGGGCACTCGCCGGGCTCGGTTCCCATCACCGCGCGAACCTGGGGCAGGAGGTTCGCTGCCGGGTAGTAGTTGGCGGCGCCGATGTCCTGGCGGTGGAGCACGCCGATGATGGCGTTGCGGTCGTCCTCTGTGAAGCGGGTCGACAGGCGAACGACGAAGTTCGACCAGCTCACGCTGGCGCCGTCCGGGACCGATGGCAGGACGACCTCCGGGTCGGCGGCGAGGCGGCGCATGTACGTCCCGGCCAGTTCCTGTCGGCGCTCGATGGTGGCGTCGAGCCGGCGCATCTGCGCGCAGCCCAGGGCGGCCTGCAGCTCGCCGAGCCGCGCGTCGTAGCCGCCCGTGGACACGTACTCGAGGATCGAGCCGATGTCGCGCGGCTGGCCCGCGAAGCTCATGCGGTCGATGCGCCCCTGGTGGCGGATCGCGCGGCAGGCCGAGGCGAGCGCGTCGTCGTGCGTGACGATCATCCCGCCCTCGCCGGTGGTGACCGGGCGGTTGGTCCAGAAGCCGAGGCACGCGAGGCGGCCGAAGCGGCCGGCGTTGTCCTCGCCGAGCGTGGTGCCGAGCGCCTCGGCGGCGTTCTCGACCATCGGGATCTCCATGCGGCTGCACAGGGCGATGAGCCCGGGCATGCAGGCGGGGTTCCCGAAGGTGAGCGCCGCGAGCATGGCCTTCGTCTTCGGGCCGATCCGACGCGCGGCGCGCTCGGGATCCATGTTGAGGCTCACCGGGTCGACGTCGACGAACATCGGGCGCGCACCGACGTTCAGCACGCTGTGCGGCATGCTGCTGAAGCCGAAGGCCGGCACCAGCACCTCGTCTCCCGGGCCGATCCCGAGCGCGCGCAGCGCGATCTCGATGGCGGTGGCACCCGAGGCGACGCCGATCCCGAAGCGGCGGCGCGTGCGCTCGGCGACGAGCTGCTCGAACTCCAGGAGGCGCGCGCCCATGGTCAGCGTCCCGGCGCGCAGCGTCTCGGCGACCAGCGCGATGTCCTCCTCCAGGACCTCGGGCCGGTTCAGGGGGATGACGTGGGGCGCTCGATCGGTCATGGCTGGGGCTCCTGGGCGGGGGGGGCGCCGACGGCACGCGTGACCTCGTCGATGTCGCCGGACGCGACGACCGCCAGCCAGGCGGCCTGCAGCGCCCGGGCCGGGTCGAGGTCGCCGCCGCCTGCGGCGGCGCGCGCGAGCATCGACTGGTCCTCGGGCGTGAGGGGCTCGCCCGCGCGTGCCGCGATCATGCATGCCAGGCTCTCGCCCATCCGCGGCAGCGAGCCGCGGCGGGTGCGCGCGATCGCGGGGGCGGCCGGGGCGTTGCCTTCCCAGAGGCCGAGCATCAGCGCGGCCTCCAGCAGGTCGTCGCCGTCGAGCTGCGCGCCGAGCGCCTCGACCGACGCGGGGTCGGTCTTCGACAGCTCGCGCACGACGCCGGACACGATCGTCGCGGCGGGACGCTCGTCGGGGTTGCCGGAATCGATCTTGCCCAGGAGGTGCCGCCACACGGGCGCGCTCCGCTCGGGCGGCATCTCGGCCGCACGCACGAGCGCCCACTCGGCGCTCGCGGAGTGGCCGGCATCGAGGAGGGCCATCAGCGCCGCCACCTCGTCCTGGCCGGAGGCGATCGCCTTTCCGGCATCGGCGATGGCGTCGATCACGGTCGAGCCGTTTCGGATCGCATCGAAGTCCTCGGCGGGCACTCCGCGGTCGATCGCGGAGAGCAGCTGCATCCCCGCCCGCACGAGCGCCACCTGCGACCGCTCCTCGCGCACCCTCGTGCGCCAGGCCTCCAGGCCCCGCGGGGTGTCGACGCGCAGCGCCATGCCCACGGCCGGCACGCGGAGCGCATCGGGCGAGTCGGCCCCGCCGCAGGCCGCGAGCAGCTCGGCCGCGGCGGGCTTGATCTCGAAGAGGAGCGAAGCCTCGATGGCCGCGCGCATGACGCCGGTGCGCTGCTCGGCGGGGATCGCCGCGGAGCGCTCCAGGAAGCCCCGCCAGGGGGCCGGGTCGGGGGTGCCGCCGGCCGGGCCGGCGAGCAGGAGGAGCGACGCCACGGCCGCGGCGACGGGGTCGTCGCCCGTGGCGATGGGTGCGATGCGTGCGGGGTCCCACGCGGCGCCGCGGCGGTGCAGCTCACCGACGAGGGCAAGGGTCGCCGCCGGCATGGTCGGGGCAGCCGCCAGGAGCGCCGCCGGGTCGGAGGCGCGCAGGATGCCGGTGATGTTCGCGTCGCGCACCACCGTGGCGCGCTCGTCGTCCGAGCGCAGCGCCGACCAGAGCGCGGGGTCGATGCCCTTCTTCGTCACGAGGGCAGTGCCGAGCACGCCGAACACGCGGACTGGCGGCGCTTCGCCGCGGGCCATGCCGCGGAACACGGGCTCGAGCCGGGCGTCGCCGATTCCGGCGAGCGCGGCGACGGACGCGCCGATCGCCTGATTGTCGGCGGACAGCGCCGCCCGCAGCCGCTCCACGGGCGCACGGCGCAGGTCGACCTTCTCGTAGAACTGGGCCGCCGCGGGCGCGCAGCATGCCGCCACGGCCAGGATCCACCCCAGCGCAGACATGCTTGCTCGGTCCGGGCCGCTCCGCATCCGGCGGAGTCTATCGGCCTGCCCGCGCCCGGCGCTCCACGCCGCGCCGCACGGACTCCACCAGCTCGCGCACCGATCGCGGCGACGCGCCGTCCTCGGGGCGGAGTTCCTCCCCGCGGTCCATCATGTCGCGCACGCGCCGGGCCGCGGCGTGGGCGCTCGAGTGCGCGGTGCGGCCGAGGTGGCGCGCGATTTCGGGGAAGCTGAGCGTGGTCATCTCGCGGGCGAGGTGCACCACGACCCCGCGGGCGAGCACCACCTTGCGGTGACGGCCGGCGGAGGCGAGGTCGTCCCGGCTGACGCCGAGCTCCTCGCAGGCCGCCTCGACGATGGACGAGATGCGCGGCGGCGCGCCGCGGACGGCCGACTCGCCCAGGCCGAGCGCGCGCTCCACGAGGCCGAGCGTGGCGATGCCGCCCCGGTCCTCGAGCAGCAGCGCCGCGGCGATGCGCGCCAGCGCGCCCTCGATCTCGCGCACGCTGCCGATGGCGCGGTCGCCGATCGCGCGCGCGGCGCCGGCGTCGAGGGCGATGCCGCGCTCCTCGGCCATCCGCACCACGAGCGACTCGCGCATGCCGCGGTCGGGCGCCTCGACCTGCACCACCATGCCCGCGAGCATGCGGCTGACGAGCGCCTCGCTGAAGGCGCGCAGCGCGCGCGGGTGCGCATCGGTGACGATCGCCACCCGCGCGCCGGCGAGGCCGATGGCGTCGAGCGTGTGCAGGAACTCCGCCTGGGTGGCGCCCTTGTTGGACAGGAAGTGGACGTCGTCGATGGCGAGGAGGTCGAGACCGCGCACGCGCGAACGGAAGGACTCGATGGTGCCGCCGCGGACGGCCTGGATGTAGTCGTTGGTGAACTGCTCGCCGGTCACGTAGCGGATGCGCTCGCCGGGGTGGCGCGCGCGTCGCGCCGCGCACAGGCCCTGCAGCAGGTGGGTCTTGCCCACGCCGCAGCCGCCATGGAGCAGGATGCCGCGGATGCCGCCAAGGTCGCCCTCGGCCATCCGGCGCACTGCCTCGAAGGCGATGCGGTTGGAGTCGCCGACCACGAAGTCCTCGAGCCGGCGCCAGCGGGGCTGGTCGCGCCGTGCGGCGGGGGAGGGCGGGGTCACCGGGACGGCCGCCACGGGTTCGGGCGCCTCGGACGCCTGCTCGCGCACGGAAATCGTCACGCGTTCCAGGCCGACGTCGGCGGCCACGGCCGAGATCTCGCCGCGGAAGTGACGCTCGATCCAGTCGGCGGCGAACCGGCTGGGAACCTGCACCTCGAGCGCGCCGCCCTCCAGGAGGAAGCGCGTGGGGTCGGCGAACCACATGCGGTAGCGCGAGGCACCGATCCGGCCCTCGAGACGCCGCTCGACCGACTCCGCCGTGGGGCCGTCCGTGCGCGTCCGGCCCATGGGGGCGGCGACGGGAGGGGCCGTGGCGACGGTGGGTGGCATGCTCGGGTCTTTGGATCCCGGGCACGTGGTGCCCGCGAGAGAAGTGCGGTGTCCGGCAGTCCTTCGCACGTTCCCGACGGGGCCCTGCATCCTGCGGGGCGGCGGAAGCGTAACGGGGTCGCCGAGGGGTGCAAGCGGGGGTGCGCGACGCGTCCTCGCCGCGGGCACGTAAGTGCCGCGACGGTCGTGCCTTCAAGTCAACGAGGAAATTTGATCCACGGTGCGCGCTCCCGCGTGCGCGTGCGATGTGGACAACCGGCCATGCTTGACACCGACGCGCCGATGGCGCTAGGAGGCCGGTACCGCCACGAAGGCGTCGCGACGGCGCACGGAGACGAACCCGAGCGCGCGGTAGAGGCGCACGGCCGGCGCGTTCCGCGCATCGACGGCGAGCGACGCCGGTCCGCGTCGCTCGCATGCGGCCGCACGCAGCGCATGCGCGAGGATCGCGCGCCCCATGCCGCTGCCGCGCACATGTGGCACCAGGCCGAGGTACACGACGTCCACGGTGCCGGCCGGCGAGGCGGTCGAGACGAGCGCGGCTCCCGCGGGAGCGCCGTCCTTCCAGGCGACGTACCAGTGGCGCGCATCGCCGCTCGAGGCGAGGTGGCCGTCGACGATGTCGCGCGGCGTGCGGAGTTCGGCGAGTCCGGGGCAGTCGAGCGTCTCGCGGTAGGTCTCGGCGAGGAGCGCTTCCAGCATCGCGCGGTCGGTCCGGACCCACGGACGGCATTCGACGCCCGCGGGCAGTTCCACCGCGGGCACCGACGCTGCGTCCGGGAGTTCCAGGTAGTCGAGCGTGGCGAGGTGGCGCATGCCTCCCGCCAGGTAGGCCTGCCGCCGCAGGGGTTCGTCGGGGGACGAAAGCGACTGCACCAGCCGGATGTCGCGGCATGGCTCGGCGTCGGCCATGGCATGGGCGATGAGCGTCCCGACCACGTCGGCATGGGCGGTGTCCCGGGGCGGGTTGGTCATCAGGAGGCCGGTTCGGCCGGGGTGGGGCGCCAGGATCGCCGAGGCCGCGATCCGCTCACCCGACCAGGCCACCCACGCACGGGACAGGTCGACGCCCTCGGCGGCCGCACGGCGTTCGAGGCGCGCGGCCGAGCCGGTCGGCCCCCCGAACGCCAGGGAGATCGCCGTGGCCCGGTCGCCGGCGCCCGCGCGGGCGCAGCGCACCGGCGGTTCCGGGGTCCCTCGACCGAGAAAGCGTGGCATCGGCACGGGCGGTGGGGAGCGTAACCGTTCGCCGCCGTGCCACGTAGAATCATGCATCCCTATGGTCTCCGCCCGCCTCGCCGCCTCCGTCGCCTGCCTCGCCGCCGCCAGCATCGCGCTGG
The DNA here is from genome assembly GCA_964440815.1 of uncultured Chitinophaga sp. Lineage (GTDB taxonomy): Bacteria > Planctomycetota > Phycisphaerae > Phycisphaerales > SM1A02 > UBA966. Next base: position 8,703 of record CAYTYU010000063.1, read on the forward strand.
CCATGCCCGTTCCCGTCGCGTCCGCTCAGGCCGCGGCACCGGCACCGGGCCAGGCGCGCGTGAAGCCGGCCACGCGCGATGATCTGGACTTCCGCCCCGGGGCCCTCACCCTCGTGACCGACGAGGCGACCGGGCAGCGCTTCCTGGTCTTCACCTACGTGGTGGCCAACAAGACCGGGAAGTCGCAGCGCTTCGCGCCGCGCTTCGAGCTCCTCATGGGCGATGGCACCATCCTCTCGGGAGGCAAGGACGTCCCGGTCGATGCGGCCGCGCGCCTGCGGCGCGCCTGCGCCTCGCCGCGCGCCCTGGACCAGTTCCAGGTGATGGGCGACATCCAGGAAGGCGAGGAGCACGCGAAGGACGGCTTCGTGGTCTGGCCCGCCCAGGGCGACACGAAGGAAGTCACGCTGTTCGTCACCGGCACCAGCGCCGCGTTCGACCGGGTGACGGACGCCGACACGGGCAAGGACACGATCGTCCGGCGCACCTGGGTGCGCCACTACGCGATCCCCGGCGTCCAGGCCCCGGCGACCTCCGCCGAGGCGACGTTCGACACGCTCCGGGATGCGTGGATCATGCGCTGACGGGTTCATTTGCCTGGCTGCCGATAACGCGAAACGTTCGGGGCGGTTGTGGCCCATGCCGGCCGTGGCTACACTGCGCGGCTCGGCGGAACGGTCCGCCTTCCACGCAGGAGACTTCGTCATGGCACACAAGAAGGGCCAGGGCTCGACCCAGAACGGCCGCGACTCGAACCCCCAGTACCGCGGCGTCAAGCTGTTCGGCGGCCAGGAGGCCAAGAGCGGCTCGATCATCGTCCGCCAGTGCGGAACGCGCTGGAAGGCCGGCTACCTGGTGAAGCTCTGCAGCGACCACACCCTGATGGCGCTGGCCGACGGCATCGTGCGCTTCCGCGGCCGGAACGTGGACATCATCCCGTCCGATCCGGCCACGCCGCGCCTGGCCATCGACCGCGCCTGATCGGCGCCGGCACGAACCCGACCGTCCACCCCACGCCGCGCAGGTCGTCCGATCTGCGCGGCGTTCGTTCGAGGCGACCATGAACGCATTCGTCGACACCGCCGTGATCACCGTCCGCTCCGGCAAGGGCGGCGACGGCTGCTCGCACCTGCGGCGGGAGAAGAACCGCCCGAAGGGCGGACCGGACGGCGGCGACGGCGGCCGCGGCGGCGACGTGGTCATGGTGGCGGACTCGCACCTGGACACGCTGGTGGAGTTCTCGTTCCGCGCGCACTTCTTCGCCGAGGACGGCGGGCGCGGCGAGCAGAAGAGCTGCCACGGCGGCGACGGCGCGGGCGTCGAGGTGCGCGTGCCGGTGGGCACGGTGGTCACCGACGCGGACACCGACGAGCTGCTGGTCGACCTGGCGACCCCCGGCCAGCGCGCCGTGGTGGCGCCCGGCGGGCGCGGCGGCCTGGGGAACGAGCACTTCAAGGGGCCGCTCAAGCAGACGCCGACCGAGTCGACGCCCGGCGAGCCCGCGGTCGAGCGGCGCCTGCGCCTCGAACTCAAGCTGATCGCCGACATCGGCCTGGTGGGGCTGCCGAACGCCGGCAAGAGCACGCTGCTGCGCACCATGACGCGCGCCAACGCGAAGGTGGGCGCCTACCCGTTCACCACGCTCAGCCCCCAGCTGGGGATCGCCGAGCTCGATGCGGAACGCCGGCTCGTGGTCGCGGACCTGCCCGGGCTCATCGAGGGCGCGGCGCAGGGCGCCGGCCTCGGCCACGACTTCCTGAAGCACGTGGAGCGCACGCGTGCGATCGTGCACCTGGTGGACCTGGCGCCGCTCGACGGCAGCGACCCTGCCCAGAACTGGCGCACCATCCGCGGTGAGCTGCACGAGTTCTCGCCGGAGCTTGCGGAGAAGCCCGAGCTGGTGGTGCTGAACAAGCTCGACTTGGTGCCCGAGGATGAGCGCACGGCGCGCATCCAGCGCTTCGCGGGCGCGATCGGCCTCCCGAAGGGAGAGGCGCCGATCGCCGTGTCGGGCGCCACCGGGGACGGCGTGCGCGCGATGCTGGAGGCGGCGTGGGCGCTCGCCGGCCGCCGCGAGGTGGTGCGCTGGTCTGGCTCGGCCGCCGAGCCGGCGCGCTGAGTCAGCGGCAGAGCAGCAGGAACCGCTCGTACACCGCGACCATGTGGTCGCGCCAGGTGTCGGCGAGGACGACGCCGGCGAGTTCCGCCACCAGGTCGTTGCGCTCGTCGAGCCGGATGACCTGTCCTTCGCCGGCGCGGGCGATCTCGGGGAAGTGCTTCACCTCGTCGGGTCGCTTGGGATCGCGCGCGCTGATGACGTGCGTGACGATGCCGCGTGCGCGCGCGGCGCGCGCGAGGTCGACGGTGCCGCCGCCCCAGCCCGGGTGCGGCGGTGCGTCGCCGATGAGCACCATCACCTGCTGCGCCTGCGTGCGCCAGGAGAACGACCCGTATGCGAGCTTCATCGCCTCGTAGACGAGCTCCGGCTCGTCGCCCCCGCCCTCGGCGGAGAGCTTCCAGAGCCGGGTGCGAGCCTCCTCGGCGTCGGCGGTGAAGTCCCAGCTGCGCAGCTGGAACTCGTCGCCCCGGTCGCGGAAGCCGACCACCGCGACGCGCATGCCCGCGGTGGCGGCGTTGACGAAGCGCATCAGGTCGTCGATTCCCGACTGCGCCGCGCCGAGCTCGCCGGACATGCTGGCGGTGCAGTCGATGGCCACGCCGAGGTCGACGGGCTTGCGGAAGAGCGCGTCGAGCGCGTCGGTGAACTTGACGAAGCGTGCGTCATCGAGCTCGGCGAGCGGGTTGCCGGGAAGCGGCCGAGCATCGGGCCCGGCGAGCATGCCGCGGTCGGTGCGCAGGCTGCCGCGGTTTCGGTCAAGCCACGTCCGCCAGCGCCAGTAGGCGTAGGGGCTGGGGGCGCCCGTCACCGCCGCGATGCGTGGGCTGAGCGACCCGCCGTCGGAGCGGTCGAGCCGGGCGATGACCGAGGCGAGCGTCTCGCGCGCGAACTGGTCGAGCTTCGGGGTCGAGCGCCCCTGTGCCGACAGGGCGCCGAGGAGCTCGACCGCAAGCAGCCGGTCTGAGCTCGACGTCGAGCGCTCCAGGGCGCGCGCGCCGCGCTCGACGCGGTCGGCCGGCACGGGCCAGCCGCAGCGGAGCATCGTGCGCACCACGCGCGGCTCGTCCTCGGCGGCAGCCATGCGCTCGTTGGGCGGGGCGCCGACGCGCATCAGGGAGAAGACCGCGGCGCTCCGCACGCGCGGGTCCGGGTCGACGCACATGGCCGTCAGGCGCTCGGCGGCGCCCGGGGCGTTCGGGCGCTCCAGGCGCATCGTGCCGACGAGGCGGCGCAGCCACGAGCCGTGCTCGATCATCTCGCGCAGCTGGCGCTCGGAGGCGGGGGACGGGGTGGACGGATCCTGGCCGGCCGCGGTCGCGCCCAGTACGAGCGCCGCGCAGCCCAGGGCCAGGAGGCGCCGGTGCACGCGTCAGTCCCCGTGCACCTGGCGAAGGCGGGGCGAGAGCCGCAGCATGAGCTGCACGCGCTCGAACTCGTCGATCCAGCCCTGCATCGTCGAGGCCGCCTCGTCGGGCGGCACCGGGGCACCCGGCAGGGGGCACGAAGCGCCGAGCTGGCGCGCGGCCATGGCGCGGTAGCGGGCCAGCGTCCGGTCGCCGAGGACGGCGCAGCACTCGAAGTCCTCGGCGCACCAGGCGACGGTGGGCACGCGCGTGCCGGCGTTGATGCGCAGTCGCTCGGCAAGCTCCATGTGGTCCTGCTGCTCCAGGAACCGGACGTCCGCGGCGGGGCAGGCCGCGGCGATGGCGCCGAGCATCGGGCACTGGACGGCGCAGTCGCCGCACCATGCGCCGGTGAGGACCAGCACGTTCATGCGCCGGGTGAAGCCCGCAAGGAGCGATCGCTGCGGTTCGGAGAGCCGGGCGGCGGCCAGGTGCGACGTCCAGCCGGCGGTCCGCGCCGCATGGATGGCCAGGTAGCGATCCCAGGAGACGCCCTCGACGTGCGCACGCTTCCAGGTCGGGGCATCAAGCATCGGACAGGGTCTCCGCGGGGGTGAAGAGGGTGGGGGCGTCGGCCGTGGCGGGCGACGCGCGGCCGCGAGCACCACGTGCGGGCCGCGGGCCGGTCTGGACTTCCAGGGTCCCGAGGAGCTGCTGTGCGCGCGCCACGACGCTCCGGGGGATGCCGGCCAGCTGCGCGACGTGGATGCCGTAGCTGCGGTCGGTGGCGCCCGGGGCGATCCGGTGCAGGAAGACGACGTCGCCCTTCCACTCGCGCACGGTGACGTGGAGGTTCCGCACCTGCGGCAGGCGGTCGCTGAGCTCGGTCAGCTCGTGATAGTGCGTGGCGAACAGGGTGCGCGGCCCGGCCTCGGCGAGGTGCTCGGTGATCGCCCACGCCAGGCTCAGCCCGTCGAGCGTGCTGGTGCCGCGGCCGATCTCGTCGAGGGCGACCACGCTGCGTGCCGTGGCGTGGTTCAGGATGCGCGCGGTCTCGGTCATCTCGACCATGAAGGTCGACTGTCCCGCGTGCAGCTCGTCGCTGGCGCCGATCCGCGTGAAGATTCGGTCGGCGATCCCGACCACCGCGCGCTCGGCGGGGACGAAGCTGCCCACGTGCGCGAGCAGCACGATGAGCGCCGCCTGGCGGATGTACGTGCTCTTGCCGGCCATGTTCGGGCCGGTGATGAGGGCGATGCGCGCCGGCTGGGCATGGGTGCCGAGCTCGACGTCGTTGGGCACGAAGCGCTCGCGCAGCAGGCCGTCGAGCACCGGGTGGCGGCCGCCGGTGACGTCGAGCACGGGCTCGTCCACGATCTCGGGCCGTACCCAGCGCAGCCGCGCCGCGGTCTCCGCGAGGCCCGCGGCCGCATCGAGGGCGGCCACCTCGTCGGCGAAGGCGGCGAGGTCAGACATCATCGCGGCCGCCTCGGCGCAGAGCGACTCGAACACCGCGCGCTCGCGCGCGATCGCGCGTCCCTCGGCCGAGAGCACCTTGTCCTCGAAGGTCTTGAGCTCGGGCGTGACGTAGCGCTCGGCGTTGCGCAGGGTCTGGCGGCGCGTGAAGGCCGCGGGCACCTTCGCCGAATGGGCGTGCGTCACCTCGATGTAGTAGCCGAACACCCGGTTGTAGCCGATCTTCAGGCTGGGGATGCCGGCATCGGCCGCCAGCCGCGCCTGGTACTCGGCCATCCATCCGGTGGCGTCGCGCTGCAGCGTGCGGCACTCGTCGACCTCGGGGTCGGCGCCGTCGCGGACCAGCCCGCCGTCGCGCAGGTGCGCGGGCGGCTGCTCGACGCAGGTGCGCGCGACGTGCGCGGCCAGAGCGCCCGTTGCGGCGGCGAGGGCCGCGAGGCGTTCGCGTGCCGCGGCGAAGGCAGGGGCATCGCCGAGGGCGGTTCGCAGGGCGGACGCCTGTCCGAGCGAGCGCCCGAGGG
>CAYTYU010000064.1:0-8414 GCA_964440815.1 uncultured Chitinophaga sp.
CGCCGGCGCGCCGCGGGCCGTCGCGCGGCCTCGAGCTCCGAGGTGCGCGCGGCATGCGGCGCGTGCGACTCGGGCGCGCCGCCGCCGAGCCGCGTCGAGAGCCGCATCAGCCGGTCGGCATGCGCGCCGCGCACGTCGCCGTCCGTGTGGTCATCGAGGATGCCGAGCGCCGTCGCCCACGCGCGGTCGCCGGGATCGTGGCGCGCGCGGCCGGCCACGGCCATCTCGGCGGAGACGGCGTTGCGCGCGGCCATCGCCGCGCCGAGGGCGGGATGCTGGAAGGAATGTTCGCGCTCGGAAGTCACCACGGGCGTCCCAAGACGCTATCGGCTTGGGCGCGGGGCGCGTTGCAGCGGAACGGGGAGGTTTCGCCACCGAGGCCGATGCCGGCCGGCGGCGGGCGGGCTCACTTCGGCCAGCAGCAGGCGCGGGCGTTGATCCGGTTGGACAGGCGCTCCCGGTCCTTCGGCGTCACGAAGCCGGTGAACTGCACGCCCATGCGGCGCGGGCCCGGGTCGTCGTCGGCGCTGAAGACGCGCACGACGGTGCCGCGCATCGAGATCGGCTCCTTCTCCGCCGGGGCGTAGAGCTGGATGGTCACCTCGGACCCGACGGGCAGGGCCTCGTCGAGCTCGAAGCGCATGCCGGTCATCGAGACGTCATAGCCGTGGCCCTCCAGGCCGCCCTTCGGCGTGCCGAGGTCGATGTCGAACTCGGGCCCGAGCTCGAGGCCGTCGATCACGACGACGCCGCCGGCCGCACTGCCCGAGGGGGGCGTCGACGGGACCACCACGACCCGGGTGTAGGCCGGGCTGAACCGGAAGCGGTCGTCTGACCGTCGGTTGGGTGCGTCGACTGTGACCATTCCGTGCGCTCCTGTCGTCTCAGGCCGGTCGTTTCGTGGTCCGGGGTACCGCATGATTCGGACTCCTTTACTGAACCCTGACTCGGCATTCCCCGTGAGCGCCCTTGAAACCGGGCGCGTCCGGGAAGTACCGCGAGGTGGAGCCCTGAACGAACGGTCCCATGCCTCTGAAACGGCGCACCTGGATCCGCGGTTCGGGAAACCCCGCCGCGAGGGCAGCGCCATCCAGAACAGTCTGGGATTGCTGGAGGGGTTGGTCAGGCAATCCCGGCCTTCTTTCGCCAAGATTTCCAATGAAGATGCGTCCAGACGGGGAGAAATCCGGGAAGATATCGGCCATGGAGGCCTCCTCCTGCCCGATGGAGCCCTGCCCGAGCCCGGACGCCCTGCGCGGTCGGCGGGTGGCGGTCGTGGGGTACGGCAACCAAGGGTGCGCCCATGCCCTGAACCTCCGCGACAGCGGGGTCGACGTCCGGGTGGCCGGGCGGCCGCAGTCGGAGGCCCGCGGCCGGGCGACGCGCGACGGATTCGCGACCCTCGACACGCGCGAGGCGGCCGGGCAGAGCGATCTGGTGATCCTCGCCCTGCCGGACGAGGTGCACGCCGAGGTGTGGGCGCATGACGTGGCACCGGTCATCCAGCCCGGCCAGGTCGCGGGGTTCATCCACGGCTCGAGCGTCCACTTCGGCCTCGTGCGGCCGGCCGCCGGCATCGGCGTCGTGATGGTGGCGCCGAAGGGCCCTGGCACCACGCTGCGCGCGCGCTACCGGCAGGGACAGGGCATCCCCGCCCTGCTCGCCGTGCACCAGGAACGCGACGACGCGGGCGGCGGACCCTCGGCGCACGCCCTCGCCTGCGCGTGGGCGGCCGGCATCGGCTGCGGCCGCGCGGGCGTGGTGCGCACGAGCTTCGAGGCCGAAGCGGTGACCGACCTCTTCGGCGAGCAGGCGGTGCTGTGCGGCGGCATGATGGGATTGGCGCAGGCCGCGTTCGAAACGCTGGTCGAGGCAGGCTATCCACCGCTCCTCGCCTACACCGAGTGCGTGCACGAGATCAAGCAGGTGGCCGACCTGCTGTACGCGCGCGGACCTGCAGGCATGCGGCGCGCGATCAGCAACACGGCCGAGTTCGGAACCTACCGCGCCGCCCCGCTGATCGCCGATGAGCACGTGCGCACCACCATGCGGCAGCTCCTCGACGAGATCCAGAGCGGCGCGTTCACCCGCCGCATGCAGTCCGACCACGACGTGGGCGCCCCGTGGTTCCGCGCCGCGCGCGAGGCCGCGGCCGCGCATCCGATGGAACGCGCCGGCGCCGACGTGCGCGCCCTGATGCCCTGGCTCGAGGCGGAAGGGCACGCATGACGCCGCTCGACGCATGGGTGCTGGGGATGGTGGAGGGGATCACCGAGTACCTCCCGGTCTCGAGCACCGGCCACCTGATCATCACGTCGTGGCTCCTGGGGCTCGACCGCACCGAGGCGCAGCGCGCCGCGGTCCACGACTTCGAGATCATCATCCAGGGCGGCGCGATCCTCGCGGTGCTCGGGCTCTACCGCGCGCGCGTGGCGCAGATGGCGCGCGGGACGCTCGCCCGTGCGGGGCTGCGTGGGCTCGGCGCCGAGGAAGACATGCGCGCCGGGTGGACCGTGGCGCGCAACGTCATGATCGCCTTCGTGCCCTCGGCGGCGATCGGCTTCGCGGCCAAGGACTGGATCAAGGGCAACCTCTTCAATCCCGCGGCCGTGGTGACGGCGCTCGCGGTGGGCGGCGTGGTGATGCTCGCGATGGCGCCGTGGCAGGCGCGTCGGCTGCAGTCGCCGGGCATGCCGATCGAGCGCATGACCGCCGGGCACGCGCTCTTCGTCGGCCTGATGCAGTGCCTGGCGCTCTGGCCGGGGACGAGCCGCTCGTTCGCCACGATCCTCGGCGGTCTGCTGATCGGGCTCGGCGGCGTGGCGGCGGCGGAGTTCAGCTTCCTGCTCGGGCTGGTGACGCTCACCGCGGCGAGCGGCTACAGCGCGCTCAAGATCGTGAAGGCCGGCGAGACCGACGTGTTCCTCGCGGAGATCGGCGGGTGGCTGCCGCTGGCGTGCGGGCTCCTCGTCTCGTGGGCGAGCGCGGCGCTCGCGGTCGACTTCCTGGTGCGCTACCTCGGCAAGCACACGCTCGCGCTCTTCGGGTGGTGGCGGCTTGCGGTCGCGGGCGCCGTGCTCGCCGCGAGCTGGCTCCTCGGGCTTACACTTTCGCCGTGAACCAGTTCCTGCTCGCGCTTCGCAGCCTCGCGATCGCGGTCCTCGTCTTCCTGGTGCTTGCCTTCTTCGCGGCGAAGATCTTCGGGGGGACGCTCTTTCCCAAGCCCCCGCGCGTCGACTTCCCGGCGGTCGCCGCCGGCGGACACTCCTACTTCCTGAGCGTGATGCGCGCCGAGGGCAAGGCGCCGGCCTTCAGCCTGCGCCAGCTCGACCCGACCGACCCGGGCGACAGCGTGCTGGTGGCCCCGCAGTCCGACCGCGAGAGCGACGCATGGCAGTGGGCGGAACTCAAGCCGCTCGAGGCCGGGAACGTGGTGGTGCGCTTCACGCAGCGCGACGGCCGCACCGGCCGCTGCGAGGTGTCGGGCGGCGGGGCGCCCAGGCTCACGCTCGACTGAGCGCCGCGGCGAAGGCCGCCTCGTCCCAGACCTCGATCCCGAGCTCGCGCGCCTTCGCGAGCTTGCTGCCCGCTCCCGGGCCGGCGATCACGAGGTCGGTCTTCTTGCTGACGCTTCCCGAGACCTTCGCCCCGAGGGCTTCGAGCCGCTCGGTGGCCGCGCGGCGGTCCATGGTCTCGAGCTCGCCGGTGAGGACGACGGTCTTCCCCGCAAACGGCGAATCGACGGCCGGCGCGGCGGCACCGCCGACGTACGTGGTGCTCGCAAGCGACACCCCCGCCTCGTGCAGCGCGCGGAAGGCCGACTGCATGGCGTGCGAGTGCAGGTCGGCGTGGATGCTCGGCGCGGTCACCTCGCCGATGTCTCGGATCTCCTCGAGCGTCTCGACCGACGCGGCACGCAGCGCGTCGAGGTCGGGGTAGGCACGCGCCAGGCTCTTCGCGGTGGCGGCGCCGAGGTGGCGGATGCCGAGCGCCGCGAGGACGCGTGCAAGCCCGCGCCCGCGCGCGGCCTCGGCGCCCGCGGCGATCGAGGCGGCCACCTTGTCGCCGATCTTGCGCCGCACGCGCGTGCCGGCCTTGGTCTCGGTCTCGGAGGTGAGCGCGGCCACCTTCGCCGGATCCAGCGTGAAGACGTCGGCGAAGCCGCGCACCAGGCCGGCGTCGACCAGCGCGTCGACGATCTTCTCGCCCAGGCCGTCGATGTCCATCTGGTCGCGGCCGACGAACCACTTGAGCCGCTCGCGGAACTGCGCGGGGCACGCGCCGTTGGTGCAGAAGAGCTTCGGGCCCTCCTTGGTGACCGGCTCGCCGCAGCTCGGGCACGCGGACGGCGGCTCGACCGGCACGGCGCCGGCCGGGCGCGCGGCCGCCACCACCTCGACCACCTGCGGGATGATCTCGCCGGCCTTCTCGACCACCACGGTGTCGCCGACGCGGATGTCCTTGCGGTGGATCTCGTCGATGTTGTGGAGCGAGGCGTGCTGCACCCTGGTGCCGGCGATCACGACCGGTGCCATGATGGCCCGCGGGGTGAGCGTGCCGCCCTTGCCCACCTCCCAGTCGATCCGCTCCAGGACGGTCGGCCGACGTTCGGCCGGGTACTTGAACGCGACGGCCCAGCGCGGGCTCTTGGCGGTGACGCCGAGCTCGCGCTGGTCGGCGAAGGCGTCGACCTTCACCACCATGCCGTCCACCGCGAAGTCGAGCTCGGCGCGCGCGGCGGCGAAGGACTCGATCTCGGCCACGCACTCGTCGGCGCTGCGGCACGTGCGCGAGCGCGGCGAGGTCGGCACGCCCAGGGCGCGCAGCACCGCCAGGAACTGCGAGTAGCGCTCGACCGGCAGGCCCGCGGCCATGACGCCCGAGGACTCGCCCGCCCCGTGCGCCACGAAGCTCAGGCCGCGCGCCCGGGCCACGGCCGGGTCGAGGCTCTTGAGGGTGCCCGCCGTCGAGTTGCGCGCGTTCATGAACTCGGGCTCGCCCGCGGCGCGGCGCTCGGCGTTGATCCGCTCGAAGCTCGCATGCGGCATGTAGATCTCGCCGCGCACCTCGAGGACGTCGGGCACCTCGGCATGCTCGCCGAAGAGGACAAGCGGCACCGCGGGGATCGCGCGCACGTTGTGCGTGACGTCGTCGCCGGCCGTGCCATCGCCGCGCGTCGCCGCCTGCACGAGGCGCCCGGCCTCGTAGCGCAGGCTGATGGCCACGCCGTCCACCTTCGGGTCGGTCACCGCCTGGAACGGGCGCCCGAGCACGCGTTCGCAGCGCTCCCACCAGGCGCGCAGGTCGTCGATCGAGTAGGTGTTGTCGACCGACATCATCGGCACCCGGTGCGCGACCTGCACGAACCCGTCGACGGGCTCGCCGCCCACCCGCTGCGTGGGGCTGTTCGGGTCGGCAAGCTCCGGGTGGCGCGACTCGAGCGCGGCGAGATCCGCAAGCAGCGCGTCGAACTCGGAATCGGCCATGAAGGGCGCCGACTCGACGTAGTAGGCGCGGTTGGCGCGGTGGAGCAGCGCGCGCAGCTCCTCGATCCGGGCGGCGTCGGACGGTGCGGGCATCGGCTCAGTCGCCGGCGCTGAGGGCGTCGGGGCCCTTGCCCGCGGTCTTCTCGAAGTACCCGCTGCCCTTGCGCTCGAAGCGCGAGAACCCGAGGCGCTCGAGGTTCGACTTCGAGAATCGCTGCGTGTCGCTCGAGGTCTGCACCTGCGGCGCCACGATGATCCGGCGCACCGGCTCGCCGGTCTCCGGGTGCGCCGTGAGCGGCGGGTCGCTCAGCTTCTGGAACACCTCGAAGACGTCGCCGTCGGTGCCGTCTGGCTTGACGATCGCGTAGGCGTAGGTGGGCATCGCAAGGGGATGGTAGGTGCGCGGGCTCAGCGCGACGCGGCGGGCGCGAACGCGGGGGCCAGCCGCCGCACCAGCGCCGCGGCGGCGGAGATGTCCGCCTCGCGCGTCGGGCCGGCCTCGCGCTCGATGACCAGGTCGACCGCACGCGGCAGCCGGGCGACTTCCGCGAGGAAGGCGGGCCAGTCGACCGCGCCCGTGCCAGCCACCACCTCGCGGCCCCACGTGCCGGGCACGGCGGTCGGTACCGCGTCCTTCACGTGCACCTGCACCACGTGCGCGGCGAGCGCGCGCAGCGATGCCACGGGATCGCCCATCCCGTAGAGGATCATGTTCGCGGGGTCGAAGTTGACGCCCACGTTCGGGTGCGCGATCTCCTCCAGCGCACCGAGCAGGGTGGCTGCGTCCTCCTGCCCGGTCTCGAACGCCACGCGCACGCCGCCCGCGGCGAAGAGGTCGGCCACCTCGCGCAGCCGCGCGACCATCGCGCGGCGTCCCGGGTCGGCTCGGTCATGCGGGATGAATCCCGCGTGGAAGGTGACGAGGCCGATCCCCGCGCGGCCGGCCGTGTCCGCGACCGCCGCGGCACGCGCACGCGTCGCCGGCCACGTGGCGTCCGGGCGCACGCCGCCGGTGCGCGCGATCGACTCGAGCGTCGAGTAGTCCTCGCCGACGGTGGCGAGCATGCCGCTCACGGTGCGGATGCCACGCGCGCGCAGCGCCTCCACCGCGCGGCCCCACGCGGACGGTTCCTCGGCGCACGGGACGAGCGCCAGCTGGACGGCGTCCAGGCCGCACCGCGCGAGCGCATCGGCGAGTTCGTCGGGCGAGGCGGTTCGCAGGCTCCAGGAGCAGGCGGCAATGGTGGGCATGGACGCGTGATTTCACCCGGAATCGTCGGTGCGCGCGCGGCTAGAATTCCCCTCCCGGCGCCGCACGGCGCGCGCCGCATCGCCGATGTCCACCGCCAACGCCGATCCCGACACCGCGCCCTCGATGCGACCGATCAACGACCGCATGGGTCCAGGCGGCCGCACGGCGCGGACCGCGCTTCCGCAGATGGGGCTCGGCGACCGGATGGAGGCCTGGCTCAGCAAGGTGAGCAACCGGAGCGAGGTCGTCCGCAAGCTCTTCAGCTCGATCTGGCTGCCGTACGCGTTCCGCTCCGGCATCACCATGAAGTCGGTCTCCGACCGCAGCTTCGTGGCGGTGCTGCCCTTCCGCCGCTTCAACCGCAACTGGTACAACGCCATGGCCGGCGCCGCGCTCCTCGGCAACTCCGAGGTGGCCGGCGGCATGTACCTCTTCGCCCGCTGCGGCACCGACTACATCGTGGTCTGCAAGGAGATGCGCTACCGCTTCCTGCGGCCGTGCCTGGGGCCGGCGATGTACGAGGTGATGAACGCCGAGGACCTGGAGTCGCGCCTCAAGTCCGGCGGCGAGTTCAACATCGCGCTGGAGATGGAGATCCGCCAGCACGTCCACAAGCCGGGCATCAAGGCCCCGCTCGTGGGCAAGTGCGACATCGTCTTCCACTGCACCCCGAAGGCGATGATCCGCGCCAAGCTCGAGCGCCGCAAGAAATAGGTGCCAGGAACCCCTGTCCCTCTTTTCCCCGTGCGTCGGCCCCTCGAGAGCATCCAATGGGGCCTGTACTGCACGTCGAGCTGGACGTGGTGCATCGGCATGTACCTGCCGTTCATCATGCTCCGGCTCTGGGGATGGCCGGGCTTCTGGGCGTTCCTGGTGCCGAACGTGGTCGGCTGCACGCTCTTCGGCCTGGTGCTCGACCGCGAGCGATCGCGCGCGCTCGCCCGGCGCCTGGGCTGGACCTGCGCGCTCTTCAGCGCGGTGACCGTGGCGTACCAGCTCTACTTCGCCGGCTGGGCGGCGCAGTGGTTCGTCGGCGACGCGGCGGGGCTTCGGACGGTCGTGGCGACCGGCGTGCCGATCGCGATGCTCGCCGTGGCTGCGGCGCTCGCGCTGCGCGACGACGGCGCGTGGCGCACACTCGGCGCGGTGCTCGCGCTCGCTGCGCCCGCGGTGCTGCTGCTGCCCGGGGGCCTCGCGGGTGCGGGCGCCAGCGCAGCGACCGCCGCCACGCCGGCCGCGGACTCGACGGTCACCCCGCTCCTCGGCACGCTCCCGCTCGCCTTCGCACTGCCGACGATCGCCGCCGGATTCCTGGCCAGCCCGCTCTTTGACCTCACGTTCCACCGTGCCGCGCAGCACGCGCCGAGCCCGCGACTGGCGTTCCTCACCTTCGGCGCCACGTTCGCCGCGATGCTCCTCCTGGTGGCGTCGTTCCACGACCCTGCCACCGGCGTGCCGCGCCTCGGCATGGCGATCGCCGCACTCTGGGCCGTGCAGCTCACGTTCACGGCGGGCGCGCACCCGCGCGAGCCGGTCCGGATTCATAAACCTCATCAGCGATGACTACCTTCTGCGCGACTACATGGCGAGCAACCGCGAGATGTTTTCCGTGGATCCGAAGGCGATTCCTTCCATTGTTCCGGACTACACCCGAACCGAACGCAACGTTGTCCTGA
>CAYTYU010000064.1:8424-14125 GCA_964440815.1 uncultured Chitinophaga sp.
CCTGCGCGAGCTGTTCCGGGCACCGCCCTCGATCCGGCTGCCGGTGCCGGTCACCGGTGCGCTGATCGCCCTCGGCGTCCTGCTCGCACTGCCCGACTTCGCCTTCGCGATCGCCCCGGCCCTCGGCCCCGGCGAGCCCACCTACCTCGGGTTCCTGGGTGCGTACGGGCTCCTCTTCCCGGTGCTGGCCGTGCTCGAGGCGCGCGGCGCTCCCCGGGCCGTGACCCTCGCGATCCTCGGCCTGGGCGTCCCCTGCTACCTGCTCGGGGCGTGGGAGTTCCGGACGTTCCTCATGCCGCTGCCCATCGTGGCGGCGATCATCGCCGCCCGGCTCGTGAATCGCGCCGCGAAGTCCTGAAACCCGGCAATGCACGCCCGGTACCTTCGTCGTACCGAGGTCATGGCCGCCGCCCCCGAACCACGACCCGCCCCGCCCGCCGACCTCCGGCCGCTGCCGGCCAACCGGTTCGGCGCCGCCGCCGCGCGCCACCTCCTCTCGCGCGCCGGCTTCGGCGGCACTCCCGCGCAGGTCGACGCGCTGGTGGCCATGGGCCTCGACAAGGCCGTCGACCTCGTCGTGAACTACGGCTCGCAGCCGCAGGCCGAGGTCTCCCCGGACGACTTCGACCGCGACCTCGTTCCCTACCTCTCGCAGGATGAACGGCAGCAGCTCGTGCGCGCGCGCCGCGAGCGCGACGAGGCGACGGTCGAGCGCTTGGAGCGCGCGGAGAACCAGGCGCGCGCCCAGGACCGCCAGCAGCTCGTCGAGCTGCGCAAGTGGTGGCTCGCGCGCATGGTCGAGACCGCGCGCCCGCTCGAGGAGAAGATGACCCTCTTCTGGCACGGGCACTTCGCCACCGGCGGGCGCACCGTCGAGGACAGCTGGAAGATGTTCCAGCAGAACCACCTCTTCCGCACGCACGCCACCGGGAACTTCGCCACGCTGGTCCTCAACGTGATCCGCGACCCGGCGATGATCCGCTACCTGGACAACAACCAGAGCCGGCGCGGGCGGCCGAACGAGAACCTGGCGCGCGAGCTGCTCGAGCTCTTCATCCTCGGCGAGGGCAGCGGCTACACCGAGCAGGACATCAAGGAAGGCGCGCGCGCCCTCACCGGCTACACCTTCCAGGACGAGGACTTCGCCTTCCAGGAGCAGAACCACGACGCCGGCCCGAAGGTGATCTTCGGCAAGAAGGGCAACTGGAACGGCGACGACTTCGCGCGCCTGGCGCTCTCGCAGAGGGCCTGCAGCACCTTCCTCTGCGGCAAGCTGCACCGCTTCTTCGTGAACGACACCCCGGACGCGGACCTGCCCGCCACGCACCGCGCCGCACGCGCCCGCGCCATCGAGGCCATGGCGGCCGAGCTGCGCGACGGCCAGTACGAGGTCGCGCCGGTCCTGGCGAAGCTCTTCCGCAGCGCGCACTTCCACGACGAGGCCAACCGTGCCGCGCTCATCAAGAGCCCGGTGCAGCTGGTGGTGCAGACGGTCCGGCAGCTGGGCACCCCGGTGCGCCAGCTCAGCTCGCTCGTCGCCGCCTGCGACCTGATGGGCCAGAACCTCTTCGAGCCACCGAACGTCAAGGGCTGGGACGGCGGCCGTGCGTGGATCAACACCAGCACGCTCTTCGTGCGCCAGAACGTGGCCATCTACCTGCTGACCGGCAAGCGCCCCGACATCTACGACTGGGAGAACGACGGCGCGCGCTTCGACGCCGACGCGCTCGCCGCGGGCGCCGCCACGCCGGATGCACTGGTCGACCGGCTGCTCGCCGTCACGCTCGCCTCGCCCGCGCATCCTGCGCGCCGCGACGAACTCGTCCGCTTCGCCGCCGCGCAGACGTCGCCGGCCGCCCGCGCCGAGCGCGCGCTGTCGACGCTTGCGCTGATCACCGCCCTGCCCGAGTACCAGCTCGCCTGAACGACCCCCGAGGCCCCGCCATGCACCAGCCCGACGCCTACAGCCGACGCATCTTCATCCGCCAGGGCGTGATGCTCGCCTCCTTCGCGGCCACGCTGCCGCACTTCATCCAGGAGAGCGCGCTGGGCATGCTGGCGCCGGACGGGTCCGCGACGTCGTCGCGCCCCGGCGTGCCGGACGAGCGCATCCTGGTCATCGTGCAGCTTTCGGGCGGCAACGACGGCCTGAACACCGTCATCCCCTACGGCGACCGCGAGTACCACGCGGCGCGGCCCTCGCTTTCGCTCGGTGAGCCGGGCAAGGCGAAGAACGGCGGCGCGGCGCTCGAGCTCGACCGCGACCGCGGGATCGGCCTGCACCCGAACCTCACGGGCCTCAAGGAACTGCACGACGACGGGCGCCTGGCCGTGGTCGCGGGCGTCGGGTACCCCAACCCCAACCGCAGCCACTTCGCCAGCATGGACATCTGGCAGAGCGGCCGCCCCGAGGGCAAGGGCACCGGCTGGCTCGGCCGCTACGTCGACGCGACGTGCAACGGCAACCCCGCCGCGGACGTCGCGGTCTCGGTGGGCCGCACGGCGCCGCTCGCCATGCTCGGCAGGACGTCGCGCCCGATCGCCTTCGAGAGCGCCGACCTCTTCCGGTGGCTCGGCGCCGACGCCGGCGGCCAGATGGAGGACGAGTACCAGCGCATGGTGCGCGCGGGAGAGCTGAAGGACGTGGCCGCCGGGTCGCAGGAGAGCTTCCTGATGCGCACCGCGCTCGACGCGCAGGTGACGAGCGACCGGATCCGCGCCGCGGTGAAGAAGGCGCCGCTTGCGCGCTACCCCGGCAGCGCGGTGGCCAAGCAGCTGCAGACCGTGGCGGCGATGATCCGCGACGGCATGAAGACGCGCGTCTACTACGTGAGCATGGGCGGCTTCGATACCCACGCCAACCAGCCCAACTCGCACGGCAACCTGATGCGCCAGCTCGGCGACGCCATGCTCGCCTTCCAGAACGACCTGAAGGCGCAGGGCAACGACGGCCGCGTCATGACCATGTGCTTCAGCGAGTTCGGCCGACGCGTGCGACAGAACGCTTCCAACGGCACGGACCATGGCACGGCGGGACCGGTGTTCGTGGTGGGCCCGAACGTGAACCCCGGCCTGCAGGGCAAGTACCCGAGCCTCACCGACCTCGACGGCGGAGACCTCAAGTTCACCACCGACTTCCGCGGCGTCTACCAGGAGCTGCTCGGGAAGTGGATGAAGGCCCCGACGCGCGAGGTGCTCGCCGGCACGTACCAGGCACCGTCGATCGTCCGGGCCTGAGCCGCGCGATCGCCGGGCGCGCGGCCGCCGTCATCAAGCGCGCCCGCCGGCGCGGTACGCATCCATCCCGCGCAGCACCAGCTCCGTGAGCCGCGACGCGTACGCGAAGTTGCAGAGCGGCGCGTCGGCGCGCCGCTCGCGGATCGCCATGAGCCACTCGCGGTGGTGGCCGGGGCTCGGCGCGAAGCTCGGCGCGGGTGCGCGCCACGACTCGCCGAGCGCACCGGGCCAGAGCAGCATCTCGCCGTAGTTTGCGAACAGCGCCCCCTGCGTGCCCTGGAAGCAGACGTTGAAGCGGCCGTGGTAGTCGACGCGGTCCTTCGCACCGATCTCCTGGACGAAGGGCGACATGCGCCCGCCGTCGAACCAGCGGAGCACCAGCGGGTCGGGCGACGCCGCCGCCGCGCCGCCGACCGCGGGCGGATCGGGAATCGCCCAGCTTGCCTCGAGCCACGCGGGCGTGCCGACGGCATCCGGCGGCGGGCCCTCGGTGAACACCTCGGCCGACGCCACGTGGGCATCGGTCAGCCCGAGCGCCCAGACCGGAAGGTCCAGGATGTGGCAGCCCATGTCGCCGAGCGTGCCGGTGCCGTAGGCCCAGTAGCGGCGCCAGTTCCCCGGGTGGATCCCCTCGATGTACGCCTGGCGCGGCACGTCGCCCTGCCAGAGGTCCCAGTCGAGCGAGGCCGGCGGGCGCGCCCCCGGCGTGAGCCGCCCGTCGCCCCAGCTCTTCGTCACCCAGCAGTCGACCGCCGTGACGCGCCCGACCGCGCCGGCGCGCACGGCCTCGACGACGCGTCGGTAGTTCTCGCCTGCGTGGATCTGCGTGCCCATCTGGGTGGGCACGCCGGCCGACGCGGCGAGCGCGCGCAGGGCGCGCGCCTCGGCAACGGTGTGCGTGAGCGGCTTCTCGCAGTAGACGGGGATGCCGGCCGAGAGCGCCGCGGTCGCGATCGGAGCATGCATGTGGTCGGGCGTCGACACCACCAGGCCGTCGAGGTCGAGGGCGCGCGCATGCTCGACGACCTCGCGCCAGTCGCGGGTGCGCACGGCATCCGGGAACTCGTGCCCCGCGCGCGAGAGATAGTCCGAGTCGACGTCGCACAGCGCAACGAGCTGCTCGTGACGGATCTCCTGGATGTTCTCCCATGCGCGGTTGGCGGTGCCGATGCACGCCAGCCGCAGCCGCGACGGGTCGCGCGGGGCAACGTGCTGCAGGAACGCGGGTGCGCGCCGCGCGGACACGCAGCGCGCGAGTGCCGGCGTCAGCGCGAGCCCGCACGCGGCGAGCAGGAAGCGGCGGCGCGAGCGGGAGGCCGGCGGACGGTGCGGCGAGGCGGGCGCCGGGCCGGGCGAGGCAGGCACGCGTTCGGGCGAGTCAGGCATCGCCGGCCGAGGGTACCGACGGCCGGGGCGTACATCGCCTCACCACGGATGGTGGTGCCGCCGCACGTCACGCCACAAGCCTGGACGGCCCGCGCGCCGAGATGTCCACAATCCGCGCGCCGGGCCGGATTTCCCTTGATTCCCGGCATGGGCGTCCTAGCCTCCGCACCCGCACGGGCCCGACGCGACGCCCGGCATGACGCCCCTTCCGAGGACCCGACTCATGGACGAGTCACGCACCGCGCGCCCGCACATCGCCGCCACGCTCGACCACCGCCACCTGGTGCCGCCGACCCTGAAGCACCTGGGCGAGCACCCGGGGCTCGCCTCGCTCCTCGATGCCGAGGTGACGACGTGCCTCGCGCGCCGCGCGCGATTCCCGCACACGCTGCTGGTGGGGCCGGCTGACTCCTCGAAGCGCGCCATCATCGCGACCGTGGCCGCGGAACTCGACGTCCCCGTGGCCTGGACCGACGCCGCCGCGATGAACGACGCCCGCGAACTCGACCGGACGCTCCGGCGCGCGGCCCCGGGGTCGATCGTCGCAATCGCGGGCGCCGGCGACCTCGACGCCGACACGTGGTCGGAGCTCGCGCGCATCGCGGCGACGCGCGAGCCGCCGCGGCTGCGCGGCTACCTGGCCCTGATGCACGAGATGGAGCTCGAGCCGTGGCAGCGCACGCCGGCGGACCGCAGCCGCTACCCGGACTTCACGTTCATGCTCACCTCGCGGCGCCACGTCGCCACCACCGCGGCGTCGGTGCGGTGGGTGGAGCGCCAGTGGTTCGTGCCGCGTTCCAAGGAGACGGAGTCCGTGCGCCTGCGCCGCCTCTTCCGCGCCGCCTCGGTCGAGGCGGCCGACGACGCGGTCGCGACGTTCGCCCGGTTCGCGCCGGACCTCGGCATGCGCACGCTTGGGCTCGCCAACGCGCTGGTGTCGATGGCCCGCGTCCATGGCGACGGGGCGGTCGACGCGGCGGGAAACTCCGAGCACCTGCAGGACACGCTCGCGCCCCTCATCGACCCGCGCGCGGCGATCCGGCTGCGGCGCCGCCTGGCACGCGAGGCCAGGCGCGCG
>CAYTYU010000065.1:0-14068 GCA_964440815.1 uncultured Chitinophaga sp.
GCCTCACCGCTTGCGGTCGGCGGCGCCTTCCCGGAGCTGGTTCAGGCGCTCGGCGCGCGCTCGCTCCACCTCGGCCTGGCGCGCGCGGTAGGCGTCCATGTTCGGGGGCTCGGGATACATCGCGTCGAACTTGGCGCCGCCTGCGGCGAACGGGCTCGCCGCGAAGTCCACCTCGAGCTGGGGCCTGGCCGCGTCGTAGACCATGGCGCGCTGGTCCTCGGGCAGGCGGTTGTAGATCGTCAGCCGCTCGACGAGTGGAAGCGTCGGGTCGCGCATGATGGCCACCAGCACGTCCTGGACGCTGCGTTCGAGGCTCCCGATCATGTCGGCGAGGCGCGCGTCGCCCATGCGGGTGCGGAAGTCGGTGTAGCGGTTGGTGCGGAAGAACTCCGTCAGGTCGCGCGCGAAGGCCAGCGCCTGGTCGAGCACCTTCTGCCTGCCGAGGAGGTAGCCCTCCAGGAACCCGCGCCGCAGCACCGCGGCGACGTCGGTGCGCGCCACGTCGGGCACCATCTCGTACTCCCCGAAGGTGGCGTTTCGCACGAAGACGTCCAGCGGCGCCACGTACTTGTTGTTGGGGACGAGCCCGCCGCGGCCGCACAGCTTGTCGAGCTGGTCGAGGATGCGCTGGGCCTCGGCGGTCTCGCCGGCGTGGTAGAGCTCGCGCACCGCCTGCGCCATGAAGTTCTCGTAGAAGTCGACGAAGGTGTCCGGGCCGCCGCCGCGGGTGCCGTAGTGCTTCTGGTAGAGCTCGCGGAAGTAGCGGTCGATGGCGCCGATCCAGCGGGTGTCGTAGAGCCGCGCGGGGTTGTCCTGCGACAGCGGGTCGACGCGCATCAGGCCCGAGTGCGCCAGCGCCTGCATCGCCTGGATCGTGGTCCGGTCGTCGTTCAGGATGCGGTAGACGTCCTCGTCGTTGTCGTAGCGGTCGGCACCGACCTCGCTGCCGAGCTTCGACCAGTAGAAGGCGTGCGACTGCGGGTGGCGCCAGTCGAAGGGCCCGAAGTCCTTCGTGTAGCGGGCCATCGTCCGCGGATCCATGTTGTAGAAGTCGACCAGCACCCGCTTGCGCAGCCATGCCGCGAGCGCCACCACCGCGTCGCGGCGGTCGGGCTCGGCGAGGACGTCGTCGATCGCCGCGTACATCGGGTCGCGGCGGCGGAACTGGTCGTGCAGCCCGAACATGCGCGCGTATCCCGGCCCGCTCTTGACCGAGTTCCAGCGTCCGAGCGCCATCAGGAAGTCGCGGTCGAGCTTCGGCTCGAACTTCGGGTCGACCGCGCGCATGCGCTCGCGCAGGGCCGCCATGAGTCCCTCGACCGCCGGCACCTTGGCCACCAGCTCCTCCCAGGTGTCGGGGCTGTCGGCGATCTGCTCCAGCCACCGCGCGCGGGCCTCCTGGCCCTCGGGCGGCTCGCCGAGCACCAGGTGCCACTCGCGCGCCAGCTCGCGCTTGTAGTGGAAGTGCGCGTCGTCGCTGAGGCCGTCCACCTTGTGGGCGAACCACCAGCCGAGCTCCTTGTAGAGGATCAGGTCGTTCGGGTTGTAGCGGATGCCCTGGCGGCGGACCAGGTCGATGCCCGCGTTCACCAGGCGCCAGCGCTCCTCCGGGGTCTTGGTGGCGACCGAGAGGTTGTAGGCCAGGTTGTGGCCGTGGAAGGCCCACACCTCGCCGAAGCGCGGCTGCAGCTTGGTGATCAGGTCGGCCAGGCGGCGCGCGTCGTAGTACTGCCCGAGCTCGCGCATCTGCTGCAGGCGGATCCACAGGTAGTCGACCACCAGCCCGCGCAGCGCGCCGACGGCCGCGCCGACCGCGACGATCGGCGGCGCGCCCTCGACCGACACGTCGGTGTAGCGAAGCTGCGCGCGGTCGCTCGCGTCGAGGATCCGCGGCAGCAGCGACCCCGCGCCCGCGATGCAGGCGACGGCGGCGGCGGCCGACAGGAGCTGGACGGGGCGGTCGCGCACGTCACGCCTGGCCGCTGTAGACGGCCACCTCCTTGCGTCGCATGGCCAGCCAGCCGATGCTGAGCGCAAACACGCTCCACGCGAACCCGATTCCGGCGATCGCCTGCGCCAGCGCGTCCGCGGCGATGACCCGCCCCTGCGCGAGCGCGTCGCTCGGGCTGCGGCTGGCGAATCCGCGCAGCGCCCACTCGACGCCGGAGGCGATCCCGAGCACCGCGTGGTGGAACGCGCGCACGGACCACGCGGACTTCTCGTCGATGTAGTAGCCGTCGAGCGACGTCGCCAGGAACGGCGCAAGCGACGCCATCGCGAAGATCCCCACCGAGAGCAGCACCGCGATCGGGTAGCTGAGCACCGACCCGGCCACGGTCGCGAGCGCAGCGAGGAACGCGAGCTTCGCGACGTCGACCAGCGCCGCGCGCACCAGGTTGGCGCCGAAGGTGGCCTCGGTGACCATCACCTCGAGCGAGTCGGGCTGCACGAAGACGGTGAGCGTGTTCGGCACCGGCTGCTGGGCCTGCTCGTCGAAGGCGGCGTTCCAGATGCGCATCCGGAAGGTGCCGTCGTCGTCGACGAACTCGGGCGCGATGCGCAGCGAGTACGGGTCGCCGGGCGTCCACTCGCGGGTCTCCCACTTCCCGGCACCCTTGCCCGAGGTGTACTGGAACATCGTGGTGAAGCGCTCGTGCTCGTCGTCGCCGCCGCCGTGCAGCTTGTAGCGCAGCGACACCGGAAGCTTGCGGCGCACGGCGTCGCCGAGCCCCGGGAAGCGGAACTCCCGGCTGTCGCCGGGCCCGATCTGCCGCTGCTGCTCGAGGAACTCCTTCTGCTTGGCGACCGCGAGCGCGCGGCGGGTGGACGCCTCGTCGACCGCGCCGTTGGCGATGTCGGCCTTGAGGACCGCGTCGTTCTCGATGGCCTGGTCGACGATCTCGCGCAGCCGGTCGGGGGGCAGGCCCTCGTAGATCGGCTTGGTCCCGGCGCGCGCCACCAGCACCGCGGAGCGCACGTCGGCCGCGTCCTGCTCGTCGACCGGCCGCTGCGAGGCGAGGTACGCCGCGCCCGCACCCAGCATGATGGTGCCCGCGGCGATGGCCGCCGCGCCGAGCGAGAGCGTCCCGAGCCACTTGCCGAGCATCCATCCGGCGGGCGACACCGGCTTCGTCACCACCGACCACACCTGGCGGTCGCGGATCTCGAAGGCCGTGGTGGCGCATCCGAAGAAGAGGACGAAGACGGCGGAGAGCGCGAACACCGCCGTATGCCCCCAGTCGAGGAAGCCCGGGATCGCCTGGTAGAGCGGATCCTCGGGACTTCGCGAGAGGGCAAGCATGGGCAGGAGCGCAGCCACCGGCAGGGCGAAGCCGGGCGCCGCGAGGGTCCGGACGCCCTCGAGCACGGTGTTCGACGCCACCGCCACCGGGCCACGGCGCGCGAACAGCAGGCCGCGCAGGCCCCTCCACAGGAAGGCGTGGAGCAGGAGCCCCAGCGCGCACGCACCGAGCCACTGCGCCGGCCCCGGCAGGCCGAGCCACCAGAGCAGCGCGCCCAGCGCGATCACCGGGACGCCGATCTCGATCGAGGCGAGGAGGAGTCCGAGCCACGTCACGGCGAGCAGCGCGCCGAACGTCGCGAGCGCGATCGTCACGGTCAGCGCCGGGGCGTGCGCGAGCGCCGTCGGCAGCCACGGCGGCACCTGGTCGGCGAGCAGCCGCCACGAGAGGTCGTCGCGCACCTCGGCGGTCATCGCGCCCTCCTCGTCGAAGAGGTCGAGCGGGCGCACCACCACGCGCGGGCCGCCGTAGGTCCGCCCGTTGGCGGACACGGTGCGGCGCTCGAGCAGCTGCATCGCCGACGGGTCACGCTCGGCGGCCGAGCAGCGGCCGAGCGCCTCGACGATGCCCGCGCGCTGTGCGGCAAGCGACTGCGACACCGAAAGCGCCGGCCACGCGAGCGCCCCGACCAGCACCAGGGACAGGATGGACGCCGCGATCCGCGCTGCGCGCGTCGCGAGCATCCCCTCGGCCCAGCGGTGGAGCCGCCGGAGCGCCTCGGTCACGACCCGCCGCCCCCGCCGAGCAGGTCATCGATCACCGACCGGTCGACGTCGGCGCCGCCGCGCGTTGCAGCCGGCGGCTGGGCAGGCGGCGTGGCGGGGCGCACGGGTTCCGCACGCGCCGGATCCGCACGCGCGGGCGCCACCGGCGCGGGTTCGCGCCGCGCGACCAGTTCCTCTACCACCTCGGCCTTCGCCGGCGCGGGCGCAACCGACGCCGGCACACGCGCAGGTGCCTGCGTGGCCGGCGCGGACACCAGATCGCGGATCAGCCCGCCGCCCTCGGCGGGCTGCTCGCCGCGCAGGAACGCCGCGGTCGGGCCGCCCGCCTGCGCGCCGCTCGTCTCGGTCTTCTCGGCGCGGGCGCGCTCGACGATCTGCATGAAGAGGTCCTCGAGACGCTGTCTCGGGGAGGCGATCCGCTCGACCTGCACGTGGGCGGTCTCCTGCAGCACGCGCTCGACGCGCCGCGCGGCCTCGGCGTCGAGGTGCGGCACGGTGATCACCGAGCGGCCCGAGTCCTCGAGCAGCTCGTCGACCGTGCCCTCGCTGCGCACGCGCCCGCCGTAGAGGATCACCATGCGGTCGCACACGTCCTGCACGTCGTCGAGCTGGTGGCTGGAGAGGATGATGGTCTTGCCGCGGCGGCCGAGGTCGAGCAGCAGGTCCTTCACCTGCCGCGTCCCCAGCGGGTCAAGGCCGGACGTCGGCTCGTCGAGGATCAGGAGCTCCGGATCGTTGATCAGCGCCTGCGCGATCCCCAGGCGCCGCGCCATCCCCTTGGAGAACTCGCCGACCGGCCGGTGCGCCGCGTGCGACAGCCCGACCATCGAGAGCAGCTCCTCGGTGCGCCGCGCGCGCACCGCGCGTGCCAGCCCGAAGAGCCGACCGTAGAAGTCGAGCGTCTCGGTGGGCGACAGGTAGCGGTACATGTACGTCTCTTCCGGCAGGTAGCCGATCCTGCGCTTCACCTCGACGTCGGTGGGGTCGCGGCCGAACACCGCCAGCCGGCCGCGCGTGCGGTGCAGCAGGCCCAGGATCATCTTGATCGTGGTGCTCTTGCCGCTGCCGTTGGGACCGAGCAGCCCGAAGATCTCGTCGCGCCGGATGCTGAGGTCGATGCCGTCGACCGCGACGGCCTTGCGGCGCATCCAGAAGTCGGAGAAGACCTTGGTGAGGCCCTGTGCCTCGACGACGGCCTCGGTGGTGTCGTTCGCTGCCATCTGGGGAGACTCCCGCCGCGATCAGTCGCGGCCGAACCCCTTCTCGGCCCCGCGGTCCAGGCGACGGCCGGGGGCGTCGATCATGATCTGGCGGCTGCCAAGCTGGAACGAACCGGCCATCGGGTCCATGGCCGCCTCGCGCTTGCGGCGCTCGAGCTCGTCGTCGCGACGGCGCTGCATCACCTCGGGCGAGCTCTCGAAGCCGAGCCGCACGGCGCCGCCGCGGTCGGGCGAGGCGACCACCTCGGCCGTCGGCGAGCCGAGCACCTCGCGGAGCGCGTCGAGCCACAGCTTGCGGACGAGCTGCGCGGGGTTCTCGCGGAAGCTCGGCGCAAGGCCCGAGAGCCGGCCGACCTCCTTGCCGAGCGTCGCGCGCAGGGTGGCGCGGTACGCCTGGGCACGGGCGACGATCGCCGACGTCTGCCCGACGCTGCCCTCGCCTTCGAGGCGCGCGCCGAGCTCGTTCATCACGCCGTCCGCCGCGGCGAGGTCGCCCTTGCCGAGCTCCACCTCGTAGCGCTGCACCAGGTCGAGGATCTCGGCCCAGCCGGGGCCCGCCATGCCGACCAGGATCGAGTTGGCTTCCTGCTGCGCCTTCTCGAGCGACAGCTTCGCGTTCTCGCGCGCCTCCTGGACGCGGCCGAACACGTTGCGGATGGCAAGCGGCGCGATCTTCTCGGGGATCGTGACCGCGCCGAGCCGCACGCCCGCGTCCATCGCGTCGAGCTGCGCCTGGGCCTTGAGGCGCAGCGACTGCTCGGGCCCGTCGCGGTTCTCCAGGAGCTCGGCCAGCGTGTACTCGGCCGCCACGTGCACCATGCCGCGCGCGAGCGCCCGCCGCACCACCTCGCGCAGCGCCTCGGGGCGGAACTCGCCGAGCGTTCGCACGGCGTCGTCGACGGTGAATTCCGCCGCGATGCGCACGTGCGCGAGGTCGCCGTCGGCGGTGATCAGCGAGCCGTCCTGCCCGGGGCGGATCGGGTCGTCGGGGAGCGCCGCGCCGGTCGCGGCCTCGAGCGTGGTGGCGCCGTCCTTGAACCGCGGCCAGAACTCGCGGTTCAGCTCGACCGCATCCTTCTGCGGCAGCCGGACGATCTCGCCCACCGGGTAGGGCCAGAAGGGCTGCAGCCCCGGGGTGACCGCCTCGGCGCCTGGGGCGCCCTCGATGCGGCCGAACACGGTCTTCACGCCGGTCTGGCCTTCCTGCACGGTCTGGAACCCGCTCAGCAGGAACACCGCCACCAGCACCAGGATGCCAAGCTGCAGCACGCGGTAGCTGAGGCGCAGCGCCTCGCCCAGCGACTGGTTGGCCGGATCCATCGCCTGGCGCATGGCGGCCTCGGTGCCGGGGCCACCGGCCACGTCGAAGCGCGCGCTCGCGCCGCGGCGCGGGGCCTCGGCGGCGTCATCCTGCGGGAGCTGGTCGGGAGACTCGGACACGGGTCACTTCTTCGCGGGCTGGCGGCCCGGCTGGGGGATGCCCTTCGCGTCGACCGGCGCCTCGAGGTCGATCAGGTGGAACGGCGCGCGCGTGGTGTCGGTGATGTACGTGGTGTTCGAGGAGAGCGACGCCTTCAGCGTGTCGAGCCACGTCAGGAAGATCGCCAGCTCCGCCTCGGAGCGCATCTCCTGGTAGTAGCGCGTCGCCTCCTCGTTGCCCTTGGCCTCGATCCGCGCCGCCCACTGGTCGGCGAAGTTCATGATGATGTCGGCCTGGCTCTTCGCCTGGCTCTTCAGGGCCTCGGCGGCGCTCGCGCCCTTCGCCTCCTCCAGGTTGGCGAGGGTCTCCTGCACCGCGGCCATGCGGCGCAGCACGGCGACCGTGGTCTTGTTCGGCAGCACCACCTGCGAGATGCCGACGCTCACCGGCATGGTGCCGGCGAGCCGCGTGCGCTTCAGGTCCTCGAGGATCGCCGACTCGGCCTCCCCGAGCTTGCTGCCCTGGCCCACGAGGTCGGCGAACGCGTAGCCGCCGATCGCGCGCAGCGCGCCCTGCAGCTGGGTCTCGAGCTCCTTGGCGGCGCCGTCGACCGAGGCGTAGCTGGTGAAGAAGCGCAGCGTCGCGTCCGGGTCGGTGTCGATCCGCCAGGTCATGAAGGCCTGCACCAGCACCTGCTGGCCGTCGCGGGTCATCACGGTCTCCAGCGGGCTCTCGATCAGCTGCTGGCGGGTGTCCAGCCGAGTGACCTGGTCGACGAAGAACGGCGCCTTCAGGTGCAGCCCCGGGTCGCGCACCACCCCGGCGGGCTTGCCGAAGCGGGTGACCACCGCCACCTCGTGGAAGTTGACGGTGTACGTGGTGTTGTAGAGCACCAGCACGAGCACGATGAGCATGCCGACGACGATGCCGACGGTGCGGTTCATGGGTTTCTCCCTCCCGAGGCGGGTTCCTTGCGCTCGAGGTAGTCGGCGAGGTTGAGGCCCGACTCGGCCTGCTTCATGGTCACGTCGAGGTCGGTGCGGCCGGACACGCCCGGGCCGAGGACGAACTTGGCGCGCGCCGAGGCGAGCGCCCGGCCGAGCACCTGCATGGTGCGGAACTGCTTGTAGAGCTCGGGCGCCGCTCGGTAGGAGGGAGCCTGCCCGAGGACCTGCGCGGCATCGCCTGCCGCGCCCATCACGATCGCCCAGCGCCGCGCGCGCGCGGCGGCGATCAGCCCCGCGGCCGCGCCGCGGCTCTGCATGATGAGCGACTCGGCCTTCGCGCGCGCCTCGAGCGTCTCCGGGGCGGACTCGCCGGCGCTGCGCTCGGCACGCTCGTAGGCCTCGATCGCGGCCACGATCTCGGCGGCACGCTCCGGCGTGCCGGCCATCGCGGCCATCGAGGCGCGGACGAGGCGGTCGGCCTCCTCGCGCATCTTGCGCGCGTTCTGGCGGTCGATCGAGATCTCCTCGAACATCCCCGCGCCCTCGCCCGCGGGCGGGCGCAAGGCGGGCACCTGCACGGCCACCACCTCGACGCCGGACCCCGCGCGGTCGAGCGCGCCCTGGATGCGCTCGCGCAGCGAGCGCACGAGCGAGTCGCCGCGCGGCGACAGCACGTCGTCCATCGGCTGCGTTGCCAGCTGCTGCGTCACCTCGCGCAGCGCGATGTCACGGACCAGCCGCTCGCGCACGTCGGCGCCGGCGCGGCGGAATCGCGCGTCCGAGGCGAAGTCGAGCCAGGCGAGCAGCCCGTCCGGCGCGATCCGGTAGCTCATCACGACGTCGGCGTCGACGAGCGCGAAGCGCTCGGCCACCGACTGCGCGGCCGCGTCGTCCGTGCCCGCGCTGCCGGCCTCGCGCCGCACCTGCTCGGAGACGTTCGGCGCCGCCACCATGTACGGGAAGCGGTCCTGGTCGCGCGCGGACTCGTCGCCCCAGGTGTTCACCGCGCCGACCTTCATCGGACGCGGCCCGAGCACCAGCGTGCGGATGCGCGCGACCTCGTGCACCGCGGCGGTCTCGACCGGCCACGGCCACTTGAGCATCACGGTCGCCTCGTACACGTCGCCGACGATCGCGCCGCCGCGCAGGCGCACGGCCTGCTGCCCGGGCGGCACCACCACCACGCAGGACATGGCGACCAGCACCGCGGTCCCCAGCCCCACGAGCCATGCCGTGCTGCGCAGCAGGAGCTGGTAGCCCCAGCTCGAGGTGATGTCGAAGCCGAACTGGTAGTTGACGGCCTCGTTGATCGAGCGGACGATCGAGTCGGGCGCGGCGACCAGGCTCAGGACGCGGGAATCGAAGGCCGGGCGCGGCACCTCGCCCGCGCGGCGCGGGCGGTAGAGGGCGAGCACGAAGTTCAGCACCACCTCGGCCGCGATCGCCAGTTCCCCGATGCCGATCGCGAAGGTCAGGTCCTCCAGGAGGCCGGCCTGCCCGAAGGCGTCCGCCACCAGGCCGACCGCGATCGCGAGCAGTGCCAGCGACGTCCCGACCGTCATGCACGCGCCGCCGCGCAGGTTCTGCCACGCGGGCTGGCGCGACATGCCCGCCGCGAAGCGCGCGAAGATGAAGCAGACGAGCGCCAGCCCGACGCACACGGCGAGCTGCCAGCCCGTGGCACCGCCCGCCGAGAACGGCACCGGCGGCTCGAGCGCGGCGTCCGCCCCCAGGTCGCCGTCGAGCGCCGACAGCGTGCGCACGGTCCACGTGCCGGCCGCGGCCAGCGCGCCCGCGAGCGCCAGGCTCGCCGCCGGCACCAGGACGCGCAGCATCCAGTCGAGGCGCCGCGTGGCCACCATGGAATCGGCGGCGCGCTCGGAATCGAAGACGGTCGACGCCCCGCGCGTGGCGCGCAGCTCCTCGGCCTCGAGCGACTCGAGCGCGACGAGCCGCTGCTGGTGCCCGACCACCGCGAGGATGGCCCACGCCAGCACGCCGACGAAGGGCAGCGCGCTCGCGTGCACGAGCGCCGTGCTGCCGACCGCGCGGCCCATGACCAGGAGGACGAGCCCCACCGCCAGCAGCACGATGAGCCCGAGCCCGGCCACGCGGGTGGCCTGCTGGTGGGCGTACTGGTCTGGGCGCATCGGGGGCATCGGAGGGGGATCCGGGGAACGCGCGGAGGGGCGCAAGGTACTGTATTCACGCTGCCGCCGTCCCGGCCGGCACGCTTCCCGACGCCATGGACTTCCTCACGCAGCTCTGGGCGATCGCCCGCAACACGGCCCTCGAGTGCCTGCGCCAGCCGGTGGTGCTGGCCGTCATGGTGGCGGGCACCCTGCTCGTCGTGATGAGCGTCCCGTTCTCGGGATTCACGCTGATGGACGACCAGCGGATGTTCGTCGACATCGCGCTGAGCACCGTGTTCGTCGCGGGCACGCTGCTCGCGGCGTTCCTTGCCACGAGCGCGCTCGGCCGCGAGATCGACAACCGCACCGTGCTCACCGTGGTCTCGAAGCCCGTCGGCCGCCCGGCCTTCGTCTGGGGCAAGTTCCTGGGCGTGGCCCTCGCGCTGACCGCGTGCACGCTCGTGCTCACGCTCGTCCTGATGCTGGTCGAGATGCACGGCACGATGCCCACGGTGCGGACGCCGTACCACCTGCCGGTGATCGCGCTGGGGTGCCTCGCCGCGCTCGGGGCCGTGGCCGGCGCGGCGTGGGCCAACTACATGTACGGCTGGAGCTTCCCGGCCGCGGCGACGGGCCTGGCGCTGCCCTTGCTCGGCATCGCCTACCTCGTGTGCCTGCTCTTCGACAAGGACTGGACGCCGCTGGCGCCGACGGCGCAGTTCGAGGGCCGGCTGTGGCTTGCGGTCGCCATGATGTGGACCGGGCTCATGGCGCTCGCGGGGATCGCGGTGGCCGTCAGCACGCGGTTCGGGCAGGTCGTGACGCTCGGCGTCACGTTCGGCGCGTTCCTCCTGGGCCTGATGAGCGACTGGCTGGTGGGCCGGCGGCTGAAGGCGACCGCCGACATGCTCGACCGGCTCGCCGCCGAAGGAACGTCCGGCAGCGCCCTCGACGCCAACCACCTGCAGTACTGGGGCCTCAAGGCCCTGTACGCCGCCATCCCGAACTTCCAGGTGTTCTGGCTCTCCGACGCCGTGCAGCAGAAGCGCGACCTGCCGCTCGACTACCTGCTGCCCGCGGCCGCCTACGGCGCGCTGGTCGTCACGGCCGCGCTGTGCACGGCGACGGTGCTGTTCCAGCGTCGCGACGTCGGCTGAGCGGGCGCGGCCCGCGCGGCGGTCACTGCTGCGCGCGGCGCAGGTCGGCCAGGCGCTTGCGGGCGTCCTTCAGCGCGCGCTCCAGGCGCTCCTTGTCGAGGCCCTTGCCCTCGGCGCACGGCTCGCAGCGCTTCAGCCACGAGAGCAGGCGCTCCAGGGTGCGGATCTCGGCGTTGACCTGCTCGATCTCGCCGCCGGCCTTCGGCACGTTCAGCAGGTTGAGCTGCAGGTCGATGTCCTTCTCGCAGTCCTCGAAGAGCTTCTGCCAGCCGGCCGCGAGCTTGCGCCCGTAGTCGCTGACCTCGTACCACTCAGGGAGCCCGAGCAGCACCGCCAGCTGCGCCTCGGTGTCGGCGGTGCCCTTGCTGAAGCCCGAGTCGAGCGCGGTGCTCGCGGTGAAGACCAGGTTGTCCTTCTCGTTGGAGAGGACCACCTCGCCGGGCAGGCCGGTGACCTTGTTGTGCCAGGTGACCTTGCCGGTCACCGGGTCCTTGGTGTAGGTCAGGACGTCCTTGGCGAGCACCATGGCGTCGAACACCATGCGCGGGCGACCGTTCTGCTCGATGACGTCGCCGATCTCGCGCTTGAAGGCCTCGAGCTGCTCGCCGTAGACGGTGTTGGCGCCGGCGATCATCGTCGACGCGCCCAGCGACCCGACGGTGCGGAAGTAGATCTCGTCGCAGTGCATCGAGGTGCACGCCGCGGCGGAGATCGCCTCGCGCACCCACGCCACCACGCGATGACGCTTGCGGATGTTGCCGAGCGACTCGCTGATCTCGAAGATCTCCGTCACCAGCCCTCCGGGGCTGTCGATGTCCAGGATGATGATCTGCCCGGGGCCCCACTTGTCGGCTTCCTTGGCGACCGCCTCCATCTCCTCGTTGCGCGCGGTCTGGCCCACGGGGCCCTTCCACGGCAGGACGAAGGCGCCCTTCTTCGGGGAAATGCGGTAGCCGTTCTCGTCGAGCGGGTAGCCCTCCTTGTCGGTCTTGCCGCTGGCCTTGCCGGTGCCGCCGGGCGCGGCCGCCGCGGGGGCGGCGGGCGCAGTGGATCCGCCGGCCTTCGTCGCGGGCTGCTTGCCGGCATCGGCCGGGGCCTTCGGGGCCGCGGGCGCCTTCGGCGAGTCGGCCACCGGCGCGGCAGGGGCGCTGCCCGCACCGAGCGTCTTCATCGACACGATGCTCGACGTGAACACCGGGCGCGTCGAGGTCTTCTTGCCGTCGAACTGCGCCTCGATGGAGAGGATGCCCTTCTGCGCGTCGATCGAGCGCACCGTCGCCTGCATGGTGCGCGTGGAGAGCTGGTCCTTGAAGGTGATCTCCACCAGGTCGCCCGGCGCGCCCCACCACGTGCCCGTGGCGAGCTTCACCTGCTGCTGGGATCCTGCCTGCGCGAACGCGGCCATGGCGGCCGGCGCGGCGAGCGAGAGCGAGACGGAGAGTGCGATGGTCGTCGTGCGTCGCATGGTGGGGAAGGTCGCGTGGTTCGTCCGTCTGGATGCTCAGCGCCCGGGGCCGGGGCCCATCGGGCCGCGACCGCCGCCGCCGCCGCCGGAACCGCCGCCGGTCCCGCGCTTCTGGCGCTGGTACTCCTTGATCTGCTCGTTCAGCTGCTCGATGAGCACCTGCAGCTGCTGGTCGGTGAGGCCGAAGCGCCACTCCAGGGTGCGCGCCAGCGGCGGGTACTGCTTGGCCATCTGGCGGATCTTCTCGAGCATCTGCTTGCGCTTGGGAAGCTCGCGGGCGTCCTCCATCTCCTCGCGGTACTCGTCGATCAGCTTCTTGACCTCCTCGTAGCGCTTGCGCCAGAGGGCGTTGTAGTCGTCGAAGATCTTCTGGCCGCTCTTCACCTCCTCGAACTCGGGGTAGCCGAGGAGGCCCATCATGTCGGCGAGGTCCACGGCCACGCCGTCGGCGAGCCCGGTCTCCTCGGCGACCTTCGAGGTGAACCGCGCGGACTGCTCGGGCGACTGGTCGACGACGTACCAGTCGCCGTTGGCGTCGTCGCGCCAGCGGGTGACGCGGCCGTCGATGTCGCAGCTGAGCAGGCGGTCCGGGCGCACCAGCGAGTCGGTGAGCTGGTTCGGGTGGCCGCCGAGCTCGAGCACGCCCTTGGCGATGCCGGTCCAGGCGCCGAACATCTTGGCCCGGATGTCGGCGTCGTTGCCGCCGCCGAGCGAGCCGACGATGTCGAGGCCGGCGATCTTGCCGTCCGGCGCCATGTACATGTAGGGCCACGCCAGCGCGAACAGGCTGGCGACGCCGCGCGCGTCCTCGACGTAGACGACGGCCGGGTACTGGTCGAGGTCGGTGTGCAGCTTGAGCGCGAGGTCGCGGTACTCGGTCAGGCCGCTCGCGAGGCGCCGCGGGTCGATCTTGTCGTCCTTCATCTGCGCCCGCACCGCCTCCATGTACTTGTCGGGGGAGCGGTCGTCGCCCGAGTTCACGCGGAAGACGATGATGTCGGGGTCCTGGGTGCGGACGTCGGCGATGATCTTGTCGTAGATGCTGGGCTTGCCCTCGATGTTGCCGTGGATGTCGGTGCCCATCTGCCCGGCGATCGGGATGATGTAGACCTTCGGCGGCGCCGACAGCTGCATGTCGGCCGCGTGCGGGCTCTTCCCCGGGCGGTTGCCGCCGGTGCGCGCGAGCGAGAACGGCTTGAGGGGCTTGGCCTCGGGAGCGGCCGCGGGGGCGTCCATCGACTGCAGGTCGGAGCCGCCGGGCGCGTCGCCGGCAGGCGCCGGGTCCGCGGGCGCCGGATCGACCGGCGGCGTGGATGGGTCGTCCTGGGGGACGAGCGCGAGCGAGACGGCCGCGAGGACGAGCGAGTGGATCAGGGCCATGGAGAGGAAAGTCTAGCGGGATGGTCCGCGTCGATCCCTACGCAGAACGCCGCCCGGGGGTGCGCTGATGCCCGCGTTTCGCGCCCGATCAGGGGGTTTCCGGCGCCCCCGCGGCGCGTCGCAGGGCGTCCAGGGCCTCGGCGCGCGTCCGGACCGCGCCGACGAGCTGCCGGTCGTAGGCCGCGTCGAGGAGCGTGCGGAACCGCGGCCCCGGCCGCAGCCCGAGCGCCACCAGGTCGTCGCCGGTGACGAAGGGCGGCGGTGCGATGCCCTCGGCCACGAGGGGCCCCAGGTCCACCTCGATCGCCGCGGCAAGCGCA
>CAYTYU010000066.1:0-13641 GCA_964440815.1 uncultured Chitinophaga sp.
CGCAGCTCCTCGAGCCACCGTTCGCGTGCGATCGGCCGTGCACCCGCCGCCTCGCCGGCCGCCACCTCGTCCTGCAGGTCGAAGAAGACGTGCGGCCGCTCCATGCCGCGTTCGCCGACCCACGCGCACGTGCCGGCCGGCAGCATGCGGATGCCGCGGTACAGCGTGTGCGGCTCGGGGATGGATCCCCAGATGAAGAAGCCCGCGCGTGCAGCCAGGTCGCGCGTGCGGTCAACCGGCCCGCCGCCCGCGAGGATCGCCTTCACCTGCGACGCGAAGCGGACCGTGCCGGAGTGCTCGGCGACGTAGAGCGGCTTGATCCCGAGCGGATCGCGCGCGAGCAGCGCCTTGCGCTTGCGCGGGTCCCAGATGCAGAAGGCGAACATGCCGCGCAGCTTCGGCAGCATGTCCTCGCCGAACGCGGCGTAGGCCCGCAGCAGGACCTCCGTGTCGCTGTGCGACCGGAAGCGGTGCCCGCGCGACTCAAGGTCGCGGCGGATCTCCTGGAAGTTGTAGATCTCGCCATTGAAGGCGATCGTGCATCCCGTCTCGGCGTCATGCATCGGCTGCGCGCCGCCCTCGGAGAGGTCGATGATCGCGAGGCGCCGGTGCCCGAGTCCCACGGTGCCGTCCGGCGAGACCCATGACCCGCAGCCATCGGGTCCGCGCGGGATCATCGCGTCGCGCATGCGGTCGAGCTCGGCGGCATCGACGCGCGGCGCGCTCGTCCCCAGGGCGATGATGCCGGCGATGCCGCACATGCGAAGCGAGCGGCCCGTCTCGGCCGCCAGACGCAGTCTATCGGTCCACGACAGGATCCTGCTGCATTGCTTTGGGGTACACCTCTCCCCATGACCTTCGCGTCCGTGGCGCTCGTGGCGCAGGATGCCGCGGCCGCCGCATCGGCCGAGGCGGCGACGCCGCTGTTGGTCGAAGGTCGCGGCGCGATCGCCCTGGCGCTCCTCGTGGTCGCGGCCGCCATCGTGGGCGGGATC
This sequence comes from uncultured Chitinophaga sp., assembly GCA_964440815.1. Classification (GTDB taxonomy): domain Bacteria; phylum Planctomycetota; class Phycisphaerae; order Phycisphaerales; family SM1A02; genus UBA966. Next base: position 996 of record CAYTYU010000066.1, read on the forward strand.
CTGTGGGCACGCTCGGGCGGCCGCGTCACCGTCCGCCGGATGGCCGGGCTCGACGCCGTCGAGGAGGCCGTCGGCCGCGCCACCGAGATGGGCCGGCCGATCCTCTACGTGCCCGGCATCATGGACATGGACAACATCATGACGGTGGCCGGCGTGACCATCCTGGGCCACGTGGCGCGCACCGTCGCCGAGTACGACGCCGACCTCGAGGTGCCCACCTCGCGCTCGATCGTGATGGCCTCGGCGCGCGCGGCGGTGCAGTCGGCCTACCTCGAGGCGGGCCGGCCCGACGGCTACAACCCCGACCGCATCTACTACGTCAGCGACGAGCAGTTCGCCTACGTCGCCGCGACGAGCGGCATGATGGCCAGGCGCCGTCCCGCGGCCTGCTTCTACTTCGGCTGCTTCTTCGCCGAGAGCCTGATCCTCGCCGAGAACGGCAATGCGATCGGCGCCATCCAGATCGCCGGCACCGCCGAGACGGCGCAGCTTCCGTTCTTCGTCGCCGCGTGCGACTACACGCTGATCGGCGAGGAGTTCTTCGCCGCGAGCGCCTACCTCTCCGGCGAGCCCGACCAGCTCGGCACGCTGCTTGGGCAGGACCTGGCGAAGGCGGCGTGCTGGCTGGCGGTGATCGCCGCCGCCGCCGCCGGCACGATTGCCGCGCTCGCCGGCAACGAGTCGTTCTCCGCCGGCGTGGCCGCGCTCCGCCAGGCGATGGGGGGCGGCGGATGAGCCGGTCGGTCGCCGTCCTCATCGCAAGCCTCGCCGGCATCACCATGGTGCTGAGCAAGTTCCTGGTGCCGCTCGGCGATGCCGAGGTGAAGGTCGCCGACTGGTTCAACGTCCTGGCGGCGATCGCCTTCGTCCTGGGCGGGACGAACCTCCTGAAGATGAACCTGCTCGCGATCAGCGCGCGGGGACCGGGCTGGGGCTACTCGGCCGTGACGCTCGCGGCGTTCCTCGTGACGCTCGGCGTCGGCGTGCTGAAGGTCGGCGTGCCGCCGGCCGCCGCGTTCCCGGGCGTGCCGTTCAGCGGCGAGAAGGACGTGGCCGGCAGCGCGCTCTGGTGGCTCTACGAGTATGCGATGAGCCCGATCACGGGCACGCTCTTCGCGATGCTCGCCTTCTACGTGGCAAGCGCGGCCTTCCGCGCCTTCCGTGCGAAGAATGCGGCGGCGATCTTCCTCCTGGCGACGGCGTTCGTCGTGCTGCTCGGGCGCACCTACGCGGGCGTGCTGGCCACGTCGTGGATCCCGCACGACAACGCGTGGGTGTCGTGGCTGCGCCTGGAGAACCTGAGCGCCGTCATCATGTCGGTGTTCACGAACGCCGGCACCCGCGCGATGATCATCGGGATCGCGATCGGCGTGGCGGCCACCAGCCTGAAGATCATGCTCGGCCTCGACCGCAGCTACCTCGGGGGGACGCGATGAGCCGCGGTGCGCACGGATCATCGCTCGTCGACCGCATCGACCGGATCGACCGCCGCTGGATCTTCCTGGCGATGTTCCTGGCGGTGGCGGTGCCGATCCTGTGGGTCGGCGTCACCGGGCGGACGTTCCCGGAGACGCCGACGCCCGCGGTGCAGGGCGCCTTCGACGCGCTTGAGTCGCTGCCGCCGGGATCGAAGGTCGCGATCAGCATGGACTTCGATCCCGCGAGCGCGGGCGAGCTGCAGCCGATGGCCACGGCCATCGTGCGCCACTGCGCGATGCGCGGCCACTCCATCTGTGCCATGACCTTGTGGCCCGCAGGCGGACCGATCATCGACGCGACGCTCAAGGACGTGCTTGGCGGCCGCCCCGAGTACCGCTACGGCGAGAACTACGTGAGCCTCGGCTTCCAGGCCGGCAACGAAGGCGTGATGAAGCAGGTGAACGCCGACATGGCGGCGGCGTTCCCGACCGATGCGCGCCGCACGCCGCTTGCCGACCTGCCGGTGATGAAGGGGATCCGCCGCATCACCGACTTCGACCTCCTGGTCTCGGTGAGCGCGGGATACCCGGGCGCCAAGGAGTGGGTGCAGTTCACGGTCTCGGCCACCCTCACCTCGGGCAAGCCGCTGCGGTTCGTCGCCGGCAGCACCGGCGTCCAGACGCCGCAGCTCATCCCGTACTACCCGACGCAGATGGCCGGCATCCTCGGCGCCATCAAGGGCGCGGCCGAGTACGAGTTCCTGGTGAACGACGCCGTGCGTCGCGCCGATCCCGCGGCATCGATCCCCGCACGGTTCCAGGAGGCACAGCGCCGCATGGCGCCGCAGCTCTTCGGGCACGTCCTGATGATCGCCCTCATCGTCCTGGGGAACGCGGTCTTCTTCGCGCGCCGCGCGCGCGGGGTGCAGGCATGAGCGCGCTCCCGCCCGGTGCCGAGCTCGATCCGGCCGTCGCGCGCCGCGCGACGCGGCTCTGGCTCGTGGTGCTGGCGATCTTCGGTGCCTTGCTGGTGCTGCGGTCGGTGATCGGCACCGAGGTCGGCACGGGCGACGCCGCGCGGACGGTGCACGGGTACGGATTGGTCTTCGTCGAACCCATGGGCCAAGGCTTCGCGGAGGTGCCCGCCACCACGTGGGCCGATGCCGTGGCAAAGGACCCCGAGCAGCAGCGCATCACGCTCAGCGTGCCGCGCACGGCGGGCGTCTGGGTGGCGGCGATCCTGACGCTTGCGGTCCTCAGCTTCCTGTGGCGGGACAACCCCGCCTACAAGCTGGCCGAGAGCGTCGTGGTGGGCGTGAGCGCCGGGTACGTGATGAGCGTCGCCGTCTGGGACACGCTGGTGCCGAAGCTCGTCGGCGCGCTGGCACCCGGGTTCACCAAGGCGCACCTGATGCCCGCGCTCGACGTGACGACGCCCGACTGGTGGGCGCTCGTGCCGCTGGCGCTCGGGTTCCTGCTCCTCTGCCGGCTTGCCGAGCGCACGTCGTGGCTCGGGACGTTCCCGCTCGCCTTCGTGGTGGGCACCTTCTCCGGCTGGAAGTTCGTGCAGTACGTCGAGTCGGACCTCCTGGCGCAGGTGGCGACGATGTTCGACCCGCTGTGGGTGCCGGGGCCGACCGCGGCCGCCACCGTCGGCGGCACGCTGTGCGCGGTGCTCATCCTGGTGGGCGTGCTCGCGGTGCTCGCCTACTTCTTCTTCTCGCTCGAGCACCGCGGCCCGCTCGGCGGGGCTGCGCGCGTGGGCATCTGGTACCTGATGATCACCTTCGGCGCGAGCTTCGGCTTCACGGTGATGGGCCGCATCGCGCTGCTCGCCGCGCGGTGCGAGTTCCTGTTCGACCGCTGGCTGTGGCTCATCGACCCGGCCGGGAACCACTGACGTGGACGCGCGCCCCGTCATCGGCGTGACCATGGGCGACCCGCTCGGGATCGGGCCCGAGGTGCTGGTCAAGGCCCTCGCCGACCCCGCGGTGCGCCGCCTCGCGAAGTTCGTGGTGTACGGGCGCAACGAGGCGCTGCTCGCCGCGGCGGAACGGTCCCAGGTGCCGCTCGACTGGTTCCGCGTCGACGCCACCAGCGAGCGTGCGCAGGAGGGATCGGTCCTCGCGCCGCTGGTGCTCGACTACACCGCCGAGGGCCTGCTCGACGGCACGCGCCCGGGGCCCACGCGCTTCGGCGGCATCCTGTCGAAGGCGTTCGTCGAGGACGCGATCACGGACGCGATGCGCCCCTCCGGCGACCCGCGCCGCATCGATGCGGTGGTCACCGGACCGATCTCGAAGGAGAGCTGGGCGCTCGCCGGCTTCAAGTGGCCCGGCCACACCGAGCTGCTGGCATTCCGCACCAAGGCCAAGCGCCACGCCATGATGTTCGACTCGCCGCGCCTGCGCGTGGCGCTCGCCACCGCGCACCTGCCGCTCATGGACGTGCGCAACGTGCTCACGATCGGCCGCGTCTACGACCCGATCGACCTCGGCCACGAGTTCTGCCGGCAGCTGGGGATCGCCAAGCCGCGCATCGCGGTCTGCGGCCTCAACCCGCATGCCGGCGAGAACGGCATGTTCGGCGACGAGGACGCGCGCATCATCCGCCCCGCGATCGACGCGGCGCGGCGCATCGGGATCGACGCGCACGGGCCGTTCCCGGCCGACACGATCTTCATCCGCGCCGCGGCCGGCGACTGGGACTTGGTCGTCGCGATGTACCACGACCAGGGGCTGATCCCGGTCAAGCTCCTGGGCTGGGACAAGGCGGTGAACGTCACCGTCGGACTGCCGATCGTGAGGACGAGCCCCGACCACGGCACCGCGTTCGACATCGCGGGGCAGGGCAAGGCGAGCGAGGGCAGCATGAAGGCCGCCATCGAGCTCGCGGTGAGGCTCAGCCTCGGGCCGGGGGTTCCCAGCCCGGCGCGGCCATCCTGAAGCCCGCGAACTCGAACGCGGGCGCCACCACGCATCCGACGAGGGTCCAGGCGCCGGTCGAGCGGGCCTGCTGCCACCAGCCGCGCGGCACCGTGAACTGCGGCACGTGGCCGGCGGCGAGGTCCGTCCCGAGCGTCACCGTGCGCCGGCCCGTGCCGTCCGGCGCGCACACCTCGAGCTCCAGCGCGTCACCGTCATGGAACAGCCAGTGCTCGTCCGCGTCCACGACGTGCCAGCGGCTCGATTGGCCGGCGGCCAGGAGGAACACGATCGACGTGCTCGCCCCGCGCGGTGCATCGGGAGCGCGGAAGGTCTCGCGGAAGAAACCGCCCTCGGGATGGGGGGCCATCCCAAGGGCGGAGACGGTGTCCTGCGCGCTGCGCCGGGCGGGCATCAGCGGATGGTGACGGTGCTGTCGTTGCCGATCAGCTCGTAGGCGACCTCGACCTCGCGCTCGCCGAGGCGGACGCAGCCCATCGACATCTGCCGGCCGATCGACGCCGGGTCGACCGTGCCGTGGATGCCGTAGCCGGTGAACTTCGCCATCTCGGGCGTCGTGCCGTCGAGGCCGATCCAGCGCTCGCCGATCGGGTTCTTCGGGTCGTTGGCCGCGAAGCGCTCGCCGGTGCGCGGGTTGCGCCACTCCGGGTTCACGAGCTTCGAGTTCTTCCGCACGCGGAAGGTGCCGACGGGCGTCGAGTCGTTCTCGCCGAGGCCGCAGGGCATCGAGAGCACCATCACGCGGTCGGCGCCGGTGCCGGCGTACACGTTGAAGCGGAACTCGCCCTTCACGACCTCCGCGTGGAACGGCCCGTGCGCGAGCTTCAGGCGCATGTCCGGGCGGATGGCGCGCTCGTTGGGCAGTCCGTTGATCCGCTGGACGAAGCGCCAGTCGACGCCGAGCTTCTCGCGGCTGGCGATGCGCGCGAGGCTGTCGCCGCGCTGCACCACGTAGCTCTGCGCGGCGACGTCGCCGGGGGCGATCGTCGGGGAGAGGAAGATCTGCTGCGCGACCGAGTTGATGCCGGCGTAGGCCTGCGGGCGCTCGGCGGCGGACAGGTCGCCGCCGTCGAGGAGCCGCGTGAGCTCGGCGCGCGCGCGCACGGCGTCCGAGGGCACCATGGCGAGCGCCTGCTGCAGGCGCTGCGCGGGCGTGCCGAGCGTGCCTGCGGGCGTGACGGGCGCGGTGCCGGGCGTGCCGGCGATGCCGGGGACGGCGCTTCCGAGCTTCGAGTCCGGCGCGACGATGTCGGTCGACGGTGCGGGCTTCGCGGCGTCGTTCGCGGGTGCGGTGACCGCGGCGACGGTCCCGAGCTCGATCACCTCGACGGAACCGGTGGCCGCACCGCCCGTCTCGGCGAGCGTGGCGGCGCTGGCGGCGCCGTCCGCGCCAGCGATGGCGTCGGTCGCACTGCCGGTGTCGGCCGCGACCAGCGGATCGACGATCGTGGCCTCCGCCGCAAGCTCGGGCGTCTCGCTGCGGTGCGTGATGAGCCACCCGGCGACGGCGCCGCCGAGGCCGAGCGCGGCGACCGCGATGAAGAGCGTGCGCGTGCCCTGCGCCTGGCGGGCGCTCGAGGAAAGAGGCGAGCTGGAACGGGGCGTCTGGCTGGGGAGGGTCATCCGTGACCTCGGGAGGTGAATTGCGTGCGCGCGGCGTCCGATGCCGCGCGGTCCAATGCAGGACATCGGCATTGTGCCACAACGGCCGTCAGCGCTCGGTCGAACTTCCCGGCGTCCAGAGGTCAGGCCGCGGGCTCGGAGATCCGCAGGCAGCCGTCCTCGGTGACGATCGCGTGCATCGGCGCGTCGTGGCCCTCGGTCGGCAGGGCGTCGACGAGTCGCGACGCGGCCACCAGTCCGATGCGCCAGGTGGTGGCCGGCAGCGTCCCGAGGAAGCGGTCGTAGACGCCCGCGCCCCGTCCGAGGCGATGTCCCCGGCGGTCGAAGGCGAGGCCCGGGACGAGCACCGCCCGGATGGCGGAGGGGGAGACCGGCGCGTGGTCCCGGGGAACCGGCACTCCCCAGACATCGGGGTCGGCGGCCGAGGTGTCCCAACGCCCGTCCCGGATCAGGCCAGGGCCGACCGTCACGGGCTGCAGCGGGGCGGTGGTGGAGATCCCGCGACCGACGCCAAGTCTCCAACCTGCCACGATCGCCGCAGATACCCCAACAATGGGATCGACTTCGCCACGAATCGGGATGTAGGACAAGAGGACATCCTGTGGTGCCGAGGTGCCAATCGCCGCCAGCATCCCCCCAAGATGCCCGCCGATCGCCGCAGATGCCCCCTCGAGCCCCCTGGCCGACTGCGTCTTGAGCACCGAACGCGCCCACGCCCGCCACGCCACCTTGGGCTCGTCCGGCCGCGGTCGGGGGAGCGGCTCACCCATGGCACGCCCGGGAACACGCCGAACCGTCACGATTCCCTCTGCCGTTTCTCACGGAAGTATGCGATCCTGTGCCACGCACGACCGGACGATAGCCGATCAGGGTCGTGGGGCCGCCTCACGGAGGGGGCCCGGTTTCACCCCTTCGGCTCCGAGCCACGCGAACACAACCATGTGCGGAATCGTCGCTTACATCGGGAAGAAGCCTGCGACCACCCTCCTCCTTGAGGGCCTGAAGCGCCTGGAGTACCGCGGCTACGACTCCGCCGGCGTGGCGGTCGCCAATGGCTCGGGCACGATCTCGATCGCCAAGAGCGTCGGCCGGGTCCGGGTGCTCGAGGACCTGGTCGAGACCCGCCGCGGCTTCGACGGCTCGACCGGCATCGCCCACACCCGCTGGGCGACCCACGGCGGCGTCACCGAGGTGAACGCCCACCCGCACTGCGACGACCCCGTGAAGGGGCACGGCATCGCCCTCGTCCACAACGGCATCATCGAGAACTATTCCTCGATCAAGACCTACCTGCAGGACAAGGGCCACGTCTTCCAGGGCGAGACCGACACCGAGGTGCTGGTCCACCTGATCGGCGAGCTCTACCAGGGCGACCTCGAGAAGGCGGTGCAGGCGGCGCTGCGCGAGGTGACCGGCGCCTACGCCATCTGCTGCATCTGCGAAAAGGAACCCGGCGTGCTGGTCGTGGCGCGCAAGGGCAGCCCGCTGATGGTCGGCGTCGGCAGCGACGAGTACGTCGTCGCCAGCGACCAGAGCGCGATCGTCGCGCACACCAACCAGGCCTTCACCCTCGACGACTACACGGTCGCCAAGCTCACCCGCGACACGTTCCGCACGAGCACGGTCGACGACGTCACGGTCGACGCCAAGATCCGCGCCCTCGAGGTCGACCTCTCCGAGATCGAGCTCGGCGGCTTCGAGCACTTCATGCTCAAGGAGATCCACGAGCAGCCTGCGGCGCTGACGCGCACGCTCCAGGGCCGCGTGGACCACCGGGCCGGGCAGATCGTCCTTGGCGGCGTCGGCGACCACGCGCGTGTGCTGGTTTCGAGCCGGCGCATCACGCTGGTGGGGCAGGGCACCGCGCTTCACGCGGGCATGATCGGCAGCTACCTGATGGAGGAGTGGGCCAAGATCCCCGCCGACTGGGACTTCGCGAGCGAGTTCCGCTACCGAAACCCGATCGTGAGCGAAGGCAGCGCCATCGTCGCCGTCAGCCAGAGCGGCGAGACCGCCGACACGCTGGCGGCGCTCCAGGAGGCGAAGGCGCGCGGCGCGCTCGCCCTCGGCGTCGTGAACGTGGTCGGCAGCTCGATCTCGCGCGAGACGGACGCCGGCATCTACCTGCGCGTGGGCCCCGAGATCGGCGTCGCCAGCACCAAGGCGTTCGTCGGCCAGGTGATGGTGTGCGCGATGCTCGCCCTCTACATCGGGCGCCGGCGCTACCTGAGCCAGGAGTTCGTCTCGGGCACGCTGCGCGACCTCGAGGCGATCCCCACCCACATCGAGCGCATCCTCCGCCAGAGCGAGACGATCCGCAAGGCCACCGAGCGCTACGTCGACCGCGAGAACTGGCTCTTCCTCGGCCGCGGCGTGAACTATCCGGTGGCCCTCGAGGGCGCGCTCAAGCTCAAGGAAATCAGCTACATCCACGCCGAGGGCATGCCGAGCGCCGAGATGAAGCACGGGCCGATCGCCCTGATCGACAAGGGCATGCCGTGCGTGTTCGTCGCGACGCGCAACAGCCAGTACGAGAAGGTGCTCTCCAACATCCAGGAGGTGCGCAGCCGCGGCGGACACGTGATCGCGGTGGCCACCGAGGGCGACACGCACATCAAGTCGATGGCCGAGGACGTCTTCTACGTGCCCGACGTCCCCGAGATGCTGCAGCCCATGGTCACCGTGGTGCCGCTGCAGCTCCTCGCCTACCACGCGGCGGTGCTGCGCGGCAAGGACGTCGACAAGCCGCGCAACCTCGCGAAGAGCGTGACCGTGGAGTGAGAAAATGGTGCCGGGGGCGATTTACCCCATTTTCCGAAGGAAAATGGGGTAAATCGCCCCCGGCACCATTTATCCGAACGTGAACGACTTGCCCGTGTAGTCGACCTTCACGGTCGTCCCGGGCGGGCAGTCGCCCTTCAGGATGCGCTCCGCGAGCGGGTTCTCGAGCCGCTGCTGGATGACCCGCTTCAGCGGCCGCGCTCCGAACTGCGGGTCGTAGCCCTCGTCCGACAGCGCCTCGACCGCCTTGGGCGTGAGCTCGAGCGAGATCTTCCGTTCCTCCAGGCGCCGCCGCAGGTTCCGCAGCTGGATCTCGACGATCCCCGAGAGGTCCTTGCGGGTCAGCTGGTGGAAGATCACCTTCTCGTCGATGCGGTTGATGAGCTCCGGGCGCATGTGCTTCTTGAGGAGCGTCATCACGTGCGCCTCGATCATGGCGTCGGGCTCGCCCTTCTCGCTCATCTCGATGATGGCGTGGCTGCCGATGTTCGAGGTCATCACCACGATGGTGTTCGAGAAGTCCACGGTGCGGCCCTGGCCGTCCGTGAGGCGCCCGTCGTCGAGCACCTGGAGCAGCACGTTGCTCACGTCCGGGTGCGCTTTCTCGAACTCGTCGAAGAGCACGACGCAGTAGGGGCGGCGGCGCACCGCCTCGGTGAGGCGCCCGCCTTCCTCGTAGCCCACGTACCCGGGCGGCGCGCCGATGAGCCGCGCCACGGAGTGCTGCTCCATGAACTCGCTCATGTCGATGCGCACCATCGCCTCCTCGGTGTCGAAGAGGTACTCGGCGAGCGCCTTGCAGAGCTCGGTCTTGCCGACGCCGGTGGGCCCCAGGAACAGGAACGACCCGATCGGGCGGTTGGGCTCTCCCAGTCCCGCGCGGTTGCGGCGCACGGCCTCGGCCACGGCCTCGACCGCCTCGGGCTGGCCGACCACGCGCCGGCGCAGGTCTTCCTCGATGTGCAGCAGCTTCTGCCGCTCGCTCTCGACGAGCTTCGCCACCGGGATGCCCGTCCAGCGGCTGACTACCGCAGCGATGGCATCGGCGTCGACGTCCTCCTTGACCAGCGTGTCGCCGGTCGCGAGCCGCGCCTGCAGCGCGTCCTGCGCGCGGCGCTGTTCCGCCTCGAGCTTCTTGATCTCGCCGTGCAGGATGCGCGCGGCCTTCTCGAAGTCGCCGGCGCGCTGGGCCTGCTCGGCCTCGACCTTCTTCTCCTCGATCTGCTTCTGCGCATTGTTGGCGAGGTCGAGGTCCTTCTTCTCCGCCTGCCACTGCGCGGTGAGGCGACGGTCCTCCTCCTTCAGGTCGGCGACCTCGGCCTCGGCCTTCGCGAGACGGTCCTTGCTGTCGGGGTCCTTCTCGATGCGCAGCGCGGCGCACTCGACCTCGAGCTGCGACAGGCGGCGGCGCACCTGGTCGAGCGCCGTGGGCATGCTGTCGTTCTCGATGCGCAGGCGGCTCGCGGCCTCGTCGACGAGGTCGATCGCCTTGTCGGGCAGGAACCGGTCGCTGATGTAGCGGTGGCTCATCTGCGCCGCGGCCACCAGGGCGCTGTCCTGGATGCGGCAGCCGTGGTGCGCCTCGTAGCGGGGCTTCAGGCCGCGCAGGATGGCGATCGTGTCGTGCACGCTCGGCTCGCCCACGAACACCGGCTGGAAGCGGCGCTCGAACGCCGGGTCCTTCTCGATGTGCTGGCGGTACTCGTCGAGCGTGGTGGCGCCGATGGTGCGCAGCTCGCCGCGGCTCAGGGCGGGCTTCAGGAGCTGGCCGGCGCCCGGGCTCCCGGTGTTCGCGCCCGCGCTCACCACGGTGTGGATCTCGTCGATGAAGAGGATGATCTCCCCGGCCGAGGCGCTCACCTCGCGAATCACGGCCTTCAGCCGCTCCTCGAACTCGCCCTGGAACTTGGCACCGGCCAGCAGCTGCCCGACGTCGAGCGCCACCAGGCGCACGGACTTCATCTGCTCCGGGCAGTCGCCGTTCACGATGCGCTGTGCCAGCCCTTCGACCACCGCGGTCTTGCCCACGCCTGGCTCGCCGATCAGCACCGGGTTGTTCTTCGTGCGTCGGCTCAGGACCTGCATGCAGCGGCGGATCTCCTCGTCGCGGCCGATGACCGGGTCGAGCTTTCCCGACCTCGCCTTCTCGGTGAGGTCGATGCCGTACTTCTTCAGGGCCTCCATGGTGTTCTCTGCGTTTGGATCGTTCACGTTCTTCACTCCGCTGGCGGCGCGGATCTCCTCGATGGCCTTCCTGAGCTTCCGTTCGTCTGCGCCGAGCGCCTGGAGCGCGGACTTCGCGGTTCCGGCCGCGGTGGCGAGCGCAAGCAGCAGGTGCTCGGCGCTCGTGTACTCGTCCTGCATCGACTTCGCCAGCCGCTGCGCCTCCTGCACCGCCTGGCCGAGCTGCGCCGCGGGCCGTGGCGACGCGCCCGTCACGGTCGGCATCCGCTTCAGTTCCGCCTCGGCCACCTGCCGGACGCGCGACGGATCGATGCCTGCGCGGCCAAGGATCGACGCGGCCGGCCCGCGCGCATCGGCGGCGAGCGCGGCCAGCAGGTGCATCGGCGCGAATTCCGCGTGGCCGGCGGTGGCGGCCATCGACTGTCCGGACTGGATCGCCTCCTGCGCGGCGTGGGTGAACTGTTCCTGGGGCATGGCGAAGGAGAGGGTGCAATCGGCGTGCCGCGCGCCGGCGGCCGCACGCGGCTCTCCGGATGCGCCCGTCGCACCCGCGCGGCCATCGACTGCCGTTCAGGCAGTCGTGCGATGCCGCCGCCAGGGCTCCGCGGGAAAGCCCTCGGGGATCGTTTCCGCCCGGTCGCCGATCCAGCCTGCCAGCCATTCCATCGCGTCGACGAGGCGCGGGCCCGGCCGATTGAACATCTGGTTGCCGTCGACGAGCATCACGCGGTCGCTCGTCCGGCCGCGCGCGGCCTCGGCGCGCGCCGCTCGCACGGGTTCGAGCGACTCCCACCAGTCCTGCCCCTCGAGCGTGCGCACGGCCTCTCGCACGGCGGCCAGCGGATAGCCACAGGGGCACACCACCACGCGCTCCGGCCCGCTCGCTGCGATCTCCTCCGCCGTCGCGACGCGGCTCTTGGCGCCGGCGCGGTTGAGCGGGTGCCGGCCGCCGGCCATCTCGATGAGTTCGGGCGTCCAGTGCCCGCCGACGAAGGGCGGGTCGGTCCACTCCAGGAACAGCACCGAGGGGCCATCGGTGAACGGCACCGCCCGCTCGGCAGCGGTCCAGAGCCGGTCGCGCAGCGCGGTGGCCGCCGCGCGCGCCGCATCCGCGCGACCGACCGCCTCGCCCACCGCAAGCAGGTCATCGAGCACCTGCCACACGGCGGTCGGGTTCAGGTTGACGACGCGCGGCGCCGTCGGCAGCGTGCGTGCCACGCGCTCGACGGTGCGCAGGTCGATGCTGCACACGTCGCAGAGGTCCTGCGTCAGGATCACGTCCGGCGCGAGCGCGGCCAGCCGCGCCTCGTCGAGCGTGTAGAGCGACTGCCCCGACGACAGCGCCTCGCGGACCTGCGCATCGATCGCGCCCGCGTCCGGAGCAGCCGAGGCGCCCTCGCCAGCGACGTGCGCGATCCGCGCGGCGGTGAGCACGGGTGCGCGCATCGCCGCGGCCGGCCAGTCGCATTCGTGGCTTCGTCCCACCAGCAGGTCGCCGCCGCCGGCCGCAAAGAGCAGCTCGGTGGCCGACGGCAGGAGGCTGACGACGCGGGGCGGCTGCAAGCGTGCGGCACTCCGGAGACGAAGACGCCCGGCGCATGGCCGGGCGTCAGCAGTGAGGAAGCTGGGGATCTAGGATTCGAACCTAGACAAACTGAGTCAGAGTCAGTTGTGCTACCGTTACACCAATCCCCA
>CAYTYU010000067.1:0-13601 GCA_964440815.1 uncultured Chitinophaga sp.
CTGCAGCGGCGGTGCCCGGTGGAACCCGGCGACACGCCGGAACTGCTTGCCGCGCGGGTGTTTCGGGAGGAGTGCCGGGCCTATCCGGACGCGATCCGGGCGGTGCTGGAATCGGTCCGGAAATCGTGATTGCGCGAACTCCCGGGGGTGGACGCGCGTAGCCTTTGACGCAGAGGTTGCGCATGCGCATGGTGGTCGCCCTAGCAGCGGTCATGGCGCTCGCCGGCATCGGTCCGGCCGCGTGGTCGGCAGCGGACCCCTCCCCCAGCCCAGCAGATGACGTCGCGCCCGGGATCCGCGATCGGCCGCCCGCCACGGCGCCGACGGGCCCGGGCAGGAAGGGGCAGTCCCCGGCCGGGTCGCCCGCGCCGCGCGACGCCAGTGACCCCGAGGCCGACGAGGGCGACGGAGACCGCCGGCGGCGGGAGCGATTGCGCCAGGATGCCGGCGGCGACACGCGCGCCCGCGACCAGCAGGCCAAGTGGCGCGCCGACCACCCCGGCGACACCTACCGCTACCTCGACGACCCCGAGCACCGGCTGGTGTTCGCCACGTGCCTCGACGAGACGAGCCACGCCGACATGGCGCGGACGCTCGCGCGCCAGGCCGACCAGCAGGCGGCCACGCTGTTCGACGCGGTGCCCGAGGTCGAGGTGTTCATCGCCGTGGCCACGCCCGCGGACGTGAGGCGCGCCGTGGCCGGGTCGCAGACCACCGAGGGGATGTACGAGCATCCGCTTCGCCGGATCGTCACGAGCGACATCGGGATGGTGCTTCGCCACGAGTTCACGCACGCGATGCACTTCGGGCACATGGAGCGCCTGGGCCAGCCGCACGCGATGTGGGTGCAGGAGGGGATCGCGTCGCTCTACGAGCGCTACGCGCTGTCCGACGACGGGTCGATCGAGTTCCTCCCGACCGCGCGGCACAACGTCGCGCGCACGGTGGCGGCGCGGCGCGGCGGCACGCCGATCGCGTCGATGGTGGCGATGACGCCGAAGCAGTTCATGGCGGCGTCCGGCGACCTCTACCCGGTGGCGCGGTCGTTCATGGAGTACCTCGCCGACACCGGCAAGCTGCGGCGGTGGTACCGCGCGTACGTCGACGGCTTCAACGAGGACCGCACCGGCGTGCGCGCGATCGAGGTCGCCTGCGGCGCGCCGCTCGCGGAGGTGGAGCAGGCATGGCGGACCTGGACGCTGGCGCGGCCGGCGTTCGACGTGACCGTCGGGCGCGGAGACCGGGTGGTGGGCGTCGAGGTCGGCGACGCCACCGACGGCGCGAAGGTCGAGCGCGTGCGCCGCGGGACGGCCGCCCACCGCGCAGGAATCCGCACCGGCGACGTCATCGTGCGGATCGACGGCACCGAGGTGCGCTCGGCGCGCGAGTGGACGGCGGCATCCGCCGGGCTGAAGGCCCCGGCGGTGCCGGTCGTCGTGCGCCGGGGAAACGAGCGAATCGAGTTCGTCCTGCGTTGGGACGAGCAGGCCGCGGCGGGCGATCGGGCCCGATCCGTCGCGGCGGTCCTTGACCGGGCCCTCCCTGCATCGGAGCGTGGAGCATCATGCACGTCACCATCAGCGCGAAGCACATGGACCTCACCGCACCCATCCGCGAGTACATCGAGCGGAAGATGGCGCGCCTCCCCCATTTCTTCGACCGCCTGCAGGAGATCCGGGTGGTCGTCGAGCGCATCCCCAACGGCTACCACGTGGAAGTGCTGAGCGACGTCGAGCGCCACCGCGACTTCGTCGCCAACAGCAACCACCGCGACCTCTACGCCTGCATCGACCTCGTGACCGACCGTGCCGTGCGCCAGCTGCACGACTGGAAGGAACGGATCCGCGGCGCGAAGAAGCACATCCGAGGATCGCGGCGCCGGGGCTGACCCCCGGCGCGGCGGGGCGGACGGGCAACCTGTACGCTGTCGCGCACAGGAACCCGTCACATGAAGCTCCGCGACATCGTGGTCGAGAAGGCAATCATCGCACCGCTCAAGGCGAGCAAGCGCGACGAGGCGATCCGCGAACTCGTGGACTCGCTCGCCCGCAACGGAGCCGTCGCCCCCGCGCTGGTGGAGGAGCTGTCCAAGGCGGTCATCAAGCGCGAGAAGAAGGGATCGACCGGGTTCGGGCACGGCGTCGCCGCCCCGCACGTGAAGACCATGGAGGTCCAGCGCGTGTTCGCGGCGGTGGGCATCGCGCCCGGGGGCCTGGAGTTCCAGGCGCTCGACCGGCAGCCGGTGCATGTCGTGTTCCTGCTGCTCTCGCCCGAGGAGCGGCCGGAGGAGCACATCGACGCGATGGAGTGCATCTTCGGGGTGCTCACGCAGGACAAGTTCCGCCGGTTCCTGCGACAGGCGAAGACGCCGGCCGAGGTGTGGGGCCTGCTCGAGGAGGCCGACGCGGCCTCCGGCACGGCATGAGGCCCGCGGCGGCCCCCCACCCCGTTGAAGAGCGCACGCACCACGATCCTGAATTCACTCGGCCTGCACGCGCGGCCGGCGATGGCGTTCGTGGATGCGGCGAGCAAGTTCGTGAGCGACATCCGGGTGCGGCGGCTGGACGTCCCCGAGGAGGTCGACGGCAAGAGCATCATGCAGATGCTGCTCCTGGCGGCGACGCAGGGCACCGAGCTGGAGATCGCCTGCGAGGGGCCCGACGCGGATGCCGCCCTCTCCGCGCTGGTGCGCCTGGTGGAGTCGCGCTTTGACGAGGAGTGACGCCGCCGAGCGCGTGGCCGTGGTCGGCGACGGCCAGATGGGCGTCGTGATGGCGGCAATCCTGGCCTGGCGCGGCACCGACGTCGTGCTGTGGGGGCCGCTCCCCGCGTCGCTTGCGGCGCTCGCGCGCGACCGGCGGTCGTCGAGGCTGCCGGAGCTCGAGCTTCCGGACGCCGTGCGCGTGGAGCCGGACGCGGCGCGTGCGCTCGGCGGCGCGACGATGGTGGTGAACGCGATCCCGACGCAGTTCGTCCGCGCGGCATGGACGGACGCGGCGCGGCACCTGGGCGCGGGCGTTCCCGTGGTGAGCGTGACCAAGGGCATCGAGGACGGCACGCTGCTGCGGCCGAGCGAGGTGATCGCCGCGTGCGTGCCGATGGCGGGCGGCGCGCGGCCGGTCGCGGTGCTGAGCGGGCCGACGATCGCGGCGGAGCTGGCGCGCAGGCTTCCGGCGACGATGGTGAGCGCGGCGGCCGACCATGCGCTCGCCGAGCGCGTGCAGCGGACGTTCGCGATGCCGTGGCTGCGGATCTACACGAACGGGGACGTGACCGGCGTCGAGATCGCCGGTGCGGCGAAGAACGTGGTGGCGCTGGCCGCGGGCATGATCGACGGGCTGGGGCTCGGGTCGAACGCCAAGAGCGCGCTGCTCGCGCGCGGGCTGGCGGAGATCGTGAGGCTCGGCAGCGCGCTCGGCGCGAAGCCGGAGACCTTCTTCGGCATCGCGGGGGTCGGCGACCTGGCGACGACGTGCTTCAGCCCCGAGGGGCGCAACCGCTCCTGCGGCGAGGCGATCGGGCGCGGGGAGCCGCTCGAGGCGTACCTGGCGCGCACCGACTCGGTGGTCGAGGGCGTGGCGACGTCGCGCGCGATCCACGCGCTCGCGGCCCGGCACGCGGTCGACATGCCCATCGTGGCGGCGGTGGAGTCGATCCTCTTCCGCGGCATGACGCCCGCCGAGGCGATCCGGGGCCTGATGGGCCGCGAGGCGCGGGCCGAGCGCGTCGGCTGAGCCCGCCGCGCCGGGCGCGGCGTACCATGTCCGGCCCATGACGAGCGTGCCGAACGCTGCCACCCCGCGCACCTCCCCGGCCGAGGCGCTTGCCTCCGGCGGAAGCCAGCTCGAGCGGCGCCTGGTGGTCGCGCTGTCGGGCGGCATGCTGCTCCTGGTGTCGTGGCTGGCACGCGCGACGATGGGCTTCGCCGAGAACGTGACGCAGATCCCGGCGGCGATCGGCGCGGTGATCGTGGCGACGCCGCTCTTCGCGGGTGCGGTGCGCGAGCTTCGCGAGGGGCGCGCGGGCGGAAATGCGCTGGCGAGCCTGGCCGTCCTCGCGGCGATGGCGAACAACTTCTTCCTGCAGGCGGGGTTCCTGGCGTTCTTCCTGTGGCTCGCCGAGCTGGTGCTGAGCCGCACGGCGTGGGGCGCGCAGCGGGCGATCCGCGACCTGGTGGAGCTCACCCCCGACGAGGCGCGCGTGGTGGGCGACGACGGCGTCGAGCGCCAGGTGCAGCTGTCGCAGGTGCGCCTCGGCATGCGCGTGCGCGTGCGTCCCGGCGAGAACCTGCCGGTCGACGGCACGGTGGTCGCGGGCAGCACGTCGATCAACCAGGCGTCGCTCACCGGCGAGAGCGTGCCGGTCGAGGCGCAGCCGGGGACGCCGGTCTACGCGGGCACCGCGAACCTCACCGGGCAGATCGACATCGAGGTGACCGCGGTCGCCGGGCAGACCACGATCGGCAAGGTCGAGACGCTGATCCGCGAGGCGGAGAAGTCGAAGACCGCGCGGCAGGAGCTCGTCGAGAAGCTCGCGAACTACTACGCGCCCGTGGTGCTGATGGTGGCCGGGCTCGTGTGGTTCTTCACCTCGCGCAGCGCGGATCCGGCGGTGCGCGACGCGGCGGCGGTGCGCGCGATCACGGTGCTTGTCGTGACGACGCCGGGCGCGCTGCTGATCGCCTACCCGACCGCGATGGTGGCGGCGTTCGCGGCGGCCGCGCGCCTCGGGATCATGGTCAAGCAGACGAGCACGCTGGAGGCCGCGGGCAACGTGGACACGGTGGTCCTCGACAAGACCGGCACGCTCACCACCGGAAAGTTCGCGGTGAGCCGGCTGGTGCCCGCCGAGGGCGTGGACGGCGCGGCGCTGCTGCAGGCCGCGGCGGATGCCGAGCAGAGCTCGAACCACCCGCTTGCACGCAGCATCATGGAGACGGCGCAGCGCGCGCGCATCGCGCCGGCCGCGGTGAGCGGCTACCGCGAGGTGCCGGGCCGCGGCGTGGAGGGCTCGACGGCGGCAGGAACCGTGCAGGCCGGCCGTGGCATGTGGATCGCCGAGCTGAACCCGGCCGCCGCCGACGAGGTGAAGTCGGTCGAGGAGAAGCTCGAGGGGATGAGCGGCGTGCACGTGATGCTCGCCGGGCGCTACCTCGGGGCCGTCGGCCTCGAGGACAAGCTGCGCCGCAACGCGGCCGAGACCGTCAAGGAGCTGCGCGAGCTGGGCGTGCGCAAGGTGGTGATCTTCACCGGCGACCGGCTGAGCGTGGCGAAGCGCGTGGGCCAGGCCGTGGGCGTCGATGCCATCGAGGCCGAGTGCCTGCCCGAGGAGAAGCACGAGGAGCTCAAGTACCTCATCCGCAAGGGAAGCCGCACGCTCGTCGTCGGTGACGGCATCAACGACGGGCCGATCCTGGCGAGCGCGGACGTGGGCGTGGCGATGGGCCTCTCGGGAAGTGACATCGCGGCCAACAGTGCGGGCGTGGCGCTCATGAACGACGACCTGCGCAGCGTGCCGTTCCTGCTGGAGCTGGCGCGCAAGGCCAAGGGCATCGTGGCGGCGAACATCGCGGCGAGCCTCTTGCTGGCGCTCGTGGGCCTGGCGCTTGCCGCGACCGGCCGCATCGACATCTGGGTGACGCCCTTCTACCAGGCGGCGGCGTACGTCTTCGTGATCGCCAACAGCCTGCGGCTCGTGCGCTACGGCGAGGACTTTGCGGCGGCCGAGGAGATGCGGCGCGCGCAGGAAGCCATCGCGGCCGCGAAGCCCGTGCGCGCGGCGATGCGCGGGTGACCGGCACGGCGGGTGCGCGCGAAAATGGGTCCGGGGGGAACGGGACCTATTTTCCGCGGAACATGAAGTAGGCCGCGCCGACGAGGCACAGGCTCGCCCACAGGAAGTCGAGCGTCAGCTTCTCGCGCATGTACCACGCGGCGAAGGCGGCGAACACCGCCATGGCGATGATCTCCTGCATCACCTTCAGTTGCTGCAGCGAGTAGCCGGCCTCGTTGAAGCCGATTCGGTTGGCGGGCACCTGCAGGCAATACTCGAAGAACGCCACGCCCCAGCTCATGAAGACGACGCCCCAGAGCGAGGCGCTGCGCGCGTCGCGGAGGTGGCCGTACCAGGCGTAGGTCATGAACACGTTGGCGACCACCAGCAGCGCGGGCGTGGCGATGCCGGCGGGAATCGTCGGGAGGACCTGCATGGGGCCAAGGTAGCGCCCGAAAATGGTCCGGGAGGAACGGGACGATTTCTATGCTGCGCGCGTGGCCCGCTGCCCGACGTGCGACTACGACCTCTCGTCGCTGCCCGGCACGCCGCGCGCGGCGGGAGAGCCGTTCGGCGCCCAGGTGCGCTGCCCGGAGTGCGGGCGGGAGTTCCCTGCCGGCACCATGCTCCTGTCCGGATCGGCGTTCGTGGCGGCGCTGCAGCCGGCGACCCGGCGTGCGCGCGTGCGCGCGGTGATCGTCTCCTTCGCGCCGGCGGCGTGGCTCATGTTCCAGGGCATCGAGGGGTTCATCGACCTCTCAACCGGGCGCGGCATGTGGTGGGCGAACGTGCTCCGCATCTCGCTGCTTGCGATCGTCGGGGTGCTCGCCGCGCGCGCCGTCCGCCTGTGGCGACGGACCGAGGGCGGAAAGGGCGCGCCGATCGCCGGGCGGGACATGGCGTGGGAGGCGCGCCCGGGGTCGCTCGAGACGTTCACCCGCGGCGACGAGTCGAAAGTTTCGGCGGGCAAGCGCTTCACGGCCGACCGCCTGCGAAACGTGGTGGCCCACGCGGCACCGGACGTGCCGCTGGCGCCCGGCGAGCGGCCGAACAACGTGGTTCTGCTCGAGGCCTACTTCTGGGTGATCGACCGCACCGGCCGGCGGAGCGACATCGAATCGACGTCCATCTACGTGGACGCCGGCGGCGAGCGCGCCGAGCTGCCGTCCGGGCGGCGATCCGCGTCGCTTGCGGCGGGGCACGCGCTGGCGGCGCGCGTGGCGGAGACGCTGCGCGCGCCGGGCGGTGTCGCCACGGAAACCGCTGCGCACATGCCGCCGCAGGAATCGGACGACGCCACGGACCCCCGCGCGATCACCGTGACCGGCTCGCCGCGCGTGATCAAGCAGCTGCAGCGGGGGCTGGTCGTCGGGGCCTTTGCGGGGTTCTTCGTCTGGCTCGTGCTCACGGGCGCCGCCACGGCGGTCGCCGTGATCGGCGGATTCATGCTTCCGGGCAATGCGGCCGCCGTGTTCACGGCGATCCTGGCCGTCACGATTCCTGCCAGTGCCGGCGCCGGCTGGCTCCTCTGGCGCACGCATCGCGCAGGGGCATCCGAAGTGGCGACGTGGACCGCGGTGCCTGGCGAGCTGCGCATCGACATTGCCGACGGCCGTCGCCCGGACCGGGCCGTGCGCGGGCATGCGCACCCTGCGCCGCGGCTGCACGAGGTCGCTGCCGTGGCGCACGACGGCCGCCCGATGCTGGTGGCGCGCACGCGCGGCGGCCGGACGATCGCGCGGCTCGACGCAAACCTCGCGATCGGCGAGGCCGAGCTCCTCGCGCAGCGCATGACGCTCCTCATCTGGGAGGGGCGTTCAGCGCCGACCTGACCGCGGCGACCACGTCCTCCGGGTCGACTTCCGCGGGAATCGGCAGTTCCAGGAACCGTTCCCCCGCGAGCCCGAGCGCCGGCGACGTGCCGCG
The DNA here is from genome assembly GCA_964440815.1 of uncultured Chitinophaga sp. Lineage (GTDB taxonomy): Bacteria > Planctomycetota > Phycisphaerae > Phycisphaerales > SM1A02 > UBA966. Next base: position 7,699 of record CAYTYU010000067.1, read on the forward strand.
TGCCACCAGCCGGTCGGTCATGACGGGGATCGAGTTGTCGGCCGCAAACAGCCGGCCGAAGGTGAACGACCCGACGCCGCGCGCGGGGATCTCGACCTCGCGGCCGGTCCCGGCCTGGAACGATGCGCGCTTGCCGCGCGGCACGATGCGCAGCCGGCCGCGCTCGACGATCCAGGTCTCGGTGCCGGCCTGGAACCGCGCGCGCGGGCGAGGGATCGGCGGATTCCCACGGCGCGCGATCAGCATGAGCCCGGCAGGAAGCATGAACACGGCCGTCATCTGCAGCACCATGAAGAGGATCACGGAGCGCGAGACCACCATCGCGAGCACGGCGCCGCCGACCAAGGCCACGAACACCGTGATGAGCAGGGCGATCATCCATCCTCGCCTGCGGGACGGCCCCGATCGCATGGCCTGCCCCGCATGCCGCCACCCCGTCAGCACGACGGCCCCCTCGGGGGCGAGCAGCCCGCACTCCGGGCAACGCACGTCGCGCGGGAGCGGTTCCCACCACGGGCCGTCGGGGACGTCGCCGAGGAGGTGGCTGCAGCGCGGGCACTTCGGCGGGTCGCCCGCCGTCGCGGCCGTCACCGCGGGGGGCACCGCGTAGCGGTTCGGGTCGCCCCCGACCGTCACGGCCGGCATCGCGGCCGCCTGCGTGACGGCGACGCCGACCGCCGGCGCATGCGGCGGCATGCGCAGCGTCCGCTCGAGGGTGCGCGCCACCGACTGCGGGTGCGCGCCCGCGGGCATGAGCATCCACACGGTGCCCGACGGCTGCCCGTCGGTCGTGTTCCAGGCCGCCTTCGAGTCGTTGAGCGACCAGAGCATGATGGGCGTCACGAAGTCGATCGCACCGACGTCTGCCGCACCCTTGCGCCGAAACAGCGGGATGTGCCGCCTCCCACGAACGTCGCGGACGTCGCCGCCCGCGAGGCTGCGCGGCGTCGCCTCAGCGGACGGCTCGCCGGTCCAGAGGTGGATGCCGCCGGGTACCACCATCACGCGGCGCAGGCGGGCGCCGGCGCGCTCCGCATCGCGGCCGGCGCTGCCGGCGGGCCGCCAGTGGCGCCAGACCGCCCAGAAGCCCACGCTCGTGCCGACCATGCCGCCCAGCACGCCGAGCGCGGCGCCCATCGATCCCGTCCCCATGTTCCAGAGGCTGAAGCCTGGGCCGCCCGCGCCGAGCAATCCGGGCAGGAGCAGCATCGCGAACTGCACCGCCCCGATCAGCACGAACCCGGGCACCAGCACCCACGCGATGTTGCGCAGCCCACCGGGCTCGACGACGCTCGGCGACACACCACCCGTGAGGCAGTGCGCGCCCGCTGGGACGATCAGCGCGCATTCCGGGCAGCGCACCTCGAGCCCGAACGCGCCGTACGGATCCTCCGGCACGCCCGGAAGCCCGGTCAGCGGATACGCGCAGCGCGGGCACCGGCATTGCGCGACGGGCCCGACGGCGGCCGCGGTCGCCGGCGCCTTCGCGTCAGGCAACGGTCACCTTCGGGTCGAGGTAGACGTCCTGGATCGCGTTCAGCACCTTGACGCCGTCGGCCATCGGCCGCTGGAAGGCCTTGCGGCCGGAGATCAGGCCCTGGCCGCCGGCGCGCTTGTTGATGACCGCGGTCTTCACGGCGTCGAACAGGTCGTTCTCGCCGCTGGCGCCGCCCGAGTTGATGAGGCCGATGCGGCCGGAATAGCAGTTGAGCACCTGGTAGCGGCAGAGGTCGATCGGGTGGTCGCTCGAGAGCTCGGAGTAGATCCGCTTGTCGAACTTGCCGTAGCTCGAGCCGCCGGTGCCCATGGCCACGTAGCCGCCGTTGAGCTCGGGGAGCTTCTGCTTGATCACGTCCGCCTTGATGGTGACGCCGAGGTGGTTCGCCTGCCCGGTGAGGTCCGCGCTGAGGTGGTGGTCCTTGCCGTCCTTCTTGAAGGCATCGTTGCGCAGGTAGCACCAGAGGAACGTCGCCATGCCGAGCGAATGCGCTTCCTCGAACGCCTCGGCCACGTAGATGATCTCGCGCGTCGCGTTCGGGCTGCCGAAGTAGATGGTGGCGCCGATCGCACAGGCGCCCAGGTTCCACGCCTCGCGCACCGTGCCGAACGGGACCTGGGACGCGGCGTTTGGGTACGTGAGCAGCTCGTTGTGGTTGTACTTCACCATGAACGGGATGCGGTGCGCGTACCGGCGGCTGACGCTCGCGAGCACGCCGAAGGTGCTGGCGACCGCGTTGCAGCCGCCCTCGACCGCGAGCTTCACGATGTTCTCGCCGTCGAAGTACGCGGGGTTCTTGGCGAAGCTGGCGCCGGCCGCGTGCTCGATGCCCTGGTCGACGGGCAGGATGCTCATGTAGCCGGTGCCGCCGAGGCGCCCGTGGCCGTAGATCCGCTGCAGGCTCGCGAGCACCTGCGGGCTGCGGTCGCTCGGCGCGAAGCAGCGGTCGACGAAGTCGGGGCCCGGCACGTGCAGCAGCGACCGGGAGACCTTGGCGGCGTGCGACAGGAGGCCATCGGCCTCGGCGCCCAGGACCTTCGAGACATCGACGGTGAGGTTCGGCATGCAGAAATGATAAATAGGTGCCAGGAACCCCCTGTCCCCATTTCCAGGACGCAGAAGTTCCGCCACATTCCCGGAATCCGGAATCGAGGCGACTACGGTGGCACGGATGGCCCGGCCGGGCGGCTCCGGGGCTCTGCGGATAATTCTTCTTGATCTATATTGCTTTTATGGCATAATGTCATGCGCGATGGATGGAACGTCGAGGTCACCGAGGAGTTCGCCGCCTGGTGGCGCGCCCTGCCCGCGAGGGCCCAAGAGACGATCGCGCACGACGTCGAGGTCCTGCGAGCGGTGGGGCCTGCGCTCGGACGGCCATGGGTGGACGCGGTCAAGGGATCGCGGCACGCCAACATGAAGGAGCTGCGAACCGCGTTCGGAAGGTCGGCGTTTCGGATCTTGTTCGCGTTCGATCCGCGCCGCACGGCGATCCTGATCGTCGGCGGCGACAAGGCGGGCGAACCCCGGTTCTACCGGCGGATGGTTCGCGAGGCCGACGCGATCTACGACCGTCACCTGCATGCGCTGGGAACGAAGGGAGGGCAACCGTGAAGACTCGCAAGTGGTCGGAATTGATGAGGAACCTGCCGCCCGAGGCGAGGGCCCGGGTCGATGCACGTGTGGCGCGCACGCTGGCGACGCTGCCTCTTCCGGAAGTCAGGAGGGCGATCGGCATGACCCAGGCGGAACTCGCGGCCAACCTCGAGACCGGCCAGGGCACCGTGTCGAAGCTGGAGCGTGCGGCAGACATGTACCTGTCGACGCTGCGCAAGTACGTCGAGGCGCTGGGCGGCGAACTGCACCTCGTCGCATCGTTTCCGGAGGGCAGGCGCATCGAGATCGAGCGCCTCGGAAAATAGGGACAGGGGGGTCCTGGCACCTATCTCAGCCAGCCGCCGCAGAGGACGCGGTCGCCGTCGTAGCAGACGACCGCCTGGCCGGGTGCGACGGCGGACTGGGGCTCGGCGAATCGCACCTCGAGGTCGGGCTGGCCGTCGCCGGCCCCGGACGCACCCACATCGCTTGCCGGCCGGACCGCGCGCATCTCGGCCGCGACGGGCGCGGCGTTGTAGCGGATCTTCGCGGTGCAGCGCACCCATTCGTCGCGGGGCTCCACGAGCCAGTTGCACTCGCCGGCCTCGCACCGCGCCGAGCGCAGCGCCTCGCGCGGACCGACGGTCACCGTGTTCGAATCCGCATCCTTGCGCACCACGTAGACCGGGTCGCCCATGGCGATGCCGATCCCGCGCCGCTGCCCGACCGTGAAATGCTGGTGTCCCGGGTGCTCGCCGAGGATCCGCCCGCTCAGGTCGACGATCGCGCCGGGACGGATCGACCCCGGCGCGCGGCGCGCCACGAGACCCGCGTAGTCGTTGTCGGGAACGAAGCAGATCTCCTGCGAGTCGGGCTTGTCGAAGACGGGAAGGCCCAGCTCGCGCGCACGGGCGCGCACCTCAGCCTTGCGCATGCCGCCGATCGGGAGCTTCATCCGAGCGAGCCGCTCGCGCGGCGCGCCGAAAAGCACGTAGCTCTGGTCCTTGTCGTGGTCCACGCCCCGGCGGAGCGCGAAGCCGCCGGCGCCGTCCGGCTCCACGCGTGCATAGTGGCCGCTTGCCACGAACTCGGCGTCGATCTGCCGCGCGTAGTCGTGCAGCTTGCCGAACTTCAGCCAGTCGTTGCAGCGCACGCACGGGTTCGGGGTGCGCCCGGACCCGTACTCGGCCACGAAGTAGTCGATGATCCGGCCGAAGTCCTTCTTGAAGTTCGCCACGTAGAACGGGATGCCGAGCTTCGCGGCCACGAGGCGCGCGTCCGCCGCGTCGTTGATCGAGCAGCATCCCTGGTGGCCGATGCGAAGCGGAACGTCGGCGCCCGGCCGCGCCGCCGGGCACGCGTCCGCCGGCGACAGCTCGTCGAACGCCTCGCCGGGGCTCCCGAGTCGCATGAACACGCCGACCACCTCGTGGCCCTCGCGCTGGAGGAGCGCGGCGGCGACGGAACTGTCGACGCCGCCGGACATGGCAAGGAGGACGCGGGAGCCGGACACGACACGGAGTTTCCCATACATTCACCCCCATGCCGCTGCTGTACGCAGGCATCGACGAGGCCGGATACGGACCGCTGCTCGGGCCGCTCTGCGTGGGCTGCGCGGCGTTCGTCGTGCCCGACGCGGCCGGGGACGCGGCTCCCGCGTCGCCGGGCGCCCCGACGCCCCCGCCCTGCCTCTGGAAGGCGCTCTCCGCCGCTGTCTGCCGCACGACGACCGACCGCCGCCGCCGCATCGCCGTCGAGGACAGCAAGAAGCTCAAGGGCGCGAAGGACGCCGCGCTGCACCCGTTGCGACACCTCGAGCGCGGCGTGGCCGCGTTCGCATCGGCCGTCGCGGGGGCGCCGGCCGAGTGGCCCGACGACGACACCCTGCTCGCCGCGCTCAGGGCGCACGCCGCCCCGCCGCCGGAGGGCGACGCCTGGCACGACGCCCCGCTGCCCCTGCCCGTCGGCAACGACCCGGCCGCGCTGCGCATCTCGGGCGCCATGCTGCGCACGGCGCTCGCGAAGGCGGGCATCAAGGCAGCCTCCCTCTCCGTGCGTGCCCTCGACGCTCGCGAGTTCAACCGCCTCGCCGCGCGGGTCGGCAACAAGGCCACGATCAACTTCATGGCCGCCGCCGAGCACATCGAGCGGGTGCGCCGGCTCGCCGCGGGCCGAGGCGCCGACGCGTGGATCGCCCTCGATCGCCAGGGCGGGCGCACGGGCTACCTCGACCCGCTCCGCACGTCCTTCCCCGACGCCGCGCTCGCGGTGCTCGAGGAATCCGAGGCGACCGCGCGCTACCGCCTGCGCTGGCCCGCGGGCGGCGGCCTGCCGGCGCATTCCGCCACCGTCAGCTTCGAGCTCGGCGGCGAGGAGCGCAACCTGCCGATCGCCCTCGCGTCGATGGCCGCGAAGTTCGCGCGCGAGCTGCACATGCGCCGGCTGAACGCGTTCTTCGCGCGGCACGTGCCCGGCCTGGCCCCGACCGCGGGCTACGTCCAGGACGGCCGGCGCTTCGTGGAGGAAGTCGCCCCGGCCGCGGAGCGGCTGGGCATCCCGCGGGACGTGCTGGTGCGGTCGATCTGACGGCTGCGGGGGGCGCGATAACGCGTTCATGACCTTGCCCTTGTGGGGCCTGCCGGGTGCGGATATCCTCCCGGATCTACCTCTTTTTCGCCCCGAACGGACCCACCTCCAATGGCCATCGACCTCAGCAAGGTTCGCAACATCGGCATCTGCGCCCACATCGACGCGGGCAAGACCACCGTCTCCGAGCGCATCCTCTACTACACGGGCAAGATCCACAAGG
>CAYTYU010000068.1:0-13502 GCA_964440815.1 uncultured Chitinophaga sp.
TTGCGATCCTCGAACGGCTCGCGGACCGGCGCGCGCGTGGCCCGTGGGCGGGACTCGCCTTCGGTCCGGGGCTCGTCGGCGAGATGGTGGTGATCGGCGCTGCATGAGCGCATCGGTCGCCGGCGCCGCACACGCGGCTCAGTGACGGGCCGAAGCGACGCGTGCGCCGAAGCAGGCCACGGCCCGCTCGTAGAGCACCCGATCTCGGTCAAGCAGCGCGGCCACACGCGGGATGTGCTCGGAGAGCTCTGTCCCGCCCGGCCGATTCACGACATCGCGACGGATGCGCGAGGAGACGGAGGTCCCGAACCGCGCGTCGAAGAGCGCGCATGACTCGGCGAAGCGTTCCGTCAGTCCGACGAAGTCGATGGTCTCGAGACGTCCGAGCGCCCGAGCGAGCATGGCATCGTCGATCGACCCAGCCTCGTGCGGGTTGCACACGCCATCGGCCCCCAGGATCCGGGTCTGGAAATCGGCGATGTTGTCGTTCATGAACTTGGGGTCGTCGAGCAGCGCCGCCACCGGAACGCCCCACATTCGGCTGTGCTGGCCAAGCATCGACAGCGAACGCTGGACCGGCTCCCGGAGGAACGTGGCGGTCCGGTACGGCCGCGGCAGCAAGTCCGCCATCGCGGCGGAGAAGTGGCCGACGAGCACGTCGTGGCGCGGCAGGCGGGCGTGGTCGCGCAGGAGTTCGCTGCATGGCGGATACATGCCGTGCGGAAGCCTGCGGAGGTAGTGGTCACCGGGATAGACCCGACGGGACCCGAATTCCTCCTGCAGCATCCGGCGCATCGACGTGCCCGCCGTCTTGGCGATGTGGATGAACAGGATCGGGTCGGGCTGCGGGGCCGGGCTCAGCCATTCCCGGAGACGAGAGACCGGCCGCAGGATCACGTGCTTCGCAACGCGCATGTTTTTGGTTCGCGTCGGGCCTCGAACGGCCCGAGGCGCTTCCAGCGAAGTCACAATACCCGTCAACGTGCCTGGCCTCAAGACGACGACCACTGCCCGCCGGCCCGCCGCCTCGCGCCGTCACACGCCGCAGGAGCGGCGGTGAGCGCCAGCCGTCGAGTCCGAAGTGCCGTACTGGCGATTCCCGTCGTCAACACGACGGCGCTTCGGCTCCTGACGTGGCTGCGCAAGCGGTCGGCGGCACACGCGTACTCGGAGTGGGTGCGAACGGTCGACACGCCGTCCGCCGGCGAGATCGCTCGCCGCCGACGGGAAGCCGAGACCTTCGGGATCCGGCCGACGGTGTCCTTTCTGATGCCGCTTTCCGGCCCCGATCCCGCGCGCCTCGATGCGTCCATCCGATCGGTTCGCGGCCAGTCGCATCCGGGCTGGGAACTGTGCATCGCGGGCGAGGCGCCCTCGACTCCAGCGGCTGCCGACATGCTCCGCGGCCACGCCCGTGCGGACGCGCGCATCAAGCTGCGGCTCGGCGAAACCCACGGCAGCTTCGCCGCCGCGTCGAACGCCGCCCTCGAGTTGGCGACCGGGACCCACGTCGCCCTGCTCGGCCCGCACGACCTGCTGCCGCCGCTCGCGCTTCACTGGGTCGTCGAGGCGATCAACCGCCATCCCGATGCACAGATCGTCTACTCCGACGAGGACAAGGCGGATGGCGGCGGCCGCCGGTTCGATCCGCACTTCAAGGGAGACTTCAACCACGTGCTCCTGCTCGCCCAGGACGCGATCGCCCGGATCGGGGTGTACCGACGCGAACTCGTCGCGACCGTCGGCGGGTTCCGCGAGGGATTCGAGGGCGCCGAGGACCATGACCTGGCCCTGCGGTGCGTCGCCGCCGTCCCACCGGACAAGATCGTGCACGTCCCCCGGATCCTCTACCACCGGCGAGCGACCGGTGGACCACGCAGCCGGGGAGCGGGGCGCGAGCTGGCGGCGGCCGAAGCGGCGCGACGGGCCGTGGCCGAGCACCTGGACCGGGCCGGCAAGGCCGCCTCGGTGGAAGCGGCCCCCGAGTCGCCTGGCCACCTGCGGATCCGGCATGCGCTGCCTTCCCCGGCACCGCTTGCCTCGATCGTCATCTGCACGCGCGACCAAGGAGCGCTGCTTCGGACCGCGGTCGAGTCGATCCGCTCGCGGACGACCTACCCGAACTACGAGATCGTCGTGCTCGACAACGGAAGCCGCGATGCCGCGACCCTGGCCTGCCTCACGGCGATCGCGGAGCAGCCCGGCATCACGGTGGTCCGCGACGACTCTGCATTCAACTACTCCCGCCTCAACAACGCCGCCGTCAAGCACTCGTGCGGACATGTGGTCTGCCTGCTCAACGACGACGTCGAAGTGCTCACGCCGGAATGGCTGGAGGAGATGGTCGCCTTCGCGGTCCAGCCCGGCATCGGCGCCGTCGGTGCGCGGCTTTGGTACCCCGACGGCACGCTGCAGCATGGCGGCGTCATCATCGGCATCGGCGGCGTCGCCGGACACGCGCACCCACGCCTCGCCCGCGGCAAGGCGGGCTACTTCGGTCGCGGCGTGCTGCAGCAGGAGGTATCGGCCGTGACGGGCGCGTGCCTGGCGGTGCGTCGCAAGGTCTTCGACGAGGTGGGCGGGCTGGACGAGCGGCTTGCCGTCGCGTTCAACGACGTCGACCTGTGCCTGCGGCTCCGCGCCGCCGGCTACCGGAACGTGTGGACGCCCTTCGCCGAACTGATCCACCACGAATCGGCTTCCCGTGGCCTCGAAGACACTCCCGCGAAGGTTGCGCGCTTCCGGGCGGAGGCCCATTTCATGCACGAACGATGGGGATCCACGCTCCGCGGCGATCCGCACTACAACCCCAATCTCTCGATGCATGCGGGTGACTTCTCGCTTGCACGGCCCCGACAATCGTGGCCGGCGAGGAGGAACGCATGATCGGCCGCTGGCGCACGCTCCTCCGGCGCGGCCGCCGGGCGCACACCCTGCTCGACGGCATCGACCGCCGCGCCCCGGGCCTTGAGATCGGGCCGAGCCATCGCCCGGTGGCCGCCAAGCGCGACGGCTTCAACGTCCGCATCCTGGACCACATGGACGCCGCAGGGCTGCGGGCCAAGTACGCCGACCACGGCGTCGACATCGCGGCCATCGAGGAGGTGGACTACGTCTGGCGGGGCGAGCCGCTCGAGGACCTCGTGGGGGGATCGCGGTTCGCCTGGATCGTCGCGAGCCACGTGATCGAGCACGTACCCGACTTCGTCGGCTTCCTGCGCTCGTGCGAGCGCATGCTGGTTCCCGGAGGCCTCGTTTCCCTGGCCGTCCCCGACAAGCGACGCTGCTTCGACTGCGAGCGCGAGAACTCGTCGCTCGCGAGCATCATCGATGCAGGGCTGTCGAGGCCGACGATCCCCTCGCCCGGCACCGCCGCGGAGTACTTCCTGAAGGTCCGGCGGAAGGGCGGCCTGATCGCCTGGAATGCGGGCCATCGAGGCACGCTGGAGCCCGTGCACGGCCTGCAGGATGCCCTCGACGGCATGGCACGGGCACGGGAGGGACGGCACCAGGACCTCCATGCATGGGTGTTCACCTGCGACTCGTTCCGCCAGGTGATCCGCGACCTCGTGGATCTCGGCCTCATCGGCCTCCGCGAACGGTCGTTCACCCCGACGCGGGGCTGCGAGTTCTTCATCCAGCTCGAGAAGACTGCGGCGGGCCGGGACGACTCGCTCCGGAAAGGCCGATGACCTCGGGCTTCCGACGCCGGGCGCAACTCACGTCACGAGGAATCCGGGAATGACCGGCGAAAATCCCGGGGAAATCTCCGCTGTGTCTCGTCCGTAGCACACCAAGATCGAAGGCGGATTCATGCGCTGCATCGCTGTACCACGCCAGTGGCACATGTCGCGAACGCGGCACCCTCGCCGGCCCGCTCGCCGAGCATCGTTCCCATGGACGGCCGGCGCGTGCAGGGGTACTCATCAGGGGTCGTGCGCATCGTCACCACACACCTCCGCGCCCGGGGGGTGACCGAGTTCCTCCAGAACCCCGACGCCATGCGCTGCTGGGGCGCGCTGCGGCGTGCACGGTCGGGCCAGGAGGCGCGCACCATCGCCAGCGCCGCGCGCACGACCGTGCCGAAGGCGCAGTCCGCGCTCGAATGCCTCGCATCGATCGGCCTCGCCGAGCCGATCGGCGCGCACGTGGGAACACGACGCGGCAAGTACCGAAGCACCGGTGCCGAGCTGGTGGTGCGATGGCTTCCCGAGGACGCGGGCCAGCGCGCGGCCGTCGGCGTGATCGAGCACGAGCACTCCCTGGCGCTCCGGGACGCGCTCGAGTCGCTCGGGGCGCGGGCCATCGACCGGCCGACGCGGCGCGAGGCGCGCACGTTCGCCGGCACCGTCCACCTCACGGCGCGCGAGCGCGCCGAGCTGTCGCGGCTGGTCGTCGGCATCGAGCGCCTCGTCATCGCCGCGCAGCGGCGCGACGATCGTCGCGCGGCGGAAGATGCCCCGGCGAACGTGGCGATCTCGGTGACGACGGTGCCCGTCGCTCCCGGCACGCCGCCCACCCCATGCGCGATCCTCGTTCCCGAGGACACCGACCGGCCCGCGGCAGGCGATGCGTCCCTCGACCGGCTGTCGACGCGCGAGCGGCAGGTGGCGGTCGCGCTGGCGCTCGGCATGTCGCGGAAGGAAGTCGCCGCCGAGACACGGCTCGCGGAGGGAACGATCATCACCCTGAGCCGGCGGATCTACCGCAAGCTGGGCGTGCACAACCGCGCCGAGCTCGCGACGCGGCTCGGCGGCTGGTCGGCACCGGCCGCCTCCCGCGGCTGAGCCTGCATTCCGGGGCGGACCCCCGTACGGGCCCGGCGTGACCTCACGGTCCGCCGGGTCTCTTTCAATCATGAAGCCCCCGGCAGGAGCACCTCGACGCAGGTGCCCTCGCCCGCCGTCGACCGGATCGCGATGCGTCCGCCCGCGGCCTCGACGATGCGTTGCACGATCGTCAGCCCAAGCCCGTCTCCGCCGTGGCCATCGCCGTCGAGGGCCGCCATCGCCCGGCGGCGCTCGCGGCCGTCCATCCCGATGCCCTCATCCGACACGCTCAGTCGCACCCACCTGCCGCCGTCAACCTCCGCTGGCGCCGCACGGACCACGATGCGGGCCGGTGACCCGTCCTCGGCCGTACGCGCACCCGATGCACGCCCGGCGTTCGCGAGGAGGTTGAGGCAGAGCTGCGACAGCCGGTGCGCCGGTATCGCGACACAGGCAATCTCGTCGGCCAAGTCGAAGCGGAGCTCGATCGAGCCGGGCAGCCCGCGGCGGAGAAACTCGCCCGTACGCCGCCACCATGCCGCGATGTCCGTCGAAGATCGCTGGCCCGGGTCGTCATGCCCCGAACGCTCGACCGCGTCGGCCAGTCCCTGCACGTAGTCGGCAACCTCGCGAAGCCCGTCAAGGTGGCCACGCTCCCTCGACCCGGAATCGCCGGCGAACGGCGAGGCTTCGAGCGCCACGACGAACGCCCGGAGCGGGACGAGGACGCCCGACAGGTCGTGCGCGAGCGCCGCGCTCGCGATCCCGGCGTGCGCGATCCGCACGGCATCGCCCAGGCGGCGCTCCGCGACCATGACCTCGGCCAGGTCCTTCGCGACCAGGAGCACGCGGCCCTGCTGCAGTGCGCTCCCGCGCAGCGGAAGGATCCACTGCCGGACGACACGCTCCGTCCCCCCGCTTCTCACGTAGCGCACCACGACCGGAGCCGCCGGCAGGTCACCTGCACATGCCGAGGCGATCGCACGATCGACATGGTCGCCGTCCTCGGCACGGACGAACGAACCCGTGCACATGCCGTCCGTGCCCTCGGGGCCGGCATCCAGCATGCTCCGGAAGACCGCGTTCGAGCGGGCGACGCGACCCTCCTCGTCGAGGAGGGCGATGCCGCAGGAAGGGTTCTCGAAGAGCACATCCTCCAGGCGGTGGCGCGGGGGCCGTGCCCCGATCGGCGAATGGCGACGCGATGGAACGTCGGCGATCGTGACCACGACTCCCACGACGCGGCTGCGGGAATCGCGCCACGGGAACACCGACCACGAGACCCATCGTCCGTCGGTGCCATGCTCGCCCATGAGGTCGCGCTCCCGGGTGACGGACTCGCCGTCGAGGCCGCGCCGGAAGCACCCCTGCCAGCGCGCAGGCAGCGCGGGGGACAGCTCCTCGATCGACCGGCCCTCGGCCGGGCCCGTCCCGGCGGAGAAGTCGGCGAGCCAGCGCGGGCTGGCGGCGACGCAGCGCAGGTCACGGTCGAACATGGCCTGGGCGACGGAGGAACAGCCCACCAGCAGCTTGAGCTGATGCTCCACACCGTCGCTCGCCAACGCGCGGGAGCGCGGGCGGCATGACTCCGGCATCAGGATGCTCCCCTCGTACGGGAACGGCCCGTCCACGCGGCCGTGGCCGGAGGCTACCAACCGCGGACGCTTCCGCGGCACCGCTGCCCTAGGATCCTCGACCCCACGTCGCCCGCCACACGGGCATGGAGAACCACGATGACCACCGCCGCAGCAAAGTGCCCGTTCATGGGCGGATTCCAGCGCAACACCGCCGAGGGAACCACGAACCGCGAGTGGTGGCCGAACCAGCTCGACCTCTCGCCGCTCAAGCTCAACTCCGAGAAGGTCGACCCGATGGGACGCGGCTTCGACTACGCGAAGGGGTTCAAGTCGCTCGACCTGGAGGCGCTGCGCGCCGACCTGCGCGCGCTGATGACCAAGTCGCAGCCCTGGTGGCCGGCCGACTACGGCCACTACGGACCGCTCTTCATCCGCATGGCCTGGCACGCCGCCGGCACCTACCGCATCAGCGACGGCCGCGGCGGCGGCGGCACCGGCATGCAGCGCTTCGCGCCGCTCAACAGCTGGCCCGACAACGTCAACCTCGACAAGGCGCGGCGCCTCCTCTGGCCCATCAAGCAGAAGTACGGCCGGCGCATCTCATGGGCCGACCTCATGATCCTTGCCGGCAACGAGGCGCTCGAGTCGATGGGCTTCCGCACCTTTGGCTTCGGCGGCGGGCGCGCCGACGTGTGGGAACCCGACGAGACGTACTGGGGCGCCGAGCAGACGTGGCTCGCCGACCAGCGCTACCGCGGCGACCGCGACCTCGAGCACACGCTCGCCGCCGTGCAGATGGGCCTGATCTACGTCAACCCCGAGGGCCCCAACGGCAACCCCGATCCCGTGGCCGCCGCGCGCGACATCCGCGAGACCTTCGGCCGCATGGCGATGAACGACGAGGAGACCGTCGCGCTGATCGCCGGCGGACACACCTTCGGCAAGAACCACGGTGCCGCGCCCGCGTCGCACCTCGGGCCCGACCCGGAAGCGGCGCCCATGGAGGAGATGGGCTTCGGCTGGAAGAACAGCTTCGGATCCGGCCACGGTGGCGACACCATCACCAGCGGCCTCGAGGGCGCATGGACCCCGAACCCCACGAAGTGGGACAACGGCTACTTCGACACGCTCTTCCGCTACGAGTGGAAGGTGACCAAGAGCCCGGCCGGCGCCTGGCAGTGGGTGCCCACCGACCCAGCCGCGGCCGGCACGGTGCCCGATGCGCATGACGCCTCGAAGCGCCACGCGCCCGTGATGCTGACTACCGACCTGTCGCTCCGCATGGACCCGGCGTACGAGAAGATCTCCCGCCGCTTCCACAAGGAGCCCGCGGCGTTCGCCGACGCGTTCGCGCGCGCGTGGTTCAAGCTGACGCACCGCGACATGGGGCCGGTGTCGCGCTACCTCGGGCCCTTGGTGCCGAAGGAGCGCCTCGTCTGGCAGGACCCGGTTCCGGCGGTGACGCATGAGCTGGTGAACGCGCAGGACGTGACCGCCCTCAAGGCGAAGGTCATGGCCTCGGGCCTCACGGTGCCGCAGCTCGTGCGCGCGGCGTGGGCCTCGGCGTCCACCTTCCGCGGCACCGACAAGCGCGGCGGTGCCAACGGCGCGCGCGTGCGCCTGGCACCGCAGAAGGACTGGGCGGCAAACAATCCCGCGGAACTCGCCGCGGTGCTCCAGATGCTCGAGGGCGTCCGGAAGGAGTTCAACGCGGCGCAGCCGGACGGGAAGAAGCAGGTGTCGCTTGCCGACCTCATCGTGATCGCCGGATGTGCGGCGGTCGAGCACGCAGCGAAGGCCGCGGGCGTGGCGGTCACCGTCCCGTTCCACGCTGGGCGCTCCGACGCCACCGCCGAACACACCGACGCCGAGAGCTTCGCGGTGCTCGAGCCGAGGGCTGACGCATTCCGCAACTACCTCGCGAAGGGCAACGCGCGCACGGCCGAGCAGCTGCTCGTCGACCGCGCGTGCCTCCTGGAGCTCACCGCGCCCGAGATGACCGTCCTCATGGGCGGCATGCGCGCGCTGAACGCGAACTTCGACGGCTCGCCGACCGGCATCCTGACCGACCGGCCCGGCGTCCTGACGAACGACTTCTTCGTGAACGTGCTCGACATGGGCACCACGTGGAAGCCGACGTCGCCCGACGCCGAGCACTTCGAGGGCCGCGACCGGGCCACCGGAAAGGCGCGCTGGATGGCCAGCCGCGCGGACCTCGTGTTCGGGTCGAACTCGGTGCTCCGCTCGCTGGCCGAGGTCTACGCCGCGGCCGACGCCAAGGAGAAGTTCGTCCATGACTTCGCGGCCGCCTGGGCCAAGGTCATGGAGCTGGACCGGTTCGACCTGCGCTGAGGGCCTGGAATCGCGGACTTGACGCAGGAGGGGGGTGTGGCCTACTGTATATGCGACAATGAAGTCGCGTATTTCAGATCGGACGTCAATCCGGCCCTCCCCTTCCGAAGCCCGGCTCCGGGGGCTGAGCGGGGCGATGGACGCGCTGGCCGTCGCGTCCCTGGTCGCGCTGGCCTGGCAGGGCGCGCGACCCGAGCCGCTCGATGTCGCGGGTCTCCGGATCGACCGGGTCACCGCGCTCTTCGGGCTGCTCGTCGCCGGGATCGGCGCGGTCACCATGCGCTACTCGCTGCGCGCGCTCGCGGGCGACCCGGCGCGCGAGCGCTTCGCGGTGCTGATGGCGGTCGCCACCGTCGCCGCGTGGGTCAGCACCACCGCGAACCTGCTGCCGGTGCTGGTCGGCGCGTGGATCGTCCAGGCGCTCGCGCTGCATGGGCTCCTGACCATCCGGCATGACCGGCCCCAGGCGGTGCTGCCGGCGCGCACGGCATTCGCGATCGGCCGGGTGGGCGACCTGTTCCTCGTGACCGCCTTCGTGCTGGCATGGCGCGACTGGGGCGCGGTGCGGGTGTCGGAGATCGTCGAGTCCGCGTCCGGCGCCGCCGACCCGGAAACGCTCGCGCCGATCGCGGTGCTGCTCGCGCTCGGCGCGGCGGCGAAGTCCGCGCAGGTCCCGATGCACGCCTGGCTGCCGGAGACCATGGAGGCACCCACGCCCGTCTCGGCGCTGATGCACGCCGGGATGGTGAACGCAGGCGGGGTGCTCATGGTGCGCTTCGCGCCGGTCGTGGCCGAGGTGCCGGTCGCGTGCCTCGTCATGGTGCTTGCCGGGTCGGCGACCATCGCCGTCGGCATGCCCTCGATGTGGGCGCAGGTGAAGGCCAAGCGCGAACTGGCGTGGTCGACCATCGCGCAGATGGGGTTCATGATGGTGCAGTGCGGGCTGGCCGCCTTCCCGGCCGCCGCGCTCCACGTGGTTGGGCACGGCTGCTACAAGGCATGGAGCTTCCTGCGCGCCGGGGACGTGCCGGCGCCCGCACCGGCGCCCGCGCCGTTCGGCCGTTCGCTTGCGATGCTCACGCTCGGCACCGCGCTCGCAGCGCCGGCGATCGCCGCAAGTGCATGGTGGCTCGGCATGGACCTCCTGGACTCGCCGGGCAAGTCCGCGCTCGGGTGCGTGCTGGCGCTCTCCGTCGGACAGGCGTGGGCGGCGCTCCTCGGGCGCACCGCCGACGTGCGCCGTACCGCACGTGCAGCCGCCGTCGGCGTCGCCGTGCTCGTCGCCGCCGCGACGATCGGCCCCCTCGCATGGGTCGGGATGTCCATCTTCCTGGCGCCGGTCATCGGGGTTCCGTCGATCGCGCCGACCGCACTCGGCTGGACCATGGCCGCGATCCCGGTGGCCGTGATGGCCGCGCTTGCGGTGATGCACCTGGCGCTGCCGGTGCTCGACCGCCGTCCGTGGGGCTTCGCGCTTCACGTGCATGCCCTGAACGGCTTCTACCTCGGCACCGCATCCGAGCGGCTCGTCGACGCCATCTGGCCCACCTCGCTCCGCCCCGCACGGACCACCACCCATGCTTGAACTCCTCCAGCTTCCCGAGCGCATCGAGGTCCCGGACGCCGTCCGCGAGGACGCGGCGCGAGCGTGCGCACTGATCCCGCCCCTCTGGGACCTGCGCTCCTTCGTGGCGGTGAACCCGTTCCTCGGGTTCGCCTCCGTGCCGGTCGATGCGGCGGCGCGTTCGGTGTCGGAGGGCCTGGGGGCGGACATCCTGCCGCCGTTCGCGGAGTTTGCGCGCCGCTGGCGCGCCGGGGAGTTCGACGACTCGGACCTCGCGTCCGCCGCGCGGCGCATGGGAACGACCGACCGCCAGCTGCGGGGCATCCTGGACGGTTCGCTCCCGCCGGCGACGCGCTGGCGGCTGCCGGTGCGCACCTTCGCGGAGTGGCATGACTGGCGCCACGGCACCTCGTGGCAGCGAACGGTGGTGCGCATCGTCTCGCGCTGGTGCGCGGTCCACGCGGCCGACGGCGAGCGCGCGTGGCGGCTGCCGCCCGGCCACGGGCTCTGGTCGCGCTGGCGCGCGGCGGCGCGGCACGATCGCACGCTCGACGTCGCCGGCCTTCGCGGGTTCCGGCTCGGCGCCGCGCGGCTGCCGGAAGACCCCGATGCCGCGATCGCGGCGATGCTCGGGATCCTGGGCGTCGACGCCACCGAGCGAGAGCAGTACCTCTACCGCCTGCTCGGCGGCATGCACGGCTGGGCATCGTGGTTCCGACGCACCGCGTGGGTACGCGACCGCGACGACGTCACGCCGGTGCGCGACCTGCTCGCGATCCTCGCATGCATGGATGCGGCCGTGGCCTCGCTCGCTCCGCGGTCCGAGGTGGCGACGCCGGCAGTGCCGACGTCTGCACCGATCGACGCCACCGAGGACGAGCGGCTCCGGCTGGCAATGCAGGACGCGCTCGAGGATGGGTTCGCTCGGCGATACCTCGGGCGGATCCGCGGTGCCGGGCACGAGGCGCGCGCCATCCGCCCGATGCGGACGGCCGATGTCGACGCGCAGGCGGTGTTCTGCATCGACGTGCGCTCGGAAGTGCTGCGCCGGCACCTGGAGTCGCAGTCGGGACGCGTGCAGACCGTGGGGTTCGCCGGCTTCTTCGGCGTGTCGCTGCGGCTTGTTGGGTTGGGCGACGCGTCTGCCGCGGTCGGCGGCGGTCGGTGCCCGGTGCTCCTGAAGCCGACGCTCCCGGTGAAGACACTGGAGGACTCGGGATCTGGAATCGGCCGCGCGATGAAGGCCGCGATGTCGGCGCCGGGCGCGGCGTTCTCGTCGGTCGAGCTCGCGGGCGCCGCGTTCGGGCTGCGCATGGCCGCGGAAGCGGCCGGGTGCACCTCCTGCGGCGACCACCACGAGGAAACGGTGCGATTCGCGCTGCCGTTCCGCGACGGCGGCGACGAACGCGCCACCCAGCGCGTCGACGTGGCGGAGTCGATCCTGCGCTTCACGAGCCTCGGGACCAACCTGGCGCGGCTCGTGCTCCTGTGCGGACATGCGGGCCAGAGCGCCAACAACCCCCACGACGCCGGGCTGCAGTGCGGCGCGTGCGGCGGCCACGGCGGCGCCCTGAATGCGCGCGTCGCATGCGCGATCCTGAACGACGCATCGGTGCGCACCGGGCTCGCGCGCCGCGGCATGGCCATTCCGCCCGCCACCCACTTCGTGGCCGGGGTGCACGACACCTCGACCGACGAGGTGCGCATCCTCGACCGCGAGCGCATCCCGGCATCGCACGCGACCGACGTGGACCGGCTCGAGGCGTGGCTCGCCGCCGCGTCAGAGGCGACGCGCGAGGAACGCCGGCCGCGGCTCGGGATCGCCGAGCAGGAGCCGGGTGTCCTCATGCGCCTCCTCCGGCGCCGGTCGAACGACTGGTCGCAGGTGCGTCCGGAGTGGGCGCTTGCCGGCAACGCGGCGTTCATCGCGGCTCGGCGCGAGCGCACCCGCGGCGTCGACCTCGGCGGCCGCTCCTTCCTGCACGACTACGACGCATCGATGGACGAGGACGGCTCGGTGCTGCGGCTCATCCTCTCGGCGCCGCTGGTGGTGGCATCGTGGATCAACCTGCAGTACTTCGCGTCGACCCTCGACAACGGGCGCCTCGGTGCCGGCGACAAGCTCCTCCACAACCGGATCGGGTCGGTGGGCGTGGTGCTCGGAAACGGCGGCGACCTGCGCCCCGGCCTGCCGCTGCAGTCCGTGCGCGGCGAGGACGGCCGCTGCGTGCATGACCCGCTGCGCCTCCAGGCCGTGATCGAGGCCCCGACGGCGAAGATCGAAGAGGTGCTCGAGACCTGCCCGCACACCCGCGACCTCGTCGACGGCGGCTGGCTGCGGCTCTTCGCGCTCGACCCCGCCGGCGACATGCTCCGCCGCTGCGTGCCGGGGGAGGGCTGGGAGGAGTTTCAGGCGGATGCTGGCATACTGTCGGCATGCCCCGCCCCGACGCGTTGACCGTCACGGCGCCTGGGGCGCCTGCGGCTGAGCCGTGGCGCGTGCCGCCCGGCCTATCCTCGCCGGTTCGATGCTTCTCGCCGCCGTCCTCGCCGTCTCGACCCTGGCGCCGCCGGTTCCCCGCTGGACCGACGACGCCGTCCGCCAGCACGTGACGCGCGCCCGCGCGGCCACGCTCGATGCATGCCGCGAGCGCGGCATCTCGCTGCCGCCCGACTTCATCGCCTGGGTCGACCGCGACCCGGCGCGGCGCACCGCGGTGTACGGATGGCGCCCGGATCCGCTGCCGGTGCTGCTGGGGCTGCGGTCCCTCGAGATCGACCTCGGGACCGACGCGGTGCGGCGCGACTACCCGCAGCTGGCGCTCGCGTTCGCCATCCACGGCTCCTACGCCGCGCCGCGCAAGGACGGTGCCTCGCCCTGGAATGACGGCGATGCCGAGCGCGCCGCGCCGCTGCCCGACGTCTCGCCGCGACCGAGGATCGTCCTTGAGATTCCCTCGGACCCGCGGGTGCGCGTCGACACGAAGGACGCCTCGCGCCCGCTCGACCGCGACGACCACGTCATCAACTTCCTGGAAGACCACGCGCCGGTCGAGGTCGAGGAGACGGTGCGCGAGCTGCCGCCGCTCGAGTACGACGGGAAGGGCGTTGCCAGGAAGCGCGGAAAGGCCGTCGAGGCCAAGCGCACGGTGTCGCGCCCGCTCGTCGGCGCGGACGTCATCGCCTCGCCGGCGCTGCAGCGCGAATTCAACGCGTACATGGCGGCGCAAGGGCACCCCG
>CAYTYU010000069.1:0-13170 GCA_964440815.1 uncultured Chitinophaga sp.
GCCCGGCGCGGGGATGGTCGACGCGGGGGCGCCGGGCGCGCGCGGCGGCAGCGCGGCCTCGATCGCGGCGGCGGCCGCGGCGGACGGTGCCGCACCTCCGACCCACGGCCCGCGGTAGGAGGAAGACTGCAGCCACGTCGAGGTGCCGACCCGCGTGAACCACGTGCCGCTGCCGGCATCGAAGGCCAGCAGCGACCCGGCATTGCGCGCGATGCCGACGCCGGGCGCCACCTCCCGCAGGACGGGTGGCCCGTCGAGGACCAGCGCCACCGTCGGGCGGTCGACCACGCGGATCGCGGGCATCGCGCCCGGCACCACGCGTCCGGCGGCGGGCGACATCGCCGAGAGCTGCATGTTCTCCAGGGCCGATGCGCGCTGCACGGTGAAGTCCGCGCCCATGAGCATCTGCTGGAGGACCGCCATCGGCTTCGAGGCATCCCCGCCGGAGGAGAGCGCCGCGCTGCGCACCTGCATGTCGGAGACGTGGATCACGCCCGCGGCGAGGTCGTCGCCGACGGCGCAGTCGAAGCGCATGGACCCGTAGGCGGGCGAACCTCCCGCAGGCGTGGCGCTGAAGGCGGCGCGCGCCGAGGCCGTGGTGCCGACGATCGACTCGAACTGCGGCGAGTAGAGGACGTAGGCCACGCCGTCGACCACGGCGGCCTGCGGCCAGAGCGTCTCGCCGTTGTCGAGGGCGGGGGCCGGGGGCAGGTTGTCGACGAGCGCCGGGTGCGCGCCGACCTGCGCGAGCGACGCGGCGCAGAGGAGGAGGGCGGGCGAGGCGAGGACGGCAAGCCGGGCGGTTGACATGGGTGCGATGGTACGAACGCGGCGGGAGGACGAAGTCGGGGCCGGACGCCGCATATCCTCGCGCACTCGCACGCCGAACCGGACCGCGCCGGAGCACCCCCGAACATGAGCACCAAGGCCTACGCCGCCCCGTCCGCCACCGAACCGCTCGGCCCGTTCGCGATCGCGCGCCGTGCGCCGGGCCCGACCGACGTCGAGATCGACATCCTCTTCTGCGGCGTCTGCCACAGCGACCTGCACTTCGCGCGCAACGAGTGGGGCGGATCGGTCTACCCGATCGTCCCCGGGCACGAGATCCTGGGGCGAGTCATGCGCGTGGGCGCGAAGGTGACGCGGTTCAAGGCCGGCGACCTGGCGTCGGTGGGGTGCCTGGTGGATTCCTGCCGCACCTGCGACCACTGCCGGCGCGGGCTCGAGCAGTTCTGCAAGGGTGGCGCGACGTTCACCTACAACGGGCCCGACAAGCACCTCGGCGGCATGACCTACGGCGGCTACTCCGAGAAGGTGGTGGTCGACGAGGCGTTCACGCTGCGGGTGCCGGGGAACCTCGATCCCGCGCGCGCCGCGCCGCTCCTCTGCGCGGGGATCACCACGTGGTCGCCGCTCAAGCGCTGGGGCGCGGGGCCCGGGAAGAAGGTCGGGATCGTCGGGCTCGGCGGCCTGGGGCACATGGGCGTGAAGTTCGCGCGCGCGCTCGGGGCGCACGTGGTGCTCTTCACCACCTCCAAGGGCAAGGTCGCCGACGGCATGCGCCTCGGTGCGCACGAGGTGGTGATCTCGAGCGACGCGGACGCGATGGCGAAGCATGCGGGAACGCTCGACCTGATCGTCGACACCGTCTCCGCGGACCACCCGATCGACGCGTACCTGTCGCTCCTGGCGCTCGACGGCGCCATGGTGATGGTCGGCGTGCCGCCGAACCCCCAGCAGGTGCACGCATTCAGCCTGATCATGCCGCGGCGGACGCTGGCGGGTTCGCTCATCGGCGGCATCGCCGAGACGCAGGAGATGCTCGACTTCTGCGGCACGCACGGCGTCGCCTGCGACATCGAGCTCATCCGCATGGACCAGATCAACGAGGCCTACGAGCGCATGCTGCGCAGCGACGTGAAGTACCGCTTCGTGATCGACATGGCCTCGCTCAAGGGCTGACGGGCATTGCCCCGGGCGGGCGGCGGCGCGCCTACCATTGGCGGAATGTCCCGGCTGCAGCCGCAGCACACGACGCCGCTCGACGATGCGCCGGCCACCGCCGCCGCGGCGGCGATGGCGATCGCCTGCCGGCTGGATGCGCTGCAACCGCCGGCCGGGCGTGCATTCCTCCGCCTCGAGGTGCGGCTCGAACACGCGGACGCCATGGCATGGCTGCGGTCGGCACCGGCGGGATCGCGGCGCTACTTCCGCGACCGGCAGGGGCGACTGGAGCTCGCCGGGATCGGGATCGCGGCGGCCGACGAACTCGGCGCGCACGCAGCGTGGGCGCAGCATGATGCGCCCGGCGCGACCGGGACGGCCGCGGCGTGGTTCGTCGCGATGCCTTTCGACCGGGCGCGGACGCGCGACCCGGCCTGGGCATCCTTCGGTGCGGGGGCATGCGTGCTGCCGGAGGTCGAGCTGCGGCGATGCGGCGATGCCGCGACGCTGGCCGTCCACGTCACGGGGTCGACCGACCGCGCTGCGCTCCGCGCCTCGCTCGAGGCGCTCGCACGCCCGGCGGATGCGTGCGTCATCGAGCCGGCGCTCGTGCGCCAGGACGATCCGGGAGACGAGGAGCGCTGGATGCGCGCGGTCGAGTCGGCCCTCGGGCGCATCCGTTCCGGCGAGTTCCGCAAGCTCGTCCTGGCGCGCCGGCGGCGGTACCGCGCGAGCGCGGCGCTCGAGCCGGTCGGCATCCTGGCACGGCTCGGGGCGCGCGAGTCGCGCGGGTTCCGGTTCCTGGTCGAAGCCGCGCCGGGGCGGGCGTTCCTGGGCGTGACGCCGGAGCGGCTCGTCTCGCGCACGGGCGGCAACGCCCGCAGCGAGGCCGTCGCCGGCACGCGGCCACGCGGCGTGGACGCCGCGGCCGACCGACTGCTCGGGGAGTCGCTTCAGGCAAGCACCAAGGACCGGGCAGAGCACGAACTCGTGGTCGAGCGCGTGCGCGATGCGCTTGCCGCATGCGCATCGACCGTCCGGACCGATGCCCAGCCGCGGCTGCTGCGCCTGGCCTACGTGCAGCACCTGCAGACGCGCGTGCACGCGGCACTGCGGGCGGGCGTCGGCGACGTGGACCTCGTCGCGGCGCTGCACCCCACTCCGGCCGTCGCCGGCTCGCCGGTGGCGGCGGCCACCGAGGCGCTGCGCGCACTCGAACCGTTCGACCGCGGGCTGTACGCAGGCCCGGTGGGCGTGGTCTCGCGGGACGGAGCCGAGATCGCGGTGGCCATCCGCTCGGCATTGGTGGAGGGCGACGTGCTGACCGCATTCGCGGGGGCGGGCATCGTCGATGGATCGGATGCCGCGGAGGAGTGGCGCGAGACCGGCCACAAGCTGCTTGCGTTCGAGGGGCTCGCACGCTGACGCCATGCGCGATGCACCGAACCTGAACCTCGCGTGGACGTCGCTTGCGGCCGAGGAATGCCGGCGACTGGGGGTGCGCCACGCGGTGGTGAGCCCGGGCTCGCGCAGCGCGCCGCTTGCGGTGGCATTCGCGCGGCAGCCAGGGATCGAAGTGCACGTCGCGCACGACGAGCGCGGCGGCGCCTTCATGGCCCTCGGCATCGCGCAGGCCACGGGCGTGCCTGCGGTGGCCATCATGACGAGCGGCACCGCCGTGGCGAACGCGCTGCCGGCGGCGGTCGAGGCGCGCATGGCGCGCGTCCCGCTCCTGGTGTTCGCGGCCGACCGGCCACCGGAGCTTCGCGACTGCGGCGCCAACCAGTCGATCCCGCAGGCGGGGCTCCTCGACGGCGCGGTGCGCTGGTCGGCGGACCTGCCCTGCCCCACGACGGAGATTCCCGCCGAGTACGTGCTCTCGACCGTCGACGAGGCGTTCGCGCGCGCCTGCGGTCTGGCCGACGGCCATGCCGGTGCCGTGCACCTGAACTGGCAGTTCCGCGAGCCGCTGGCGCCGGAGGAGCGGCCGTGGGACCGCGCGTGGCTTGGGTCGATCGCGCGCTGGACGCGCGGCCGCGCCCCGTGGCGGGCGACGCTTGCCGTCGAGCCGGAGCCCTTGGCCGTCGATGACGGCATCGTGGTGGCGGGACTGGGTGCCGACCGCTGGCTGCCGAGGGCGTGGCGCGGAACGGTGCTTGCCGATTCGGCGAGCGGGCGCGCGGGCGTGGGCCGCGTGGGTGCAGACTTGGTGCTGCGTACGGCGGCCGACTGCGTGCCGCTCGCGGACGCGCTCGCCCCGGCGTGCATCACGATGGTGGGCGGCGGCATCGCCTCGAAGCGGCTTGGGGAGTGGGTGGCGCGGCAGCCGTGCCCGGTCGTCGCCGTGGGCGCGGGCGATCCGCGGCAGGATCCGAACCATCGTGCGGCACTGGCGGTCTCGGGCGGCGTGACGCTGGTTGCCGGACGTGGGCTGCGCGCGCATCCGGCATGGACGCGCGCGCTGCGCATCGCGACCGAGGCCGGCGCGCGTGCCCTGGCCGCGGACGCGCGGCTCACCGAACCGACGGCGATCGCGACGGCCATGGCCGCGGCGGCAGGCGCGCGGCGCGGCACCGTGTTCCTTGGGTCATCGATGCCGGTGCGCGACGCGGACTTCATGGCTGTTTCGCCGCCGAAGGGCTGGGCGACCGCGGCGAACCGCGGGGCCAGCGGCATCGATGGCCTGCTCTCGACGGCCACGGGCCATGCGGCGGCGAGCGGGGCGCCCGTGCTCGCGGTGGTCGGCGACGTGAGCGCGCTGCACGACCTGAATGCCCTGCAGCTGGCCTCGACGGTCGACGTGCCGCTCGTGATCCTGGTCCTCAACAACGACGGCGGCGGCATCTTCCGGTACCTGCCGATCGCAAGGCATGCGGACGTGTTCGAGCGCCTCTTCGCCACCCCGCACGGCCGCACGTTCGCACCGGTGGCGCGCGCGTTCGGGCTCGCTGCGGAATCGCCGCGCACCCGGGCGGCGCTCGGGAGCGCGGTGCGGCGGGCGGTCCGGCGCCGTGGCGCGACCCTCATCGAGGTGACGTGCACGCGCGAGGCGAGCGAGCGCGCACGTGCCCAGGCGGTCTCGGCCGCCGATGCGGCGCTGCGGCGCGCCTTCCGATGAATCGACCGATGCATCGCGTGACGCTCGTGCACGGGTTTCTCGGCGCGCCCGAAGACTGGGACGGCGTCGCGGCGGCACTCGGCGGCACCGTGCACTGCAACCGCGTGGACCTGCAGGCGCTCGGCTGCGAATCGGTCTCCGCCGCGGCGGAGCGGCTCGGCGCGCACGTGGCGCGCGAGGCGCCCGACGTGCTTGTCGGGTACTCCCTCGGCGGGCGCCTGTGCCTTGCCGCCGCCGCGATGCGCAGGCCGTCGATCCCGCTCGTCCTCCTCTCCGCGAGCGCGGGCCTGGAGGACGCGGCGCAACGCGATGCGCGCGCCCGGGAAGACGACGCGCGTGCCGATGCGATCCGGCGCGATGGACTGCCGGCCTTCGTCGAGCGCTGGTACGGCATGCCGATGTTCGCACGCCTGAGGGCGATGCCGGACTTCGCGTCGGTGCGCGACCGGCGCGCCTGCGGCGACGGGGAGTTCTGGGCTCGGTGCGTCGCGGGCTGCTCGCCCGGCCGCTCGGCAAGTGCATGGGCGGCGATCGGCGGGCTGCTCCCGGGATCGGCGTTCGCGGTCGGCACCGAGGACGACCGCTATAGTTTCCTCGCCGATCGCGTCGAGCGGGAGGTCCCGCACGTGCACGTGGAGCGGATCGCCGGCGCGGGCCACGCGCTCATGATCGAGGCACCCGAGCGCTGCGCGGCGCTGATCGAACACGCCCTCCGGAACGCCCCATGACCACCAATACGCCCGTCGCCAAGCCATCCACCGAGACCGCCGAGCGCATCCGCCCCGCCCTCCAGTGGCGCGAGCTTGACCTCGGGTTCAAGGAGGTCCGCTACCACGTGGCCGAGGGCATCGCGAAGATCACCATCAACCGCCCGGAGGTGCGCAATGCCTTCACGCCGCGCACGGTGGAGGAGATGCGGAAGGCCCTCCTGGCCGCGAAGGAGGACCGGTCCGTCGGTGTCGTGATCCTGACCGGCGAAGGCGAGCGCGCCTTCTGCGCCGGCGGCGACCAGCGCATCCGCGGCCACACCGGCTACCGATCGGAAGGCGGCAGCGAGATGCTCAACGTGCTGGAGTTCCAGCGCGAGATCCGCACCTGTCCGAAGCCCGTGGTGGCCATGGTGGCCGGCTGGGCGATCGGGGGCGGTCACGTGCTGCACATGATGTGCGACCTCACCATCGCCGCCGCGAACGCACGCTTCGGCCAGGTGGGGCCGCGCATGGGAAGCTTCGACGGCGGGTACGGCGCCAGCTACATGGCGCGCATCATCGGCCAGAAGCGGGCGCGCGAGATGTGGTTCCTCTGCCGCAGCTACTCCGCCGAGGAGGCGCGTGACATGGGCCTGGTGAACGCAGTGGTCGGCGTGGCCGAGCTCGAGGAGGTCACGGTCGAGTGGTGCCGCGAGATGCTCGCCAACTCGCCGACGGCGATCCGTGCGCTCAAGGCCGCGCTCAACGCCGACTGCGACGGACAGGCGGGCCTGCAGGAGCTCGCCGGCATCGCCACGATGCTCTACTACATGTCCGACGAGGCGAAGGAGGGCCGCGATGCGCAGCTCGCCAAGCGCCGGCCCGACTTCCGCAAGCACGCGCCGTGAGCGCGGCCGGCGCCCAGCCGCTGCCGGCGTCCGGCGCGCCCGCGTGGCTCGGCGCGATCCGCCCGAAGACGCTCGGTGCCTCGGTCTGCCCGGTGGCGATGGGCGCGGGACTCGCCTGGCATGACGATGCGTTCGCATGGACGCCCGTGCTCGCCGCGCTCGCCGGCGCCGGCCTGCTGCAGGTGGCGAGCAACCTCGCGAATGACCTCTTCGACGGCCTGCGGGGCACGGACTCGGGAGCCCGGATCGGGCCTGCGCGCGCGGTGGCAAGCGGCGCGATCTCGGCCCGGGCGATGGCCGTCGCGCTGGTGCTGGTGCTGGCGGCAGCGGCGGTTCCGGCGACCTACCTCTCGATGCAGGCAGGCGCGTGGTTCGCCGTGATCGGCATCGCCGGCGCCGTGAGCGCGGTGGCCTACACGGCGGGACCGATGCCGCTGGCGTACGTCGGGCTCGGCGACCTCTTCGTGTTCGCGTTCTTCGGCCCGGTGGCCGTGGCCGGCACGCGCGCGGCCTGCGACGGGACATGGAGCGGCGAGGCGATGTTCCTGGGCATCGCCCCCGGCGCGATCGGGGTGTGCCTGCTGGCCACCAACAACCTGCGCGACCGGGTCGGGGATGCGGCCAGCGGCAAGCGCACGGTGATCGTCCGGTTCGGCGAGCGATTCGGCCGCGCGCTGATCGCCACGTGCCATGCGGCGGCGATCGCCGTGCCGGTGACGGCGTGGGCCGCGTGGAGGATGCCGGCCGGTGCCATGGCGGCGTCGGCTGTGGCGGCCGCGTTCGTGCCTGTCTCGGTGTCCGTGCTGCGCGGGCGCGACGGCGCGGCGCTCAACGGCACGCTGGCGGGTTTCGGCGCGATGCTCTACGCCTACGGCGTGGCGTTCACGGCGGGGCTCATGCTGACTCCGGATGCGGGAGGTCCGCCGTGACGGGCGCGCGCGTGCGCATGCTCCGGGCGCGTTTCCCGGTCCGGGAAGGTGATCGCGCGGTCGTCGGCGTGCCTGCACGCGACGCGGTCTTCCTGCGGATCGATCTCGATGGGCGCTCGGGGTTCGGCGAATGCGCGCCGCTCGGCGGTGCGGATGCCACGCTCGACGCGTGCGAGCGTGCGCTGGCGGCATGGTCGTCGGCGGGCGCGGCGGGCGATTCCATCTCGTCGCTTCCTCCGCCCGCGCGGCTCGCCGCGTCGGCGGCGATCGAGACCCTCGCGGGCTTCGGGGCCACCCCGCAGGCGCCCGTCCCGGCCGCGTCGTACTTCGGCGCCGGTCCCGAAGCGCTCGACGATGCGTCGATCGACCGCCTCCGGCGCGGTACGTCGGCCAAGGTGAAGGTCGGGCGCGCGGCACCGACGGAGGAACGCAGGATGCTCGAGCGAATCCTGCGCGAGATCCCTGGCACGCGGCTCCGACTCGACGGCAACCGATCCATGCGGCTCGACGACTGCATCGGCCTCGTGCGCGGACTGCCGACGGAGCGGTTCGAGTACCTGGAGGAACCGATCCATGACCCGTCCGACCTCGGGCGCCTGCACCGGCACACCGGGATCGACATCGCACTGGACGAACTCGTCCTCGACGGGTCTCCCGGGGCGGGCGACCTGCGCGACCGCCTGAGCACGGGCGGCGGCGCGTGCGCGTGGGTGGTCCGCCTGTCGCGCATCGGGTCGCTCGACGAGGCACGGCACGCCATGCGCGCGGCGGCCTCGCGCGGATGCGACCCGGTGCTGTCCACCGCATACGAGAGCTCATGGACGATCCGGCTGGCCGCGCACCTTGCACGTTCCCTGGACGCAACGGGGCGGCCGCACGGACTCGGCACCGCCGAGGTCCTCGAGGCCGACGCGTGTGCGCCGGCGGTGCTTGCGGATGGATGCGTGCCCTGCGGTCCGCTCCCCGCGCCGCTGGAGGATCGCTGGTGAGCGGGCCGGGATCGGTGGTCGCGCTTGGCGTGCGCCCGGGCATCGACCCGATGCCACGGCTGCGCGCACTTTGGCTGCGCGGAACCACGGTGCTTCTCGTCGCCGAGTCGCTTCCGGACGCGGCGCGGGCCGGCATGATGGCCGCTGCCGGAGCGCGCGAGGCACTCGACGCCGCATCGACGACGAGCGCCCCTGCCGCCGATCCGCCGCTGCGCACCCACGACCATCCCGACGCGGCCGGCGTCCTGGTGGCGACCAGCGGAAGTTCCGGCACTCCGCGCCTCGTCGAACTCTCGCTCGCGGCGCTCGTGTCGAGCGCCGAACGCGGCGCCGTGGCCGTTCCGTTCGGTCCCCGGGACACCTGGCATGCCTCGCTGGCCCCGCATCACGTCGGCGGACTGATGCTCCACGTGCGTGCCGCAGTCCTCGGCGGCGCCGTGCGACACGCTCCCCTTCCACGCCAGTGGGCAGACCTGGAGGGATGCACGCACGTCTCGCTCGTGGCCGCGCAGCTGGCCCGGCTCCTGGATGATCCCGCCGAACCGCCGCACACGCTCAAGGCCGTGATGCTCGGCGGCGGCCCGAGCCCCGGTGCGCTCCGGCGCGCGGCGCTTGCCCGCGGGCTGCCGCTCTTCGTCACCTACGGCATGACCGAGACCGCCTCGCAGGTGGCCACGTGCCGCCCCGCGATGGACGACGTCGACACGCTCGCCGGCCCGCCGGTCCCCGGGGTCACCGTGCGGGTCGACGCGCCAGGTTCGGGCGGCATCGGCGAGCTCTCGGTCGACGGCCCCGTCCTCGCGCGCGCCGTCATCGAGGGCGGCCGCCGGTCGCCGGTGCCGCAGCCGTACCCGACGCGCGATGCCGGGTTCATCGACGCGCTCGGCCGGATCCACGTCGTCGGCAGGCTGGATGCGGTGATCAACACCGGCGGCAGGAAGGTCCACCCGGAGGCCATCGAGCGCTCGCTTTGCTCCGTCGCCGGCGTGCGCGCCGCATGCGTGGTCGCGGTGGCGCACCCGCGCTGGGGCCAGCGGCCGGTGGCGTTCGTCGACGCGGCGGGCATCGACGCCGGCTCGATCGAGCGCGCGATGCGCACCGCGCACGAGCCCCACGAGGTGCCCGATGCGTTCCTGCGGATGCCGCCCGACGAGGCCGCGGCGATGAAGCCGTCGCGCGCGCGGCTCGCGGCGCGCCTTGCCGCCGGCGAGCGGTTCGAGACGGTCAGCTGATCGTGGCAGTGTCACGCTGGGACGATCCCAGCCAGGACCGCAGCCGCTCCGGCAGGCCGATCGCACGCCCGGACGCCGGGTCGACCGACACCCGCCGGACGCGCACCGTGATCGCGGCGGTTCCCTCGAGCTCCATCGCCCACGCCAGGGTGAAGCTGGTCTCGCCGATGCCGACGGCGGCAAGGCGGGCCGCCAGCCGATCGCCGACCCGCACCGGACGCGAGAAGCCGGCCTCGCAGTGGACCACCGGCGTCGGCGCCAGCGTGCCCTCGAGCATCTCGCGCACGCCCATGCCACCGGCCTCCAGCCAGCGCTCGAAGAGCTCCTGCTCGAGGAGGAACGCGTTGGGGAAGAAGATCACTCCCGCGGCGTCCGAGTGCGACAGCCGAACGGTCACCGTGTGCTGGAAGCTGCCGGCGTTCATGGCCGGACGATAGCGCCGTCGATCGCCGTGTTCCGCAGCAGCACGTCGTCGTCGTACCTGCGGACGACCTCGAAACCCGGAAGCAGTTCCAGCAGGTCCCGGAGCGTCGCCTGGCCCTCGTAGAGCTCGTCGTCGCTGTACTCGGTGTAGAGGAAGCGAGTGCGCCGGAGCGCCTCGGCACCGCCCCGCACCAGGTCCCCCTCCGCGCCCTGGACGTCCGCCCAGACGAAGTCGATGGTGCCGGGCGCGTGCTTGCGCGACCATGCATCCAGGGTCCGGACCTCGACGGAGATGGTGCGGACGAACTTGCACCACGGGAAGAGATCGAGGTGCTTCTTCGGCTTCCGCAGCGACCCGGACTGGTCCCAGCCCTTTCGGTAGTCCTCCCGGACCGGGAGGAAGCCCGCCGGCGGCTGGCCGCTGCTGACATGGAACTCCGTCCGTCCGTTCGAGGCGCCCAGCGCCAACTGGTGCAGCGTCACGCGCCGGTCGCGGACCGCGGCGCGAAAGTGCTCGCACGCGCGCGGATCGGGCTCGAACGCATGGACCTCCGCGTTCGGGAATGCGGCGAGCAGCATCGGCGTGTGCATGCCGCGGTTCGCGCCGACCTCCAGCACCGTCCGGGCCCCGACGCCCACCATCGCACGCAGGAACGCCCCGTCGACCGGGATGGGGTGGATGGGCGGAAGGTCGGTCATCACGCGTCGTGCCGCCGGGCGCGGCGCGATCGAGCGTACTTGCTCAGAACGGGATCTGGATCCCGGCACGTCCGCCGAGCACCTGCGTGTCGGAGAGGAACATACCGTTGAAGGACACGAAGAAGGTCAGTCCGTCGGGGAGCGCCACCTCGACGCCTGCCTCGACGCTCGCGCCGTAGAGGGCCTCGACGTCGCCGTAGACGGAGATCGGCGGCAGCGCCGTGAACGGGTTCGTGGCCGTGACGCCCCAGTCACCGACCGGCACGAACGCCGTGAAGGCGGCGCCGACGAAGGGCGTGATCACCGAGCGCCCGGACCGGATGCCGTCCATGTAGCGCGCTCCCACCGAGGGCTGCAGGGCCGACGCCGACTGGCTGCCGACCGAGAGGTTCATGCTGCCTGCGCCGGACTCGGTGTAGGAGCCCTGGTTGAAGTAGTTGTAGGCCACGCGCACGTAGGGCGAGAGGTACGAGTCGCCGCCGGCCGGCAGGTTGAATCCGGTCTCGCCCATGAACGACGCGGACCACGCGTTGCTGCTCGACGTCGCCGCCCGCACCGCGCCAGGGACGTAGATATTGCGCGTGCGGTCGACCATGGTGTAGGCGCCCATCACCGCGCCAGAGAGGTACCAGTCCCCGCGGTTGGGCACCCAGCTGCCGTACATGCCGAAGTCGACGCCGTTGAGCGTCATCGACTCGTCGGCCAGGCCGCCGGTGACGTTCACCGAACCGGGCATGTAGCCGACGAACCCGCCGAGGATGCCGCCGTCGCCGAGCACCGTGTCCACGCCCGCCGCCACGTTGCCAAGCGTCGAGTCGTAGGAGGTCTGCGCCCAGTTCTGGTTGCTGAACGAACCCGTGAAGCCGAAGCCGCGCGCCCAGCCCCGCATGCCCTCGTCGGGCGTGGGGCCGTTGAGCTCGGCGCCGAAGGCCTTGCGGCGCGTCGAGGCGACCGACTGCGCCACGGCGGTCGAGCGTGGCCCGCCCGTGCCGCGCTGCCGCGGAGGCGCCTGGGGCGCAGTCATCTGCGGGCGCAGCTGCATCAGGCGCTCCATCGCCAGGTCGCCCGCCTCGGACATGCCGAGCATCAGCGTGGTCGGCAGCGCGTACGGATTCGTGGGCGCCGAGACGGCGACGACCGAGCTGGCATAGGCGGCGGGTCCGGACTGGAGCAGCAGCTGCGTCGCGACGAACTCCGTGTCGCCGGTGGCGGTCTGCGCCAGGACGTTCATCGCCGCCGCGGACTGGTTGATCTGCTGGTTCTGGACGACGCCGACGTTGGCGTTCCGGTTTACGATCGTGCCGCCGACATCGACCGGGACGATCACGTTCGTGTTCGTGGTGCCGGGCACTGGCAGCGGGTCCGGACCGCCGATGCCGAGGATCGACACCGAGAACGCGGTGCCCGTGTAGTCGACGGAGAAGCCGGCCCCGAGGAAGCGGGTCTCGCCGCTCTGGTCAAGCGTCCGCGTGGTCGGCAGCCCGGTGATCGGGTCGATCGTGACCACGTTGACCGTGCCGAACGTGCCATTGAATCCGCCGGCCGCCGTGACCACGGTGTAGGTGTCGGTGTCGCCCGGGGTCGGGATCCAGGTGCCCCCGGAGGGGTCGAAGACCGTCGGATCGAAGACCAGGCTCGCGGTCGAGCTTCCGGCGGTGAAGGCGCCGCCGACGGCCAGCTGGTCGGCAGTGCCGGTGCCGCCCGATGTCGAGAGGAAGTGCGATCGCAGGATGGAGGCGGCCGCGAGCGAGGCGTTGCCGGTGACGTTGAGCACGGAGGACGCGGATGCGCCAAGGTCGCCGAGGTTGAGCCGCCCGGAGAATGCGGCCAGGTCGCCGATCGACCCGATGGTGCCGACGCCGCCGAAGGTCACCTCGGCACCACCGGCGATCGACGCAAGGTCAACCGCGCCGAGGTCCGCGCCGTCGAGCGTCAGGCTCGCGCCATCCGTCAGCGAGATGTCGCCTGTGAAGGTCGAAGCGGTGCCGTCCCCGACCGTCAGGTCGATGTCGTCGAGGTTCAGGGTGGCGGCGGCGGCCGAGTGCAGGCCGCCCTGCGCGTTGATCGCCGCGTTCGCCGTGCCGCCGGACATGTTGACCGTGCCGCCGATGGTCAGCAGCTGTGCGCTGCCGAACGCAAGCGGCGCGCCGATCGTGGCGTCCATCACGGTGGTCGTGTTCAGCGTCAGCCCGTCCTGGCCGACCGAGCCTTGCGTGTTGATCGTGACGTCGGCGTCGTT
>CAYTYU010000070.1:0-12985 GCA_964440815.1 uncultured Chitinophaga sp.
CCCCGCGTCGATCCGCGCCGACGCGCGCGACCCGCAGCTCGCCGCCGGGCTTGAGGCGATGCAGGGCTACCTTGACATGATCGAGTGGCCGGTGGTCGGCGACCTCTCGGGCGACGTGGGCGCAGCCAACGACGAGCTGCGCGCGAGCCTCGAGCACCGCCGGCGGCTCGTCGAGGAGCTGCAGCGCACCGACGCCGCCATCTCGGGCCTGCGCGCCACCGGCGCCGGGGTCGACGACCCGCAGCTGGCGGAGGACGCCTCGCTGATCGATGCCGAGGTCGAACTGCGCGACCGCGAGGGCCGCGTGGTGGGTCGCTGGATCGTGAAGGACCCGAAGCAGGTGCGCGAGGGACTCGGCACCGGCGCGCGACCGGCGCCGGCGGCCGACGCGCCCGCCGTGCCTCCCGCCGCCGTGCCCGTACCCGACCCCGCCGCGGGGCCGGAGGGCAAGTGACCGCCCCCGCGCCCGGGGCGCATGCGCTCACGGACGGCGCGCTCGTCCTGGGCATCGAGACCAGCTGCGACGAGACCGCCGCCGCGGTGGTCGAGTGGCGGGACGGCGCGCCGCGCGTGCGCTCGAACGTCATCAGCACGCAGCATGACCTGCATGCGCGCTATGCCGGCGTGGTGCCGGAACTCGCAAGCCGCGCGCACCTCGAGCGGATCGTGCCCGTGGTGCGCGAGGCGCTTTCCGCCGCGGCCACCCCGCCCGAGGCACTCCATGCCGTCGCCGTTGGCAACCGTCCCGGGCTGATCGGGTCTCTCCTCGTCGGAAACGCCGCCGCCAAGGCGTACGCCTGGAGCCTGGGCGTCCCCGTGCTCGGGATCGACCACGTGGCCGCACACCTGGCCGCCGGGCTGATCGACGCGCCGGCGCCGGCGTGGCCGGCGCTCGGGCTGGTCGCAAGCGGCGGCCACACGCACCTCTTCCGCATGCGTGACCCGCTGCGCGCCGAACTCCTCGGGCGCACGATCGACGACGCGGTGGGCGAGGCGTTCGACAAGGCGGCCACCATCCTCGACCTCGGATACCCGGGCGGGCCGCGCCTCGATGCCCGCAGTTCCGAGGGCAATCCTGACGCCGTCCGCTTCCCGCTGCCGCGGCTCACCGCGCGCAGCGTGCGCGGCGCGGCGGCCGACGCGCCCGACCCAGATGCCCGCACGCTCGACTTCAGCTTCAGCGGACTGAAGACGGCCCTGCTCTACGCCGTGCGCGGAGTGCCGCCGTCGCCCGGCCGCACGCCGCCTCCCGCCCCCGAACCGCTCACGCAGCAGCGCGTGTCGGACCTCTGCGCGAGCTTCCAGGCCGCGGCCGTCGCCCAGGTGGTCGACGTCGTTGCCCGCGCCCACGCGCACCTGGCCGCTTCGGGCCAGGCGCCGCGGACGCTGCTGGTCGGGGGCGGCGCGAGCGCCAACCGACGGATGCGCGCGGAACTCGCATCGCTCGGCGAGCGGCTCGGGATGGAGGTCCGCCTCCCGGCCCTTGCCTACTGCCTCGACAACGCGGCCATGATCGCCGCGCTCGCCCACTGGCGCATGGCCGCGGGCGAGCGCGACGACCTTCGGCTCGCGCCGAGCGCAAGGAGCGCGCTCGGGCGGACGTGAGCCCCGCGCGGACGCGGCTCACTCGTCGTCGGACGGGCGCGACTTCGGCGCCGCCACCGACGGGTTGGCCAGGCGCTGCTTCAGCACCTCGCGGCGGATCTCCTCCATGAGGTCCGCGTTCTGGCGCAGGAAGGTCTTGGACGCCTCGCGGCCCTGGCCCAGGCGCACGTCGCCGTAGCTGAACCAGGCGCCGCTCTTGTCGACGACGCCGTCGGCCACGGCCAGGTCGAGCACGTCGCCCGAGATCGAGATGCCCTCCTCGAACATGATGTCGAACTCGGCCTCGCGGAACGGGGGCGCGATCTTGTTCTTGACGACCTTCGCCTTGACGCGGTTGCCCACGTTGCGTTCGCCGTCCTTGATGGCGCCGATGCGGCGGATGTCGATGCGGACGGAGGAGTAGAACTTGAGCGCGCGGCCGCCGGTGGTGGTCTCCGGGGAACCGAACATCACGCCGATCTTCTCGCGCAGCTGGTTGATGAAGATCACGATGCACTCGCTCTTGGCGATGGCGCCGGTGAGCTTGCGCAGGGCCTGGCTCATGAGGCGGGCCTGCAGGCCGACGTGGCTGTCGCCCATCTCGCCCTCGATCTCGGCGCGGGGGATGAGCGCGGCCACGGAGTCGACGACGATCACGTCGACGGCGTTGGATCGCACGAGCATCTCGCAGATCTCCAGGGCCTGCTCGCCGGTGTCCGGCTGCGAGACCAGGATCTCGTCGAGGTTGACGCCCAGGCGCTTGGCCCACGAGGGGTCGAGGGCGTGCTCGGCGTCGATGAAGGCGGCGACGCCGCCCTGCTTCTGGCAGTTGGCGATGACCGTGAGCGCCAGGGTGGTCTTGCCCGAGCTCTCGGGGCCGAACACCTCGACGATGCGCCCGCGCGGCAGGCCGCGCCCGCCGAGGGCGAGGTCGAGGCTGAGCGCGCCGCTCGACACCGACGGGATCACCGGCACCGACTCGTTGTCGAGCCGCATGATCGAGCCCTTGCCGTAGT
This sequence comes from uncultured Chitinophaga sp., assembly GCA_964440815.1. Taxonomy (GTDB): domain Bacteria; phylum Planctomycetota; class Phycisphaerae; order Phycisphaerales; family SM1A02; genus UBA966. Next base: position 2,601 of record CAYTYU010000070.1, read on the forward strand.
TCTTCTCGATCTGGCCGACGGCGGCCTCGAGCGCCTTGTTCTTGGCGGCGCGCGCGGCGGCGTCGACGACCGGCGCCGGCTTCACGTCGACGCGGGGGGACGGGGCGGCGGGCTTCGAGTCACCGGGCTTGGGGGTGGGCATGGGTGCCATCTTCCCACCCGGGGCGGGCGCGGGGGCGGTCACCGCGGGCCGGCCGGCGGGGCCAGCCGGGGCTCCTGGGGCAATGGCCGCGGGGGCCGGGGTGCGGGAGGAGGGGGTGCCGTTCGTCGTGGTTGCCATGGGTCGGTCGCTCCGTCGGTTAGTGGGGTTTCTGCGCGGGAAACGCTGCGCATCCTTGCGGTGTTCGGTGTTTGGTAGGTTCCCGAACCTCATCGGTCCTGTCAAGGCCTGTTCGGGAGATTTTCGGTATTTCCTTCCCTCGCCGGCCGAACCGCCATCGAGGTGCGGGGACAGTAGCCCCCCATGGTGAAGCTCCTGCGACACCCCGCCATTTTTCGCCCCCTCGCCACTGCCGGATGGGCGCCCCGCCCCGCGGCTCAGCCCTGGCTCGATGAAGTCGACGAACGCCGCGTCGGCTTGCGCGTCGGCTTCTTCTTCGCGGCGGCCGCGGCGGCCGCCGCCTCCTCCTCGGCCTTCCTCTGCGCGGCGGCCTGCGCCTCGGCGGCCTTGCGCTCCGCGGCCAGGCGCAGCGCTTCCTTGTTGACGACCTTGTTCAGCTCGTCGGCCACGCGCGCGTGCACGGCGATGATCGGCATCGTCTGCATCGCGAAGGGCTTGATGTCCGCGTTGGTGCAGTTGTCGTACTGCCAGCGGTAGAGCGCGAGCATGCGCGCCGTCTCGCCGGCCATGAGCATCATGTAGGCCTGGTCGAACTCCGTGCCGCGCAGCGCGCCGAGGCGCTCGACCTCCGCGGCATCGTCGCCGTCGAGCGCCGTGGGCAGGGCGATGCCCTGCTTCGCGGCCGCCTTGCCGACGATCACCTGGATCGCCGTGTGGTTGGTCGACAGGCGCTGCCCGAGGTCGCGGACGTCCTGCGACTCGCCGTGCTGCATCGCGAGCGTCCCCAGCGCGACCTGCTGCAGGTCGGAGCGCACCACCGCGCGCGCGAACTCGTCGGCCGGCATCGAGGGATCCGCCGGCGGCGGCGTGGGTTCCATCGGCGCCGCCCCGGTCGCGGCGTCGGCCGCGGCGACTCCCGCCCCACCATCACCGGTCGGTTCGCCCGCCGTCGCACCCGCGGCCGGTGCGCCCTCGGCCGCCGGCGCACCCGCATCGATGCCCTGCGGCGCGGTCCGGCAGCCCGCCGTCGCCAGGATCGCGGCGGCGGCGAGGATCATCAGGTTTCGGCGGAGGTCGTCGGTCTGCATGGCGTTGGGTCCGTGTCGGTCAGAAGGCGATCTGGTAGGTCAGCGCGATCGAGAAGTCGATGCCGGCGGTGTAGCTGGAGTTGAGGCCGGTGATCCCGTTGGGCGTCTGGTACTGCGTGGTGATCACCGGGTTGAGCAGGTTCTTCGCGTTGAAGGAGAACCGCAGGCCGTCGATGATCGCCTGGGACATGGTGAAGTTCAGCGTGCCGTAGCCGAGTTGGTAGATGGCGGGCGTCAGCTCGACGAGGTTGGGCACGCCGCCGCTCACCAGCGCGTCGCCGCGGTAGTTGTAGAAGAGGCCGATCAGCGTCCCGGTGGGTTCGTGGTCGTACGTCGCGTTCAGGTTGAGCAGGAACTCCGGCGTCTGGGTCATCGGCTGCGTCGACTGCGGCACGCCGTACAGCGCCCACGCATCCTTCTGGCTGTCCGGCAGCTCGACCTGGGACTCCATGTAGGTGAAGTTCGCGCCGAACTTCAGGCCCTCCCACTCATCGCCCAGGATCGGGCCCATCGTGACGCGCGACTCGAGCTCGATGCCGAGCAGGCTCCCGCTCGGGAAGTTCTCCGCGGTCGTGTACTGGAAGCCGCCGAACTGCGCGAAGAGGGACACGTACTGGATGGGGTCCCTCATCGTCTTGTAGAAGACCGACCCCGAGACCAGCCAGTCCGTGAACGGCATCCAGTCGATGCGTGCGTCGTAGTTGTTGAGCTCGCTGAGCTGCAGCGCGGGGTTGCCGATGAAGATCGGGCCGCCGACGTAGTCGTACTGCAGCACCGGGACGATCTCGAAGAAGTTCGGCCGGGCGATCGTCTGCGCGAAGGCCGCGCGCACCACCAGCTCCTCGGTGATGTTCCAGTTCCAGCCGACCATCGGCAGCCAGTTGTCGGAGTTGATGGCCGCGTTCGCCTCGGCGGTCCCAGCGGAGAAGTCGCGCGGCAGGCCCGAGGTCGGGTCGACCCAGATGGTCGACGGGGTGTCGGGCGTCACCTCGGTGTCGATCACGGTGCGCTCGAAGCGCACGCCGGTCACCAGGTTCATCGTCTCGGCGAAGGGGATGTCCGCCATGCCGTAGAAGGCGATGATGTCCTGCGACCCGTCGTAGTTGATGTCGCTCTCGACCGGGTTGATCGGGTGGACCTGGCTCGGGAACACCAGGCTCCATGGGTCATCGAATCCCGCCTGGTAGAAGGTGTTCGGGTCGAGCGTGTTGGCGAACGTGGACTGCGTGTAGGACCGGCTCACGACGTCGACGAAGCTGCCCGCCTTCACGTACCCCTCGCGGTCCTCCCACTGCAGGAACGGCAGCTTCACGTTGAGCGCGCCCTGCGTGCTGCTCTCGGACGTGCCGTAGTTGATGTGGTTGGCCCAGCCGGACTGCGAGTTCTGCGCCGGCGGGTAGCCGGTCCATCCCTCGGGCAGCAGCCCCGGAATGATGGTCGGCGTCCAGATCGCGCCGAACTGCGTCTGGTCGGGAAGCGTCTCCTCGGCCTTGCTCAGCGAGAATCGCCAGTCGACCACCGGCGCCAGGAACCCGACGAAGTCCGGGGCCTCAGGCTCCTCCTCGGGCCCCAGGCCCCCGAGCACGTGCTTGCCGTTCAGGATCACCGCCTGGGTGGAGAGCTGGCTGTAGCTCAGGGTCTCCAGCCGGTTCCACGGCGCCGTGAAGAAGTCGAAGTAGCCCGGGCTTGCGGGATCGCTCGGGTCGTAGCCCGGGCGGAAGTACTGCGCGCCGCGGGTGTCGATCAGGCGGATCGCCTGCGTCTCGGAGACCAGCGTGTAGAGGAACTTGGCGCCGAGCTTGTGCTCCTCGGTCTCCAGGCCAAGCGCCCCCATGCCGCCCCACTGGATCGACGTCGTTCCCTGCGTGACGTCGAAGAGCTCGGTCTTGAAGTCGTCGATGCCCTGCTGCTGGACGGGCCGCGGCGAGAGCTGCGAGTTGGCGCCGACCTGCATCAGCGTGTTCAGCTGGCCGTTGTCGTAGGCGGACGCATCCTGCTCGTAGAAGAAGTTGCCGAACGCGCCGACCTTGACGCCGTCGTCCACCTCCCAGGAGTCGCCGGCCGCGACGTTCCACTTGTAGATCATCGGCGCGTCGCCGAACTCGGTGCCGGTCGGGTTGTTCGGCCAGGACTGGCCCGAGAGCTGCGGCTGCAGCGCCAGGACGTTGTTGTCGCCCCAGAAGTCCATCCCCGCGCCCTTGTAGGTGAGGAACTGGCCGTTCTGGACCTGGCTGTTGAAGCCGACCTGCGAGCTGATCCGCAGGTAGCCCTCCTCGGGCATGTCGCGAAGCTCGACGTTCACCGCGCCGCCGGAGGCATCGCCCTGCTGGTCGGGGGTGAAGTTCTTGCTGACCTGGATGCTCTGGATGATGGCCGCGGGGAACTGGTCGAGCTTCACCGCGCGCACGTCGGGGTCGGCGCTCGGCAGGCGCACGCCGTCGAGGAGCGTGGCCACGTATCGGTCGGGCAGGCCGCGGATGACGGCGTACTTGCCGTCCTGGAGGCTGGCGCCCGGCACCATGAGGAGCGCAGCGGCGGCGTCGCTCGCGCCCGAGCGCGTGATCATCTCGACGTTCAGGACGTTGAGGAGCTGCGGCGCCTCCAGGCGCAGCTGGAAGTCGATCGGCGGGATGACCAGGATCGGCTCGAACGTGTCCGGGACGACCAGCTCCTGGCGCTCGAGCGGCTCGCCGCCGAGGACCATGTCCTGGACGACGAACTCCTCCATGTCCTCGAACTCGCCGGCCATCACGACGTCGGCGTCGACCAGCGCCCCGCCGCCGACACGCACGTTGGGGCGCACTTCGCGCACGAAGCCGTCCTTGGTGATGACCAGCGTGTAGGTGCCCTCGGGGAGGTTGGCAACGATGTAGGAGCCGTTGTCCGACGTGGTGACGCGCGCGCGCGTGCCGAGCACGGTGACCGCCGCGCCCGGGATCGGCGCGCCGAACTCCTTGTCGGTGACCACGCCGCGCACCGAGCCGGTGGCCGCCGGCGCCTGCGCGGCCGCGGGGGCCACGAGCGCTGCGACGGCGATGGTGGCCGCGAACGCGGCCGTCGTGCGGACCGTCACCATGGGTCGGCCAGGCCGGCGCGGATCGCGTCGATCCGCCGGTCCATCGAATCCGTCGGCGCGAATCCGCAGCGCGCCATCGAGAGCAGCGTCAGGCACAGGTCCTCGGCGCGCGGACGGGCGTTCGGGTTGAGGGCGCCGTCCTCGAGCGCTGCGGCGAAGCACGCCTCGGCGTCGGCGCGGTCGCCGAGGCCCATGAATGCGGACGCAAGGGCCCGCCAGCTGGTCGCGCGCCGGAGGTTCACGACCTCCTCGCGGCGATTCTCGAACGTGGCGCGCAGCGACCGGAGCGCGGCGCGCGCGGCGTCGCGGTCGCCGAGCCGCGTGCGGGCCACGGCCACCGGTGCCCCGATCGGCACGATGTCCTCTGCGAGGAAGCCCGCCGCGGCGATCTCCCCGTCGGCGCGGTCGAGGGCCGCGCGCGCCTCGTCGTTGCGCCCGCGCGCCGTCAGCGCGTCCGCGAGCGTCACGAGGTAGAGCACGCGAAGGTCATACGGAAGGCCCGGCAGCGCGCCGTCGAGCGCCTTGGTCGCCCGCGCACGCCAGGCGTCGTCGCAGTCCGCCCGGCGCATGATCGCCAGGTAGCCGTCGAGTCCCCCGCGCACGAGCTCGAAGGCGCCGGTGGCGATCGCGTCGTCGAAGACCTTGGCCTGCGCCTCCAGGCGCTCGGCCGGCACCACGGCGGTCACCGCCGCCGCCACGTTGCCTGCCTCGGCGGCGGCCGCCGGGTCGACGAGGCCGTCGATCTGCCCGAGGTCGCCCGTCATCGCCAGCGTGCGCGCCACCTCGGCGCCGATCCGGTCGCGCCGCCAGTCCTCCTCGCGCCCGGCGAGTTCCCGCGCCTCCGCGGCAAGCGACCGTGCAGCATCGATCTCGCCGCGCGAGGCGCGCGCCTGCGCCACCAGCGCCGTCGCCTCCCCGCGCCGCCAGTCCCCGATGCGCCGCATCCCCACCTCGGCCCGCTCGAGGTCGCCGAGGGCGATCCACCCCTTCACGGCCTCCTCCTGCATCATGGCCCGGTCGCGCGCGTGCGGGTTCACCGGGATGGCGCCGGCGACCTGGTCGGCCACGGCCACGAGCGACGCAGGATCACGGGCGGCACCGCGCGGCCCGGCCTCGGCGGGTGCCCCCGGAGCACGCGCCGCCGGCGGTGTCTCGGTGCGCGCCGTCGCACACCCGGCGATCGCCGCCACGAGCGCGGCGGCTGCACCGAATCCGAACCGACCCTTGACTGAACCATTCATTCATGAACCTCGTTCGGAAGCACCGATGCCCGGCGGCTGGGTCGCCCGAACCGCCGGGCATCGGGAATCGCGTCCGTCCGGGCGGCGGCACGCGCGGGTCGAACGACCCCGCGCGTGCCGCGCCGGACTCCTTCTTAGTTGCAGGTGCCCCAGTCGGCGAGCAGCTGGCCCAGGTCGTTGCCGTCCACGGCGCCGTCGCCGTTGAAGTCGGCCTGGCAGGCGTCGTTGTCCGCCGGCGGGGCGACCAGGAAGCCGAACGCCGAGGCCGCCGACCAGCCGTACGCCCAGTTCTCGTTCGCACCGAACGCGCCGCGGTACTTGGCGGGGGTGTAGAACGAGTTGGCGGGCGCCGTGCCGACGCTGGTGACGGCGTCACCGGCGGCGCGCGGGTCGAGCCGGATCACCGGCTGGACGATCTGCGAGCCGTTGGTCACGTTCGCGCCGCGCTGGATGAGCACGATCGGCGACGCGGTGGCGAGCACGTTGTTGTTGGAAGCGGCAAACACGTTGACCGCGTTGGCGCCGGTGTAGGCGTTGGCCGCGGTGTTGTTGAAGAACACCGTGTCGGTGATCTGGCAGAGCTTGCCGCTCGACTGCGCGCGGTAGCGCTCGTCCGCGCCCGTGGGGAAGGGATTCACCGTGGACGTGACGTTGTAGTCCGTCGTCCAGCAGGCCGCGAACGACAGCGTGCCGTTGTGGCCGTAGCCGGTCTGGCCGTCGGTGGCCTCGCCGTCGGTGCCGTCGTTCTTGACGACCTCCGCGCCGCTGTCCATGAAGACGCAGTTGTTGTACTGCACGCGCGCGCCGTCGCGGTACTTCAGGGCGTGGCGGCCGACGGCCAGGGGCTGGCCGATCGAGGTCACGTTGTAGAACGCGCACGTGGTCACGGGCTGGGCGTCGCTCTTCGCGGCGCCGTCGACCTCGAACTGCGAGTCGAGGAAGCCGGAGCCCGAGGCGGCGATGCGAGAGTAGCCGGTGACGATCAGGCCGAACTGGCCGCGGCCGCGCCAGCCGTGGTCGAGGTCGATCGAGTCGTCGCCGATGTTCCAGACCTGGAAGTGCTTGAGGTCGACGGTGCCGCCCCAGATCTCGATGCCGTCGTCGACGTTGTTCATGACCTCGACGTAGTCGATCTCGGTCTCGCGGCCGATGCCGCCGAGCGAGATGCCGTTGAGCTCGTTGCCGAGGCCGATCACCTTGCCGCCGTAGCGGAAGGAGCAGTACTTCAGCACGCCGCTGTAGTCGAAGTCGTTGCCGCCGCCGTAGAGCGGCCGGCTGTCGGTCGGGCTCGACTGGGTGAGGCCCTCCATGACGGCCACGTTGTTGGCGCTCGGGGCGGCGGTGTTGCCGGCGATCGCGCCGGTGCCGTACTTGCCGATGTAGCCGCGGCCGCAGATCGTGAGGTTGCCCCACTCGTTGCAGGTCGCGCGCCAGGTGCCGGTCTTCGGGTCGCCGTTGGTCCAGGTCTCGACGTCGGCCTTGGACGTGAAGATGATCGGCTCGTCGGCGGTGCCGAGGGCCACGATGCGGGCGTCGCGGGTGACCGCGAGCGAGCCGCCGAGGTTCGTGGTGCTGGCGATCACGGTGCCGGCCTCGATGGTGAGGGTGGCGCCGGGCAGGACGTAGATCTGGGTCTGCAGGTTGTAGGTGTTGTTCTTGGTCCAGGTGGTCGACGTGCTGATGTCGGCCGTGACCAGGATCTCGGCGGCGCCGGCGGCGCCGGCGACGGCGGCGGCCGCGACGGCGGCGGCAAGGGAGGTGCGCAGGGTGACGTTCTTCATCTGTTGGACTTTCCGGGTGTAAGGAGACTCAAGACCCAAGCAAGCTGCGGAGTCGAACGCCGATCCGCCGCTGTCCACGTGTCCGTAGTTGATCCCGCATTCCTTCCGGCTCGGTTTCCGAACGGCCAAAGGCGCGTTCGAGTTTCGTGAGCAAATCGTTCAGCGCTTGGCCTTCGAGGCCCGTTCCACCTGCTCGAGGTAGCGCGCGACGTCCTCTCGAGGACGGATGGCCTGCGCGTCCCGCAGCAAGGGCAGCGCGTCGGCGAATCGCTCCTGCGAGACGTAAACCTGCGCAATCCGCACCTTTGCGTTGGGCGCGAAGGCGTCGATGCGGGCCGCGCGCTCGTAGAACAGGATGGCCTCGTCGGGACGCCCGCCGCGCTGGTGGTGCTGACCGAGCAGCATCAGCGCCTCGCCGTCGAGCGGGTCGAGCTCGATGACCTCCTGCAGGATCCGGACCGCGGCGTCGTCGGTGGCGCCGCCGGCCATCGCCAGGCGCGCCTGCAGCTTGAGGACGCGGCGCCTGTCGCCGTCGGCGAGCGAGTCGCCCCACTGCTCGCGCACGTCCTCCAGCAGGTCGGCGGCCTGCGACGAACCGCCGCGGGAGGCGAGCATCTCGGCGGCGCGGATCGAGCGGCCCGGCGACTGTCCCGGGTCCTTCGCGACGGCGCGGGCATAGGCGCTCGCGGCACGGTCGGGAAGCGACTCGGCGACGTAGATGTCGCCGAGCGTGAACAGGCTGTCGACCGTGGACTTGCCGATCCCGTCAAGCGCCTCCAGGTTGACCGCGGCCTTCATCGGCTCCTTGAGGCCGAGGTAGGTGTGCGCCTGCAGCAGCCAGAAGTCGGCCTTGTCGGGGAAGGCGGTGATCAGGACGTCGAGCAGGCTCGCCGCGTCCTCGTACTTGCCCTGCTTGAACACCGAGCGCGTCAGGCCCAGGCGCCACTCGACGTTCTCCGGCTGCAGCAGCAGCGCGTTGCGGTACGCGGCCTCGGCGGGCTGGTAGTCCTGGCGGGTGGAATGGCAGAAGCCGAGCAGGCCGTACGAGTAGGCGTCCGCGCCGCCGAGCTCGATCATCCGGTTGAACGCGGCGATCGCGTCCTCGAGCATGTTCTTGCGCACGCAGATCAGGCCGATGCTCCGGTACGCGCGGCGGAAGCTCGGGAACTTGGCCACCGCGTCGCGGTAGCGCGCGAGCGCGTCGTCGAGCTTCTCCTGCTGGAACAGGATGCCGCCGAGCGTCAGGTCCAGGACGGCCGAGGCGTCCGGGCGCACCGACTCGCGCAGCAGGCGCTCGGCGGCGGGCAGCTCGTCGGGCATCAGCTGGCGCACGAGTTCCAGCAGCGCCAGGTCGTCGGGAGTCACCCGCGGCTCGACCTCTGGATTGATCCCGTAGCCGCCGATGAAGGAGCGCCGGAACCCCGGGTCGTCCCAGATCGCCGACAGGTCCGGCGGCGCCACCTGGGTCGACGGCCGCGGCATCAGCTCGTCGGACACGTCGGCTGTGGCGCGGGGCCCGGCCGCGGCGGCGGCCACGGCGGCAAGCAGGACGAACGTCGGGACACGGAGCATGCTGGGTCTCACGGCTACCTCGCGGGCGGCTGGAATCGGATGGGAACGCGCATGCGGCAGCCGACGCGCTGGCCGCCCTTCACCGCGGGCTCGAAGCGCCACTGGCGCACGGACTCGAGCGCGGGCGCCTCGAACTCGGCGTGCGAGGACTTCTCGACGCGCGGGTTCACCACGCGCCCGGTCTCGTCGACGATGAAGATCAGGGTGACGATCCCCTCGACGCGCGCGGCGCGCATCGCCTGGGGGTAGCCCGCCGCCACCTGGTGCACGGCACGCGGGCGCTGGTCGATCTCGGACATGCTGAAGGCGCCCTGGAACTCGTCCTTCTCCTCGGCGCCGCCGCGGCCGGTGGCGCCGATGCGTCCGCCGCCCTGGAGCGACGCAGCGCCGCCGCCGAAGTCCATGCCGCCCGACGCGCCCGCACCGCCGTTGAGCGCGGCCTCGAGGGCGCTCAGGCTCGCCGCATCGAGCGCGGGTCCGTCGTCGGCGCCGGCGACCGGCGCCTCGGAAGGCGCCATCTCCTGGTTGGCGTCCGGCGGCGGCTCCTCCTTGGTCTCGATCGGCTCCTCGGGCTGGCGCTCCTCGGGCTGCTTCTCCTCGGCGTCCTTCTCGACGTCCTCGGCCACCAGCTCGACGTCGCGCTTGCTCGACGCCGCCGCCTCCCCGTGCATGAAGAAGATGCCCCCGAAGAGGAGCAGCAGCGCGTGCACGAACACGGCGGCCACGGCGCAGACGATGACCTTCAGGGCGCCCTTCACTTCTTGTCCGTGTTGATGCCCACCTTGGCGATCCCGATCTTGCGCACCTCGTCGAGCACGGTCACCACGTACTTGAAGTCCGCGGCGCCGTCGCTGTTGATGATGACCTTCGGGTCCTTGGAGGACATCTTGTAGGTCTGCAGCCGCATGGGCAGCTGGGTCGGGAGGATCTTGTCCTTGTTGAAGAAAAGCTCGCCCTTGTCGTTCACGCTGAGCGTGACGGCCTTCTCCATCTCCGACTGGTCCCCGAGGGACTGGGCGGTCGACGCCCCGGGGAGCGCGACGTTCACGCCCTGGTTCTTCGACATGCTCAGCGACACCATGATGAAGGTCGCCAGCAGGAAGAAGATGATGTCGATCAGCGGGATGATCTCGATGCGGGCCCCCTTCTTGCCGCGACGTCCGCCGCCGGCCACGTCAGGACCCTCCCGCCCCGGCAACGGCCGGCACCGCGGGCACCGCATCGGGCTTCGGCTCCGGCGCGGGCACGCGCGCCGCGGCGCGTCCCTCGATCAGGAGCTTGAGCTGCTCGCCCGCCGCGAGGAGCTCGGTCTCGATCCCCTCGATGCGGTTGTTGAGGTAGTTGAAC
>CAYTYU010000071.1:0-12983 GCA_964440815.1 uncultured Chitinophaga sp.
CGGTCGAGTACCGCGAGTCCGGGTTCGTGGTGCACCTGCGCGGGTGAGCGGGGGGGGGCGGCATTCGCCGCGCTGACGCTCAGCGACCGAGCTCTCGGCTCCGGTCACGCGCCGCGCGCATCGCGCGCGCGACCAGCTCACGGAAGCCGCCGTCCTCGAACGCGCGCGTCGCGGCCGCCGTCGTGCCGCCCGCGCTCGTCACCTCGGCGCGCAGGTCCTCGGGCGTGCGCCCCTCCCCTGCGAGCATCGTGGCCGCCCCGAGCATGGTCTGCGCGGTGGCGGCGCGCGCGAGCGCGGGGTCGAGGCCCATCTCGATCGCGGCGGCGGCCTGCGCCTCGGCAAGCAGGAAGAGATAGGCGGGCGCACTTCCGACGGCGCTGACCGCGGCATCCATCAGCGGTTCGTCGATGCGCCCGGTGGCGCCGACGGCGCCGAACAGGCGTTCCGCGGCCGCCAGGTCGCCCCCGCCGGCACCCGGCCCGGCGGCAATCGCGGTGAAGCCGAGCCCGAGCCGCACCGGCGTGTTGGGCATCGCGCGCACCACGCGCGGCCCGCGCCCGAGCCGGTCATGGACCGTGGCGCCCGTCCAGCCGGCCATCACGCTCACGACGAGCGTGGCGCCGGAGAGGGGCGCGAGGCCACCGGCGACCGTCTCGAACTGCTGCGGCTTGACGGCAAGCAGGATGGTGTCGGCCGCTCGCGCCTCGGCGAGTCGATCCGTGGCACGCGCCCCGAGCGCATGCGCCCGGTCGCGTCGCGCGGCGTCGGGCTCGACGACGGTCACTGCCTCCGCAGGCATGGCGCCCGCCGCCAGCGCCCGTTCCAGGATGGCGAACCCGAGGTTGCCGCACCCGACGAACGCGATGGTCCCGCCCCTGCCGGGCGTTCCGCCTGCCTGCATGGCCGAGCAGGCTACGCGGCGTGCGGCGACTACGATTCCCCACCGATGAGTTCCGCCGTCCAGACCCTCGACTTCGAGCAGCCGATCGCCGAGATCGAGCGCCAGATCTCGGCGCTCGAGACACGCCCCGACGCCGACTCGATCCGCGACGAGATCACCACGCTCCACGAGACGCGCAACAGCCTGCTGTCGAAGGCCTACTCGGGGCTGTCGCCCTGGCAGACCGTGCGCGTGGCGCGCCACCCGCAGCGGCCGCAGACCCTCGACTACGTGCAGATGATCTGCCGCGACTGGTGCGAGCTGCACGGCGACCGCCGCCATGGCGACGACCCGGCCATCATCACGGGCTTCGGCCGCATCGGCAGCATCAAGTGCCTGGTGGTCGGCCACCAGAAGGGCCGCGACACCAAGGAGCGCCTTTCGTGCCACTTCGGCTGCGCCCACCCGGAGGGCTATCGCAAGGCGCTCCTCAAGATGAAGCTCGCCGAGAAATTCCGGCTGCCGATCGTCACGTTCGTCGACACGCCGGGCGCGTACCCGGGGATCGGCGCCGAGCAGCGCGGGCAGGCCGAGAGCATCGCCGTGAACCTGCGCGAGATGAGCCGCCTGCGCGTGCCGGTGATCTGCATCGTGATCGGCGAGGGCGGCTCGGGCGGCGCGCTCGGGATCGCCGTCGGCGACCGCGTGGCGATGCTGCAGAACAGCTGGTACAGCGTCATCAGCCCGGAAGGCTGCGCCGCGATCCTCTTCAAGGAGGCGAACGAGCGCACCAACAACCAGGCGGCCAACGCGCTCTCGCTCACCGCCGCGGACAACCTGCGCAACGGCCTGATCGACGACGTGATCCCCGAGCCGCTCGGCGGCGCGCACCGCGACCCGAAGGCGATGGCCGAGCGCATCCAGCACTACGTGGTCGACTGGGTGCGCGAGCTCTCGCGCATCGACCCGGACACGCTCGTGCGCAAGCGCTTCGAGAAGTTCCGGTCGATCGGAAGCGTGCGCTGAGCGCGGCGCGCGTGCTGCGTCGCGGGGTGGCGGCGGCCCTCGGCGTGCCGGAGGTCGCGTTGACGGATCGCACGAAATCCGCTAGGATTCACGATTCTCGGCGCATTTGGGCGCGCCGCGCGAGGTCCACGCATGGCGAAGACCGGTAAAAAGACTCCTGAGAAGAAGGCAGCGAAGCCAGCCGCGAAGGCGAAGCCGGCCCCGAAGGGCAAGGCACCCGCGTCGGCCAAGCCGTCCGCGAAGGTCGCCCCGAAGCCGGTGGCCAAGCCGGTCGCCAAGCCAGCAGCCAAGCCCGTCGCCAAGGCGCTTCCGCCCGCGAAGGCGCCGATCCCGGCCCCGGTGGTCATCCCGATCCCGAAGATCGTGAACTCCGGGCCCAAGGAAGTCATCCCGGCGGTGGCCCCGAAGCAGGTCTGGCGTGCCTCGAACGAGGCGCCGCCGCCGAAGAAGAAGCCCGGCAAGGGTGCGCCGCCGCCGTCGATCCGCGACCCCCGCAAGGAGGCGCTCGAGGCGATGCGCCAGCAGCAGCTCGCCGCCGAGCGCGCCGCGAACAAGGGCCGCAAGATCGACTTCACCTCGGTGAAGAGCGTGGCCAGCGTCGCCGCGGCGATGAAGCCCGATTCCAACGGCTACGTCATCGTCAACGGCCGGCGCGTACGCCTCATCCCGACCAAGGCGGTGATGCCGAAGAAGAAGGCGGCCGCGGCCAAGCCTGCGCCGGAGAAGGTGCGCGACGAGGGTCCGACCGACGCGCAGATCGCCGCGATGAAGACGCGCCTCTCGGCCAAGGAGCTCGGCGAATACAAGGAGATCCTGCTGCAGGCCCGCGCCGAGCTCATCGCGCGCGTGACCGGCCTCGAGGACGAGGCGCTGCGCAGCTCGGGCGGCAACCTCTCCAACATGCCGCTGCACATGGCGGACATCGGCACCGACACCTTCGACCAGGACCTCGCCATCGGCATGGCCGAGACGGAGCGCGAGCTCCTGCGCGAGATCGACGAGGCGCTCGACCGCGTCGTCGCCAAGACCTACGGCGTGTGCCAGCTCACCGGCAAGCCCATCCCGAAGGCGCGCCTCGATGCCAAGCCGTGGGCCAAGTACACGGTCGAGGCGGCCCGCCAGATCGAGAAGATGGGCGGGCGTTGAGGCCATGCAGGCCTGGCGTTCGCCGCGCGCGTGGGCGGTGCTCGCGCTGACCTTCGCCGCGGCGCTCGCCGTCGACCTCTCCACCAAGGAGTGGGCGTTCCGGACGGTGGCCGGCCATCCCGTGGTGCTCCAGTACGACGAAGTCGCGGGGAACACCGCCTATTCGCTGCCGTGGCATCCGGGCGTGCGCGCCATCCCGCCCGACCTCCTCGACTTCCGCCTGGTCCTGAACCACGGCGCGGTCTTCGGCATCGGCCAGGGCAGGGGCGCGCTCTTCATCGGCTTCACGGTGCTTGCAGTCGGCACGGCGCTCTGGGTGTTCGGCCGCCACACCGGCGCGCGCAGCCACCTCAGCCACGTGGGCCTGGCGCTGGTGCTCGCCGGCGGCGTCGGCAACATGGTCGACCGGGTATCGGTGGGCGCGGTGCGCGACTTCCTGCACCTCTTCCCGCGCCGCGAGCTGCCCTTCGGACTCAGCTGGCCTGGCGGCAGCGACGAGTGGTTCCCGTGGGTGTTCAACGTGGCCGACATGGAGCTGATCGCCGGGATGCTGCTCCTGATGTACGCGGTGCACCGCAACGAGCGGCGGGCGGCGAAGGCCGCAGCGGATGCCAAGGCCGGGCTTGCAAATTAACAAATCGCTGGTAATCTGCAAGAGTGCTTCGACGAGCCGCCGCACGACACCTGCGTGACTGCCTCCGCCGCTACCCGGCGGTGACGATCGTCGGCCCGCGCCAGTGCGGCAAGACCACGCTGGCGCGCTCGATCGGGGGGGAGTACTTCGACCTCGAGCAGGAGTCCGAGCGCGTCCGGCTCGACGTCGAGTGGGACCGCATCTGCGCCGGCCGGGTCCGCGCCGTCCTCGACGAGGCGCAGTCGTTTCCCGCGCTCTTCCCCAGGCTCCGGGGTGCGATCGACGCCGATCGGCGCCGCAACGGGCGCTTCCTGCTGCTCGGCTCCGTGTCGCCGGCACTCATGCGCAGCGTGGGTGAGTCGCTCGCCGGCCGGATGGCGGTGTGCGAGCTGACCCCATTCCTGCGCACCGAGCTGCGGGCGGCGGCGATGCGCGAGCGCCGGTGGCTCATGGGCGGATTCCCCGACGGTGGCGTGCGCCGGCCATCGGCGTTCCCGCAGTGGCAGGCCAACTACCTGCGCCTCCTCGCGGAGCGAGACCTGCCGGCGATCGGGATCCCCTGCTCGCCGCAGGTGACATCGCGCTTCCTCCGCATGCTCGCCGCGCTGAACGGGCAGCAATGGAATGCGTCCGAACTCGGCCGCAGCATGGGCATCAACTACCAGACGGCCTCGGCCTACGCCGATTTCGTCGAAGGCAGCTTCCTGATCCGGCGGCTGCCGCCGTTCCATGCCAACGTCGCGAAGCGCCTGGTGAAGGCGCCCAAGCTGCTGTTCCGGGACTCGGGCCTGCTGCACGCGCTGCTCGGGATCTCGTCGGGCGACGCGCTTCTTGCACACCCCGCGGTCGGTGCCAGCTGGGAGGCGCACGTGGTCGAGCAGTGCCTCGGCGTGCTGTCCGCACGCGGCATCCCGCACGAGGCGTTCCACTTCCGCACGAGCGATGGATACGAGCTTGACCTCGTGCTCGAGACCGGGCGCGAGCGATGGGCGATCGAGGTGAAGCTCACGAGCGATCCATCCCCGCACGACCTTGCGCGGCTCGAGAAGTGCGCATCCATGGTCTCCGCAACGCGGGCCTTCCTGGTGTCGCGCGTGCGGCGTGATGCCGCGAGCGGTGCCCGAGTCTCCTGCGGGCTCGATCGGTTCCTGCGCGAGGCGGCAACGCTCGGTCGATGAGGGGTCTGGCCCGGATCCTCAGGCCGCGGCACGCCCATCGAGCCACGCCTGCGTGACCGTCGCAGGCAGCGCCTCCACCGTGACGGCGCGCGATGCCGTCCATGCGCCGACCGCGGTGCGCCGGATCGATGCGCAGTGCCCGCCGGTGCCGAGCGCCTCGCCGAGCTCGCGCGCGATGCTGCGCACGTACGTTCCCTTGCCGCAGCGGATGTCGAGCGTCAGCCGCGGCCAGGCGTAGTCGAGGATGTCGATTGCGTCGATGCGAACGGGGCGTGGCGCGAGATTCGGTGCGGCGCCTTGGCGTGCGAGCGCGTAGGCGCGGCGCCCGCCCACCTTCATGGCGCTGAAGGCAGGCGGCCGCTGCATGACGGTGCCGGTGAATCGTTCCGCCAGGACCTGCGCGACCTGCGCTCGCACGGGCGGGGCGGTGGCGGCGCCCGGCGTTCCCGGCACGACGTCCGTTCGCGGGCCCTCGACGTCGTCGGTCGTCGTGAATGCCGAGAGGTCGATCACCGTCTCGTAGCGCTTGTCGGTGGCCATCAGCGACTCGATCTGGCGCGTGCACTTGCCGAGCGCGATCACCAGCACGCCGGTGGCGAGCGGGTCGAGCGTGCCGGCGTGCCCGGTGCGCGCGCCGCCCGCGCGCCGCCGCACCAAGGCGACCGCCTGCATGCTGGTCATGCCGAGCGGCTTGTCGAGCGCGAAGATGCCGGCGAGCGCGTCCACCTGTCCCGGAAGTTACGCGCCGTTGAGGGCGCTTCCGCGCGCGGCTAGACTCCGGTCCGTCGGGACAGGTGTCCGAGCGGTTGAAGGAGCAGCATTGGAAATGCTGTATACGGGCAACCGTATCGTGGGTTCGAATCCCACCCTGTCCGCCTGAATCGGGAGACGGCTGCGAGGCCGTCTCCCGTCACTTTTGCGGCGTGTCGGCGGCGGGGATCGGTTCCACGTGGCAGCAGCGCCATCGCGCGCAGCGTGGGCAGCGCAGCAGCTTCGCCGACCGCCCCGCCGCACCGAGGCGGATGCCCGGGAACGGGAAGCGGTGCCCGCAGGTAAGGCACCGCGCGCTCCAGGTGCGCTGCGTGATCGCGACAAGGCGTCCGAGCATGCGCGCATTGTCGCACCCGCTGAGTCCCGCTACACTTCGCGGTTCGTCTCGGGCTGTAGCGCAGTTTGGCTAGCGCGTTTGACTGGGGGTCAAAAGGTCGTGGGTTCAAATCCCGCCAGCCCGACTCCTCACTCCGAAGCCCAAGGCCCGAGCGCCTTGGGCTTCGTCTTTGCGGGATCGGTAGCCTCTGGACATGCGCCTTCGTTTCCGGTCGAAGATGCCGGCCACGCCGCGGTTGCTGCGGTTCACCAAGTGGTTCGTCTGGGTCTGGGCGGCCCTGTTCGTCGCGTTCGGAATCGGAGGCGCCGTCCTGGGCGCGCTCGAGTGGGACCGGGCTGCAGCGAGCACGGGGTGGCCGACCGTGCCCGGCACGGTGGTCGAGTCGATGGTCATCCACCGCACCACGCGCCACAAGGGGCGGACGCGGGAGAGCCACTCGGCGCGGGTGACGTACCGCTATCAGGTCGGTGGCACCGAGCTGCAAGGCAGCCGCGTCTCGTTCCGTTTCGGCAGTTCCTCGAAGTCGGCGGCGGAGGCCACGGTCGAGAGATACCCGGAGAGATCGCAGGTGCAGGTGCGCCACGACCCGGACGACCCGTCGCTCGCCTGCCTGGAGCCGGGGACCGGCGACTGGCAGTGGGTTCCGCTCTCCATCGCTGCGTGTGCAGTGCTGCTGGGCGGCGGCGTCGGGTGGTTCCTGCCTCGCAAGATCGATGCAAGGATCCGTGAGCTCGAGTCCGCCTCCGGATCGACAGCGGCCGCGGGGCCCTGATGCCTGACTCGCGGATTGGAAGGCGTCGCCGTGCGAGGATCACCGCCCTTCTGTCGAGAGCGCGCTTGGGGATTCGGCACCGGTTCGGTACACCAATCGAATGCGCAGCATGGTTCGAGCCACGTTCGCCGTCCTCGCGTCCATGCTTCCGGCACTCCCGCCGGCGGCGGCCGCCGCGCCGGGCGGCGACGCGCCGCCCCCGAACATGCTGGTCGTCGTGCTCGACGACATCGGCATGGACCAGTCGTCGTTCCAGCCCTACGGGTGGAACGGCGCGCCCGAGTCGCCGTCGATGCCGGTGCTCGCCGAGATCGCCTCGAAGGGCGTGAGCTTCCGCAACTTCTGGGCGACGCCCGAGTGCTCGCCGTCGCGCGCCGCGATGCTCACCGGGCGCCACAGCTTCCGGACGGGCGTGGTGACCGCGGTCGTCGACCCGATGCTCCCGGCGGTGCAGCTGCGTCCGTCGGAGATCACGCTGCCCAAGCTCCTTCGGCAGGCGGGCTACGTGTCCGGCATGCTTGGCAAGTACCACCTCGGCGGAGGTCCGGAGAACACGCCGCCCGGGTTCGGCTACGAGGCTCCCGCGTCGACCGCGGGACTCGACTTCTACGACGGCTACTGGGACCTTCCCCCGTCCGTCGACTCCACGCTCGGCGGCCAGCTGCCCGCCGGCACGCTCTCGTGCGGCACGATCGGCGGGATCGGCGTGACGGCCGCCGCATGCTTCCCGGACGGCACCTGCCGCGATGACCTGCATCCGCTGGACGCGATGGCGATCGGCGGCACGCCGCTCGTCAACCCCGACGGCTCGCCGGTCACGTCGTGCGCGGGCGCGACGTGCGGATCCATCGATTTCCTTGCGGAGAACGCGTACTACGCGTGGTCCCGGACGATCACCACGCCTGCGGGCGTCACGCAGCCGTCCGCGCCGCAGCGCGAGTACCTCACGAACTTCGTGTCGCGGCGCACCGCGGAGTGGATCGATGCCGCCGAGCGCGCCGACCGCCCCTGGCTCGCCTTCGCCACGCATTCCTCGGCCCACACGCCGATCCAGCCGCCGCCGCCAATGCTGACGGGCCCCGCGGCCAATGACGCGTCCTGCGCCTTCACGGGCGTCGGGTTCCGGCAGCAGTACAAGCTGATGGTCGAGTCGGTCGACCGTTCGATCGGCAACATGCTGGCGGACCTCGGGCTCGGGGCGTGGGTCGACGGGAAGTTCGTGCTCGGCGACCTGGCCGCGGCGAACGTGATGCTCGTGGTGGTCAACGACAACGGCACCTACGGCTACAACGTCCTGCCGCCGTTCTCCGTGCAGCGCGCGAAGCAGACCGTGTACGAATCGGGCGTGCGGTCGATGTGCGTGGTCGCCGGCGCGCGCGTCGCGTCGCCCGGGCGGTCGGTCGACGCCCAGGTGTCGATCGTCGACCTCTTCGGGCTGGTCGCGGACGCGGCCGGCGTGGAGTGGCAGACGCTCGAGTCGCCCAGCCGCGTGATCGACTGCCTGCCGATGATGCCGTACCTCGTGAATCCGGGCCAGCCGGCGATCCGCGACTACAGCTTCGCGATGTATGCGCAGGGGATCTTTGCCGCCGGTGACGTCGCCCCGTGCATGATCGGCGGGACCGTGATCGACGGACTGATCACGAGTCCGGTGCTGTGCACCGACAACGGCGGCTGCTGGCTCGGCGGCTCGGCCAAGACGCCGTACCCGGTCGAGAACTACTGCGACCTGATGTCGACCGACCCCGCCACGGCGGTCGTCGAGTGCGGCGGCACGCAGTACTGCTTCCTGCCGCCCGTCCGGGCCGGCGAGTGCCCGGTCGGAAGCGTCCCGGCCCTTCCCCCGACCGTGACGCAGTACGCGATGCGGCGTGGCCAGTGGAAGCTGGTCGTCCGGCAGCTGCCGCCGTGCCTGGCGCCGAACGACTGCGAGGTGCGGCTCTACCTCCTGAACGAGCCGGTGCCGCCGAACCAGCCCGGCATCGAGCTGCCGGACGGCTCTCCCGGCGTCTGGGACCCGCTGTCGGACGCGCTTCCTGCGCTGGCGCGGGAAGCGTACGTGTCGCTCAAGAACGAGCTCGTGCGCACGCTGGTGTCCGAACGGAAGTCGCTCGCCGACGGCAACCTCGACGGCGTGGTCGACGGCCAGGACCTGGGCGGGCTGCTCGCCGAATGGGGATCGATGGGTTTCTGGGACGTGACGCAGGATGGCGTGGTGGACGGGGTTGACCTTGGAGAACTGCTCGCCTCGTGGGGCCAAGTGCCGTTCTCGACGGCGCTGGTGCCCGAGTGCCTGCTGTCGTCCGAAGTGGGCAACCTGGTGCGTGAGTACGCGTTCGACGACGGCCTGGAGGATTCATCCGGCAGCGGCGTCGCCGCCTTGTCCATGGGCGGCAAGGTGACCGGCGGTGCCTACGTCTTCGGGCCGGGGCAGGGCCTGGAGGTCGCGGTCGACGGCCAGGACTGGAGCGACTTCGACATCGAGTTCTCGCTGCGCGTGTCTGCGTCGCAGTTCGTGCTGAACAAGCTGGTCGACATGTCCGGGCAGGCGGAGGACCGCGGCCTGTACCGCGACGACTCGGGCACCGTCTTCGCGCTGCTGCCGCCCTTCAGCCCCCGGAGCATCACGCGCATGCCGATCGGCACGCCGACGCTGGTGCGCTACAGCCGCGACTCGGTGACGCGCACGGTGACGTTGCGCATGGACGGCGTGCTGCAGTGGACGCAGCAGGATCCGCTGGGCCTGGCGGTGCCGCCGCCGGACGGCGTGGTCACGTTCTTCGCCGACGACGCGGTGACCGACTACCAGGAGACGTGCTCTGGATCGGTGGGCTGGATCCGCATCCGCAGCCGCACGGCGAAGTGACGCAATCGGCCGCGCTCACCCCTCGACGACGAGGTGAATGAGGCTCGCGATCTTGCGGTGCGCCTCGATCGGGTGGCGCAGCGGCATCTCGGGATGCACCTTGTAGCGGTTGCGCCGGCCGGTGCGCACTCGCTCGATGTATCGGCTCTGCTCGAGGTCGGCGACGATGCGCTGCACCGCGCGCTCGGTGATGCCGACCCGCTCGGCCACGTCGCGCAGGCGGATCTCGGGTTCCTTGGCAAGCAGCAGCAGCACGTGCGCGTGGTTGCTGAGGAATGTCCAGCCGCCGGCCGACTTGTGCTCGGCGGGCCGGGGGGTCGCTCGTGCGGACGATGTCCTCGGCTTTGATGCCACGCGTCGGATGCTAGTCAGGGGGTGGGCAGCGGGCCCGGCGGCCACGCCCCCTCCGCCCCGGGCACCGTCTTGTGCACGCCGACGTGCGAGATCAGCGGGCATGCGCGCGCGTCGAGGATCTCGATCCGCACGCAGGGCGCGGTGGTGGGCGGCACCCGGACGATCCGGCGGTGGCCGATGGTGGTGCCCTCGGCGAGCGTGCGCCAGTCGCGTCGGTCGTTCGAGGGGCCGGAGCCCGCGGGCACGCTGACCCTGAAGCGGCGCACCCGCTGGCCGAGCGCGATCGGCTCAGCCAGCACCACGCGGTCGAACACGCGCGCCGGATCGAGTTGCACCTCGATCGTGGCCTCCGTGGTTCCGTCCTCGGTGGCCCAGTAGGTGGCGGGGTCACCGTCGACGGCCCTGCTGCCGTCGAATGGGCCACGAACCTGGCTCACGGCCGTCGCGCGTCCGCGCGCCAGGTCCGTGCCCGGCCCGTAGGCCGCGTCGACCAGCGCGCGCAGCCCGCGTGCCGCGGCCGCGTCGCGCTCATGGATCAGCCCGCGCCGGTCGACCGGGAAGTTCAGGTGGAAGTTCGCGTTGTGTCCGACGCTGCGCTCCCAGAGGTCGAAGAGCTGCGCGGGGCCCTTCACCTTGTCGTCCTCGTGCGCGTGGTAGAACCAGCCCGGCCGGATGCTGACGTCGCATTCGGCGGGGATCCAAGCCTCGCCGTCCTCGTCGCCCTCGGTCAGGCTCTTGGTCGGCGGCGGGTTGTCGGCGCCGCGGCCGTGGCCCTTCACCTTCAGCATCGACCAGCAGGTCTCGCCGGCCCAGCCCTGCTCGTTTCCGACCCACCGGATGTCCGGGCCGACGTCGCTGAAGATCACCGCATTCGGCTGCAGCTCGCGAACGGTGCGCTCGAAGCTCGGGAAGTCGTACTGCTGCCGCTTGCCGCTCGGGCCCTCGCCGCACGCGCCGTCGAACCACACCTCGAACACCGGTCCGTAGGACGTGAGCACCTCGCGCAGCTGGTCGCGGAAGTACTGGTTGTACGCCTCGCCCGTGCCGTACGCGGGGTTGTTGCGGTCCCACGGCGAGAGGTAGACGCCGAAGCGCATGCCGGCCTCCCGGCAGGCATCGGACAGCTCGCGCAGCACGTCGCCCGCGCCCTGCTTCCACGGGCTCGAGCGGACGGAGTGGCGGCTGAGCGCGGTGGGCCAGTTGCAGAAGCCGTCGTGGTGCTTGGCGGTGATGACCACGCCGCCGATCCCGGCCTCCTTCATCACGCGCACCCATTGGCGTGCGTCGAGCGCGGTCGGGTCGAACACGGACGCGGGCTCGTCGCCGTGGCCCCACTCACGGTCGGTGAAGGTGTTCGGCCCGAAGTGGATGAAGCCCGTGAAGCCGATCTCCTGCCAGGCGCGCTGCGCGGGGGTGGGCAGCGGCGGGCACGGGGCGGGCGGCGTCACGTCCATGGCGGCGGCGAGCACGAGTGCGGCATCGATCGGCACGAGGCGTTCCTTGGCCGGAGGCTAGCCGCGCGCGTACGCGCTCACGCCGCGTTGAACGACTCGACGGCCTTGCGTCCGTACACGGTCGCGGGTCCGCCGCCCATCAGCACGCAGACGTCGACGGTGTCGTGGATCTCGGCGAGCGACGCGCCGGCTGCCTTCGCGGCCTTGGCGTGGTGCACGATGCACCCCTCGCACAGGCGACTGATGCCGCAGGCGAGGGCGATCAGTTCCTTGGTCTTGAGGTCGAGGGCCGCGGGGGCGAGGCCGGCGGCGTGGAGCGACTTGAAGGCAGCGGCGGTGGAGGGGGTCATGGTGCGCGCATTGTGATGCCGGGAACGAAGGTCGGGTTCCGGAATCCCGCCTCTGAGAACTGGAAATGCCGTGTTATTGGGATCCCGGCGAAGGGATCCGAATTTTCAGGGGAATCACGCGTTTTGTTTGCGTTCGTGCCGGGCTGGGGAATAGTCAGGACGTTCCGCGTCGTTCCCGCGCACGGAGCACCTGCCGTGGGGCAGGACACCTGAAGTGGTTCCCGCCTCGCAGGTGCAAGCAGTTTCCCGTTCCCAATACCTGGAGTTTCCCGTCATGCGTATCTCGAATCGTCTGGACAAGCACATTGTCGCCGCTGCCGCCGTGGCCGCGGGGGTTGCGGCGTCGGTCCATGCCGGCGTCGTCTACAGCGGCGTGGTCAACTTCGCGTGCGCCGTCGACATCGACGGTACGTACATCAACGTCGAGACCGGCGTGCTGAGCAACGGCCCTGGTTCGGGCGTTCCGGGCTGGGACGTCAACCCCTACCGAAGCTCCTCCGGAAGCGGCATGAACTTCTTCTCGGCGACGGGCGGCGGGTACATGCGCGCTCCCGGTGACACCGTCGGCGTCGCTGGCAACTTGGCCATCGGCACGCTGATCGGCGGGTCGGCGTCGTTCTCCACGTCGACCACGGGCGTGTCCTTTGGGCCGAGCGCAGGCCAGTGGCAGTACGGCGCCCAGAACATCATCGGATTCCGGTTCGTGTCGGCCGCGGGCACCACTCACTACGGTTGGATGCGCTTCCTGATGGGTGCACAGCCGGCAACGGGCAACCTGGTGTCCCGTACCGTCGTCGACTTCGCCTACGAGAGCGTGGCTGGTGCGTCGATCGATGCCGGCGCGATTCCCGCCCCGGGCGCCATCGCGCTGCTCGGCCTCGCGGGCCTCGCCGGTCGCCGCCGCCGCTGAGCCTCGACAGACTCAATCGCTTGCTCCTCAGGGGCAGCCCGTTTGCGGGCTGCCCCTGCTTTGCGTTTCACCGGGATTCCCGTCTGCAACCTCGATGGGACCGATATTCCCGGTCAGCTCGGGATTTTTCTGGAACGGACTTGCCTCCCCGCGGAACCGGGGCACCTTGAATGTGCCGCAGGCTGTGGTCCCCCGAGCCGTTTGGGGGAGACCGGACGCCTGGGCGCGGCTCACCGCCAGTGAGCGTCATTCAGAGGGAAAGGAAAGAGATGTCCATTTCAATTGGAGTCGGTCGCTTGCCGCTT
>CAYTYU010000072.1:0-12949 GCA_964440815.1 uncultured Chitinophaga sp.
CGGCGGCGCTCGCGCTCGCGGCGGCGGCGCTCGCGCTCGACGTCGAGGACGAGGCGCTCGCCGACCGGCCCGTCACGGCGGTGAAGGTCGTGATCCGCGGCAGGAACCTGTCCACCGAGCAGGAGGTGCGCAACAACCTCCGGATCGCCATCGGCCAGCCCTTCGACGCCAAGGTCGTCAAGCAGGACGTTTCCACGCTCTACCGGCTCGGGCGCTTCGGGCAGGTGTCGGCGGACGCCACGATCATGCCCGACGGCTCGGTCGAGGTCTCCTACACCGTCGAGGAGCAGGCGATCGTCGAGAGCATCGACTTCTCCGGCAACTACCTGGTCACCGACCAGGACCTGCGCAAGGCCGTGCCCCTGCAGACCGGCGCCCCGCGGGACGACTTCCTGCTCGAGCAGTCGATCATCCGCATCAAGGAGCTCTACCGCGGCCGCGGGAACTACCTCGTCGAGGTGAAGGTCGACGAGAGCAAGCTCGACCAGGGGCTGATCCTCTTCCAGGTCATCGAGGGGCCGCGCGTGCGCATCCGCGAGATCGAGTTCGTGGGCAACGACGCGTTCCCCGGCGAGCAGCTCGAGGCGCAGATCAAGACCAAGCCGTGGGTGTTCCTGTTCCGCAAGGGCGAGCTCGACGAGGACATGCTGGTCGAGGACGTGGCCACCCTCGACCGCTACTACAAGGACAACGGCTACATGGACGTGCGCGTCGACCGGCGCATCGAGCTGAGCAACGACCAGCGCGAGGTGAAGATCGTCTTCACCGTGCAGGAGGGCCGCCAGTACCGGCTGCGCGACATCATCGTCCGCGCCGGCGACGGCGGCGCCCCGCGCGTCATGACCCGCGAGCAGGTGGGGAACCTCGCGGTCATCCAGCGCGGCGACCCGTTCCAGCGCAACCTCATCGAGAAGACCCGCAAGGCGATCGAGCAGGCCTACCAGGTGATGGGCTACATCGACGTGCGCATCGCGGACAACTACGTGCGCGTCGGCGAGGCGGCCGAGGTCGACCTGCTGCTCTCGTTGCGCGAGGGCGAGGCGTACGTCGCGGGCCTGGTCCACATCCAGGGCAACGTGGTCACGCAGGACAAGGTGATCCGCCGGCTGGTGCGCTTCCAGCCGGGCCGGCCGATGGACGGCCGGGAGCTGAAGAACACCGAGCAGCGCCTGGAGGCGACGCAGATCTTCCGCGAGCCGCGCATCACGCCGCAGGCGCCCACCGCCGAGGAGCCCGGGGTGCGCGACGTGCTGGTCGAGATCAAGGAGAAGCAGACCGGGTCGGTGAACTTCGGCGTCGGCGCCGGCACGGACTCCGGATTCTTCGGCGAGGTGTCGGTCAAGGCGCAGAACTTCGACGTCGCCGACGTGCCGCGCAGCTGGGACGAGTTCCTGGGCGGGCGGTCGTTCCGCGGCGCGGGGCAGACGTTCAACCTGGCCATCGCGCCCGGCATCGACGTCAGCAACTACAACATCTCGATCGGCGACCCGCACCTCCTGGACAGCGACTGGGGCGGCAACGTCGGGCTGAACTACCGCAACCGCGTCTTCCAGGGCTTCAACGAGAACCGCGTCAGCGCGCTCTTCGGGCTGAGCACGCGGATCGGCGACTTCTGGACCTTCAGCCTCAACCCGCGCGTCGAGAGCGTCGAGCTGACGGACCTCGGCCCGAACACGCCGGTCCAGATCTGGGAGCAGCGCGGCCCGAGCTACAACAGCATGGTGCTCGCGCAGCTGAGCCGCACCGAGGTCGACAACATCCAGCGCCCGGGGCGCGGCACCCAGATCGAGCTGCAGGCGGGCTACCACGGCGTGTTCGGCGGCGACTACGACTACCCGCAGGTCGGCATCAACTACACCCAGTTCTTCACGGTGCACGAGGACTTCCTCGGCCGCAAGCAGGTGCTGCGCGTGCGCGGCGAGGCGTCGTACATCTTCTCGCAGGACGCCCCGGTGTTCGAGCGCTGGTACATGGGCGGCCGCACGATGCGCGGCTTCGCGTTCCGGACGGTGAGCCCGAAGTCCGACCTGGTGATCGGCGACGACCCGCCCGCCACCATCAACTCCTCCGGCGTCTACACCCCGATCGGCGGCAACTTCCTGTTCTTCGCGGGCGCGCAGTACGAGGTGCCGGTGATCGGCAACTTCATCTCCGTGGTGGCCTTCGTCGACAGCGGCACCGTCAACAACGACGACTGGCTCAACCAGTACCGCGTGGGCGTCGGCGCCGGCCTGCGCATCTACATCCCGCAGTTCGGCCAGGCGCCGATCGCGCTCGACTTCGCCTACCCGGTCGTGAAGCAGGAGCTCGACGAGGAGCAGGTCTTCAGCTTCACGATCGACCTGCCCCTGTGAGCGGCGCCCGCCGCCGCGCGCGTACACTCCCGCCCATGAACAGCCGACCCACCCTTGCGGCGCTCGCCGCCGCCGCCGGCGGAGCCGCGCTCGCCGCGTTCGCCGGCCAGGCGACGGCCACCGCGCGCACCGCCCCCGCGCCCACACGCGTCGCCGTCGTCGACCTGGTGAAGGTCATCGAGCGCCTCAACGAGCGCAGCGACTGGGAGGTGCAGATCGGCGCCCTCGGCAAGAAGGTCCAGGAGGAGTTCACCGCGCGCCGCAAGGAGATCGAGGCCATGGCCGACGAGCTCGAGAAGGCCTCCGAGGCGGACCGGGCCGCGCTGCGCGACAAGGTCGCCTTCGAGCAGCTGCGCTTCGAGCAGTGGGAGCAGATCAAGAAGATCGAGATCGACCGCGAGCGCGCCCTGATGTGGCAGAGCATGTACCGAAACGTGCGCGCCGAGAGCCAGAAGCTCGCCGATGCCGAGGGCTACGACGTCGTCCTGGTCAACGACGGAGTCGGGGAGATCAACCTGCAGCGCGACGGCAAGGCGCCGCTGGAGGCGCAGGCACAGGAGCAGATCGTGCGCCGCCGCGTGCTGTTCGCCGCGAAGTCGGTGGACGTCACCGACCAGCTCGTCGTCCGCATGAACAACGCGCACGGCAGCACCGCGCGCCCGGCTGCGCCCGCCGCGCCGTCCCCGACCGCACCCGCGGCGCCCGCCGCCCCGAGCACCACGCCATGAAGATCACCGCACCCTGGATCCTCGCCGGCGCCGCGGCCGCCGCGCTCGCCGCCGCCGCCGCGCTCCCCGACCGTCCCGCGCGCGTCGCGAGCGTCGACGTCGCCAAGGCGTTCGTCGCGCTCGACGAGCAGAAGACCATGGAGGCGGGCATCA
This sequence comes from uncultured Chitinophaga sp., assembly GCA_964440815.1. Lineage (GTDB taxonomy): Bacteria > Planctomycetota > Phycisphaerae > Phycisphaerales > SM1A02 > UBA966. The sequence continues at coordinate 3,236 of CAYTYU010000072.1, forward strand.
AGTCGATCGGCGAGCGGATGGCCGCCGAGAAGGACCGCATGGGCCGCGAGCTCCAGGACCTGAACGCCGAGCTCGAGAGCTACAAGCCGGGCACCCCGCCCTACAACGAGACCCTGAAGAAGGTCGAGGCCGCGGTCGGCGCCATGCGCGCCCAGGACCAGTTCGGCCAGCTCAAGCTCGAGGCCGAGCGGGCCACCGCGCTGCGCGAGCTGTACGCGAGGATCCGTGCCGCCGCCGAGGCGGTCTCCCGGGACTCGAACATCGACTACGTGGTGGTCAACGACTCGCTGGTGCCGGTCGAGCCCGCCGGGCTCTCCGCGACGCAGCAGCAGCTGAACACCCGGCGGTTCCTCTGGGCCAACCCGGAGATGGACATCACCGACGCGGTGATCGCGCGCGCCAACGCCGACTACAAGGCAAAGGGCGGCACCGTGCCGACGGCGCCCGCGGCGCCGGTCGCCCCGCCCGCCGCCGCGCCGAAGCCGTGACCGCGGCCGCGCACACGTCGGGATCGGTCGCGCGCCTGGTCGGCGGAACGCTGGTCGGCCGGGACGACCTCCCGGTGACCGGGCTTGCGACGGTCGCGGAGGCGGGACCTCAGCAGCTGACGTTCATCGGCGACCTGGTGAACGCCAACCGGTGGGCCGCGTCGAAGGCCGGCACCGCAGTCGTCACGAAGGGCATCGCAGTGCCCGGGCACGACCCGGCGACGCGCGCCCTCATCGAGGTCGAGAGCGCCGACCTCGCGATGATCCCCGTGCTCGAGCTCTACTTCCGCGGCGACCCGCTGCCGGAACCCGGCATCGCCGCGGGCGCGCACGTGCATCCCTCCGCCACGGTGGATCCGGCGGCGCGCATCGCCCCGGGCGCGGTGGTCGGCGCGCGCGCACGCGTCGGCGCGGGGGCCTCGCTCCACCCCAACGCCGTGCTCTACGAGGACGCCGAGGTCGGCGAGCGGAGCATCGTGCACGCGGGGGCGGTCATCCGCGAGCGCTGCGTGGTCGGCCGCGACTGCATCGTCGGCGCGGGAGCCGTCCTCGGCGGCGACGGCTTCGGCTACCGCGCGAGCGCCGACGGGCGCTCGGTGCTGCGCATCCCGCACCTGGGGAACGTCGTCCTGGAGGACGGCGTCGAGATCGGCTCGGGCACCATGATCGACCGCGGCAAGTTCGGCGCCACCCGGATCGGCGCCGGCACCAAGATCGACAACCTCTGCCAGATCGGGCACAACGTGGTGATCGGCCGCATGTGCATGATCTCGGGCCACTGCGGCATCGCCGGCAGCACCCAGGTGGGAGACGGCGTCCAGATGGGCGGCGGGGTCGGCATCGCGCCGCACACGCGCATCGGCAGCGGCGCCCGCATCGCCGCCCGGGCCGCGGTGATGAACGAGATCCCCGCCGGCGAGACCTGGGGCGGGTACCCCGCGCAGGAGATCCGGCTCGCGTTGCGGGAGCAGGCCGTGATCCGTAAGATTGTCGAGCACGCGAAGCCGCTCCTGAAGCTGCTGAAGGACCAGTAGCGACCCCCGACCGGCGAGCCGCCGACCCCTCCCGGCCGTGACCGCCGCCCCCACGAGCAACGATCCCAGGTCCGCCGCCCCCGTCCCGACGGGCGCGCAGAGGCAGCGCACCGTCGCCTCGGCCGCCACGGTGGCCGGGAAGGGACTGCTGCTCGGGCGCGAGGCGACGCTCACCATCCTGCCGGCGCCGCCGGACCACGGGATCGTCTTCGAGCGGACCGACCTCGACCGCCCGGCGGTCATCCCGGCGCTGGTCACGAACGTCGTGCCCAACGCCCGGCGCACCACGCTCAAGTCCGGCGAGGCCACCATCGAGACCGTCGAGCACTGCATGTCCGCGCTGCGCGGGCTGGGGATCGACAACGCGCTGCTGCGCCTCAGCGGCCCGGAGCTTCCCTGCGGCGACGGCAGCGCGATGCCGTTCGTCGGCGCCGTCCAGGCGGCGGGACTCGCCGACCAGGACGCCCCGCGGCGGACCTACAAGCTCACCCAGGCCATCGTCGTCGAGGAGGGCGATGCCTCGATCGCCGCCATCCCCTGCGACAGCCCGGCGGGGATGCGCGTGATGTACGACCTCGACTACGGCCGCAATGCATCGCGCATCCCGCACCAGTCGTGGAGCTGGGACCCGGCCCGCGACGACTACGTGGCGGAGATCGCCCCGGCGCGCACCTTCTCGCTCAAGGAGGAGGCGGAGGCGCTCTGGCAGGCCGGGCTCTGCCGCCACCTCACGCCCCGCGACGTGCTGGTCATCGGCGACGAGGGCCCGATCGACAACGCCTACCGGTTCCCCGACGAGCCGGTGCGCCACAAGCTGCTCGACTGCATCGGCGACCTGGCGCTGGTGGGCACGGTCATCGAGTGCCAGGTGGTCGCGAACCGCTCGGGGCACGGACTGAACCGGCAGCTCGGCATGCGCCTGCTGCGCATGGTGCAGCGCGCGCGCCAGGCACGGATCCTGGTCGAGGGGCGCGCGATGGACTCGCGCGCCATCACGCGGCTCATGCCGCACCGGTTCCCGATGCTGCTGGTGGACCGCGTGCTGGCGCTCGAGCCCGGCCGGCGCGCCACCGGCGTCAAGAACGTCACCATCAACGAGCCCTTCTTCCAGGGCCACTACCCGGGCACCCCGATCATGCCCGGCGTCCTCATCGTCGAGGCGCTGGCGCAGATGGGCGGGCTCCTCCTCAGCCAGACGCTCGAGCACACCGGCAAGGTCGCGGTGCTCCTCTCCCTCGACAAGGTCAAGCTGCGCAAGGCGGTCACCCCGGGCGACCAGCTCGTCCTGGAGGTGGAGTCGCTGCGCGCCACCTCGCGCAGCGCCGCGGTGCGCGCGCGGGCCATGGTCGGCGAGAAGGTCGCCGCCGAGGCCGAGATCCGATTCATGATGGTCGACCAGGACTTCGAATGACCTCCGTCCAGGAACGAGCCCCCGCCATCCACCCCACCGCCATCGTCGACCCGTCGGCGCGGCTCGCGCCCTCCGTGACGGTCGGGCCGTGGTCGGTGATCGGCCCGGACGTCTCGATCGGCGAGGGAACGCAGGTCGACAGCCACGTGGTGATCGAGGCGCACACGCGCATCGGCCGCCAGAACCGGATCTTCCCCTTCGCCTACATCGGCGGCACGCCGCAGGACAAGAAGTACGCCGGCGAGCGGGCCTTCTGCGAGATCGGGGACCGCAACCAGGTCCGCGAGCACGTCACCATCCACCGTGGCACGGGCAACGGCGGCGGCTGGACCCGCATCGGCAACGACAACCTGATCATGGGCACCGTGCACATCGCCCACGACTGCGTGGTGGGCAACGGCTGCGTGCTCGCGAACAACGTGATGCTCGCCGGGCACGCGGTGGTGCAGGACCACGCCAACCTCGGCGGCGGCGCCGGCATCCACCACTTCGTGGTGATCGGGACGTGCGCGTTCGTCGGCGCCATGGCGCGCGTCTCGATGGACGTGCCGCCCTTCATGATCGTCGAGGGAAACCCCGCCGAGGTGCGCGGGCACAACCACATCGCCATGGCCCGGCGCGGGTTCACCGAGACGGACATCGGCGCCATGAAGGAGGCCTACAAGCGCCTCTTCCGGGACCGCGGCGGCAGCCTCGCCGAGAAGATCAGCGGGCTGCTGGCCAAGTACCCCGGCGTGCGGTCGGTGGACATCCTGGTCAACGCGGTCAACGCGCAGGCACGGGGCGTCCATGGGCGGTCGCTGGAAGTGCAGCGGCCCGACGACCGGCGCGCCCCCCGGGCCTGACGGCCCCGCCCGGGCGGCGGCTATGCTGCCCGGACATGGCCGGTCCCTCCAGGCAGGAGAAGGTCGACGAGCTGATGGATGCCGCCGAAGAGGCGCTCCGCGGCTCGAAATGGTTCGATGCCGAGCGCCACGCGCAGCGGGCGCTGGAGATGGCCCGGACGCTCGACGACTGGGCGCTTATGGCGCGCATCGCGCTGCCGCTGCAGGAGGCCCGCCGGCAGCGCGTGCAGTCGGTCATGTCCCCGAAGGCCGGGATCAGGATCGTCGAGGGCGAGGTCCCCGAGGAAGTCACGGTGGAACCGGGCTGCTACCTCGTGCAGCCGCCGGGGGTCGGCGCCGATGCGCGCCGCATGCGGCTTGCGGCACTCCGCCAGGACGTCCCGGTGACCGTGCTCTGCCGCGAGCCCCGGACGCGCATGGGGCTCTGCCCGGTGGTCGCGATCGGGATGCTCACCGTGCGCACGAAGATCGTTCCGCCATCCGACTGGGACGCGCCCGACATGGCCTGGTACGCGGGCGCCATGGAGCAGCTCGGCGACGCAGCCATCGCGATGCTCGACACCGGGCTCGAGCTCGACCGGCAGGTCGACTTCGTGCTCTCCGCGCTCGACGCGGTGCCCGACCACGAGAAGCTGCACCAGGTGCTGGCGGACATCTGCCGCGAGGCTGCCAAGGGATTCATGCCGAGCGCCAAGGAAGACGTGCTCGACGACGAGCTCGCGGAGGCGGACGTCGACGTGGACGCCGAGCTCGGCGAGGGCGGCAAGAAGCGCGCCCCGCGCGAGGGCTGAGCTCGCACCGCCGCCGGGCCACGCACGCTCAGCGCCAGTCGAGCCCCTCGAACAGCGATCCAAGGTTCTCCGCCCCGCCCTCGCGGACGACGACCACGTCCTCGATGCGCAGGCCCCCATGGGCCCGGCCGTAGAGGCCCGGCTCGACCGTGACCACGTCGCCGGGAACGAGCGCAGGCCCCTTGAAGTCGAGGAGCGGCGGCTCGTGCACGTCGAGGCCCAGGCCGTGGCCCGTGCCGTGCGTCATGCCGCACCACGTGTCGGGCCCGTCCGCAGGCGGCATGCCGCTCGGGAACCCGTGCGCGTGGATGACCGCGAGGGTCGCGCGGTGGACGTCCTCGCCCGTGGCGCCCGCGCGCACGGCGCCGATGCCGGCGCGCTTGGCCTCGTGCACCGCGGCGTGCATGGCGCGCACCGCCGGGTGCGGCTCGCCGTTCACCACCGTGCGCGTGCAGTCGCCGTTGTGGAGCGTGCGCTGGCAGCGCGGGAAGATGTCGACGATCACCGGCTGCCCGGTGCGCAGGTCGCCGTGGCCGTGCTCGTGGCAGTCGGCGCCCTGCGGCCCGCACGCGACGATCGACGGGGGGCTGGCGAACCCCAGGCGGAGCAGGTGCACGTCGATCATGAAGCGCAGGCGCTCGGCCGTCAGCCGGTCGCCGTCGTGGAACAGGATGCCGTTGCGGTCCGGGATCGCGCGCGCGACGGTCTCGCAGGCCATGCGCATCGCATCCTCCGTGGCCCGCTGCGCGGCGCGCAGCCACTCCACCTCCTGCGCGTCCTTCGACCGGCGCGCCATCACGCCGAGCAGCGGGTCGTATTCGACGGCGATGCCCGCCAGCCTGAGGTGCTCGGCGTACACCAGCGCCAGCGTCCGGTCGGCGACCACGTGCGTCACGCCCTGGCGCCGGATGCACTCCGCCACCGCCTGCGCCGTGGCGGTCTCGCGGTCGCCGGAGAGGCCTCCCGCGGGCTCGAAGTCGCGCGGGCACGCGACGGCATCGGCGCGTGCCTGCCGGCGGGCGCGCTCCATCTCGATGTCGCGGCAGACGAACACCCGGTGCGGGGGGCGCCCGTCGTGCAGGAAGTCGATGCACGCGGCCGGGTCGCCGACGTTGAAGCGCACGGCGTGGTACAGGCTGCGGTTGGCGGAGGGGACGCCCGCGATCAGACGAGCCGAGGTCATGGCCCGCAGGATAGGACCCATCCCGCGTGCCCGGCCCGCGGCAGCTTCCCTGCGCTCAGCGCGTCAGCGCGCGGTACTGGAGCCGGCGCGGCGCGGCGTCGGCGGGGATCCCCAGGCGGCGACGGCGGTCGTCCTCGTAGGCGGAGTAGTTGCCGTTGAAGAAGTGCACCTTGCTGTCGCCCTCGAAGGCCAGGATGTGGGTGGCCACGCGGTCGAGGAACCACCGGTCGTGGCTGATCACCACGCAGCAGCCCACGAAGTTCTCCATGCCCTCCTCCAGCGCACGCATGGTGTTGACGTCGAGGTCGTTGGTCGGCTCGTCGAGCAGGATGACGTTGGCGCCCTGGCGCAGCATGCGCGCAAGGTGCACGCGGTTGCGTTCGCCGCCCGAGAGGTTGCCGACGATCTTCGACTGGTCCGTGCCCGTGAAGCCGAACCGCGCCACGTAGGCACGGCTGTTGGTCTCCACGCCGCCGAGCATGATCTTCTCGTCGCCGCCGGAGATCGCCTCCCAGAGGTTCCTGTCGTTCGGCAGCGTCTCGCGGCTCTGCTCGACGTAGGCGAGCTTCACGCTGTCGCCGACCCGCAGCTCGCCGGCGTCCGGCCTCTCGGCGCCGGTGATCATGCGGAACAGCGTCGTCTTTCCGGCGCCGTTGGGGCCGATGATGCCGACGATCGCACCGGGCGGGATCGAGAAGCTGACGTCGTCGAGGAGCAGCCTGTCGCCGTAGGCCTTGGCGAGGCCCTTCGCCTCCACCACCAGCTGCCCCAGGCGCGGGCCCGGCGGGATGAAGATCTCGACCTCCGCGGCCTTCTCCTTCTGGTTCTGGCTGACGAGCTGCTCGTAGCGCTCGACGCGGGCCTTGTTCTTCGCCATCCGGCCCTGCGGGTTGCGGCTGATCCACTCGAGCTCCCGCGCGAGCGCCTTCTGGCGGTTGGAGGCCTGCTTCTCCTCGATCTCCAGGCGCTTCTTCTTCTGCTCGAGCCAGCCCGTGTAGTTGCCCTTGTAGGGAATGCCCTCGCCGCGGTCGAGCTCCAGGATCCACCCGGCCACGTTGTCCAGGAAGTAGCGGTCGTGGGTCACGGCGATGATGGTGCCCTCGAAGCGCTGCAGGTGCTGCTCGAGCCAGGCGACGCTCTCGGCGTCGAGGTGGTTGGTCGGCTCGTCGAGGAGCAGGATGTCGGGCTTGGTGAGGAGCAGCCGGCAGAGCGCCACGCGCCGGCGCTCGCCGCCGGAGAGCGTGTTCACCGCCTGGTCGGGCGGGGGGCAGCGCAGGGCCTCCATCGCCATCTCCAGCTGGCTGTCGATGGTCCAGGCGTCGATCCGGTCGAGCTTCTCCTGGACCTGGGCCTGCTTGTTGATCAGCTTGTCCATCTGCTCGGGGGTCATGTCCTCCCCGAACCGCGCGTTGATCTCGTCGTACTCCCTGAGGAGCGCGAAGGTGTCCTTCGCGCCGTCGCGCACCACCTCGATCACCGTGCGCGTGTCGTCGATCAGGGGCTCCTGCTCGAGGTAGCCGATCGAGTACCCGCCGGCGGCCACGACCTTCCCCTCGTAGTTGCGGTCCACGCCGGCCATGATGCGCAGCAGCGTGCTCTTGCCGCTTCCGTTCAGCCCAAGGACGCCGATCTTCGCCCCGTAGTAGTAGGAGACCGAGACGTCCTTCAGGATCTTCCTGCGGTCGATCTCCTTGGTGACCCCGATCATCGAGTAGATGATCTGCGTCTCGTTCCGGGAAGCTGGCTTCTGGGGTGCTGGCATGGCGGATGCTCGGTGGGACCGCGTCGCGCGGGCGTGGCATCGTATCCGGCACGTGAATATCCTCACCCGCAGATGCGCGCGTTCATCGCCTGGATCCGCGAGAACTCCAGCCCGCGCGTGCGGCGGTTCGTGGTGGCCGCGGTGGGCGGCAGCATGGCGCTCGCGGGCCTGCTGCTCCTCGTGCTGCCGGGGCCGGGGATCCCGCTGCTCCTTGCGGGGCTGGGCGTGCTGAGCCTCGAGTTCGCGATCGCGCGCACGTGGATCGTGGCGGTGAAGCAGCGTGCCGAGCAAGCCGGCGTGCCGCGGTCGGCCCTCTGGGTGCTGCCGGTGGCCGGCGTCCTGCTCTCGGTCGTGGTCGGGCTCGCACCTGGGTTCGCGAGCATCGTCGTCGACGACGGCAACGCGTGGCACGTGGTGCGCAAGCCGACCTTCGGGTTCGACTACGCGTACGTCACGATCGCCCGGCTGCGCGAGGCGGCCGCGGCAGATCCCTTCGCGCAGGCCATCATGGACCGTGCCGGACTGCGCTGATCACCCGTCGCCGAGGAGGTGCCGCCTCAGGAAACCCAGGCGCTTCATCGAGCCGTAGGGCGTCTCGGCGGCCCCGTGCCCCGCCCCGGGAATCACCACCAGCTCATGGTCCTTCCCCGCGCGCACCAGCGCGGCCGACACCTGCAGCGTGCTCGAGGGATCCACGTTGTCGTCCAGTTCACCGACCACCAGCATGAGCCGGCCCTGCAGGCGCGCGGCGTCGGCCACGTTCGAGCTGCGGGCGTAGCTCTCGTCCACCGGCCATCCCATCCACAGCTCGTTCCACCAGACCTTGTCCATGCGGTTGTCGTGGCAGCCGCAGTCGGCCACCCCCACGCGGTAGACGTCGGGGAAGTCGAGCATGGCGCGCAGCGCACTCTGCCCGCCGGCGCTGCCGCCGTAGATGCCCACGCGCGAGAGGTCCATCCACGGGCGTGTCGCGGCCGCGGACCGAAGCCACGCCACATGGTCGGGCAGGCCCGAGTCGCGCAGGTCCTTCCAGCACACGTCGTGGAAGCGCTTGCCGCGCCAGTTGGTGCCCATGCCGTCGACCATCGCCACCACGAACCCCGCGTCGGCGACGGCACGCTGGCCGTGCCAGGGCGCGAAGGACTTCGGCACGTGGAAGTCCTGCGGGCCCGCGTAGATGCACTCGACCACCGGCCTCGGCGCGGCGTCCCCGGCCGTGCCGCGCGGGCGCCAGAGGACGCCCCACACGTCGGTGGCGCCGTCGCGGCCCTTGGCGACGACGCGCTCGGGCCACGTCCATCCCTCGGCAACGAGCGCGGATGCGTCGGCACGGCCGAGTTCCTCGAGCAGTGCGCCGTCGCTGGCGCGGCGCAGCTCGCGCACCGGCGCAAGGTCGACGCGCGACCACGTGTCGACGTACCACTCGCCGCCGGGGCTCCAGAGGAGCTCGTGCGTCCCGTCGCCCTCGGTGAGCCGGACCGGATCGCCGCCGTCGATCCCGACCCGCACGAAGTGCTCGTGATAGGGGTCCTGCGCCGGGTCGATCCCCATCACGCGCAGGACGAGCTCGCGGCGCGCCGCGTCCACGCGCTCGACGGCCCGGACCACCCATGCTCCCGCGGTGACCGCGCGCCGGACGGCGCCCGAGGGCACGTCGACGAGGTACAGGTGGTTCCACCCGTCGCGCTCGCTCATCCAGAGCAGCTCGTCCTCTCCGAGCCAGTGCATCCACGTCTTGTGGGCGTAGTCGACGAAGGTGGGCGAGCGCTCCTCGACCACCGTGCGCACGGCGCCCGTGCCGGCGTCGACGGAGACGAGCCGGAGCAGCTGGTGGCCGCGCGCGTTGTGCAGGAAGGTGAAGCGGCGCGAGTCGGCGGCCCAGCGCACGTCGTCGTTGGACCAGGGCTCCGCGAAGGACGCGCGGTCGATCGGCACCTCGGTGCCGTCGGCGCGGAAGAGCCGCGGCCAGCGCCGCTCGATGCGGTCGCCGGGCTTCAGGTACTGGATGGTGCGCAGCCGGGGCTCGACGCGGTCCGCGGGCGCGCACTCGACCGAATGCACGGGGTGATCCTGGGCCGGCTCGACCTCCCAGGCAACCACGAACGACCGGTCCGGCGACCAGTCGCGGGGACCGGACAGCGCGGCGGCGGCGGCGGGCAGCGCCGGGGGGCCGGGCGGCGGCGACGCCGCGGCCGGCGGC
>CAYTYU010000073.1:0-12873 GCA_964440815.1 uncultured Chitinophaga sp.
GCTTCCTCCGCCGGCGGGCGGGGGCCTCGGGCACGTCGGCCGGCGCCGCGGCCGCCGCCGGCGCGCCGCCGACCGGGGCGATCGCCTCCGGCACCACGATGACGCCCTCGACCTCGGCCGGGTCGTCCCTCGTCACCTTGCCGTCCTCGTCGAGCACCTGGTCGGCGACGGCGGTGCGTGCCTTCGCCTGCTTCAGCAGCGCGTCGTACACCTTCCTCGCGTCCTCGCCGGTGATGTCGTTGATCGCCTTGGCGATCTCGCCGATGTAGCGCTCGAACACGTCGCGGCGCTCGCCCTCGCGGCGCATCCGCTGGCGCTTGCGCAGGTACGCGCCGAGCTTGCGCCCGCACTCCATGAGCGCGAGCTTCATCTCCTTGCGGATCTCGTCGTAGTCGGCGATGGCCTCCTTGCTCTCGCTGGTGAAGGGCACCCAGACCGAGGCCATGTGGATCATGATGACGAGCGGCCCGGCCGGCAGGCTGCCGCGCGGCTGCTGCAGCGCGTAGTTCTTCCACGCGGTCTCGACCACCGCCTTGAAGCTCGAGCACGCGCTCTGCTGGAAGAGGAGCGGCACGCGGTTGGCGAAGCGGATCACGCGCGCGGGCTCGTCGGCGGGCAGCTCGCCGCCGAAGGCCATCGCCGCCTCGATCTGGAACGGACGGCCGCGGTAGACCTCGGCCGAGCGGCTCGACGCGGCGTAGAACTCCGCGCGCACGCCCTTGAGCATGCCCGCGAGCAGCTGGCGCACGCCGATCGGTGCGAGGCAGTCGGTCGGCGGCGGCGCGAGCTTCGACTCCTGGAAGACCTTGTAGAGCTTCTCCGCCTGGGGGGGCTCGATCGCGCCGGCCTTGGTGCGGCTGGTGACGCCGATCGCCTCGCACATGGAGCTGGCGGTGGCCGCGCTCACGCGGCAGAACCGGTCCTGGAGGAACGAGTAGAGCGTGCCGCCCTTCTCGGCGAGCTCGTAGTCCTTCAGCATCTGGAGCAGGATGCCGAGCTCGATCCCCTTGGGGTGCGGCTGGATCTCCTGCGTCTCCGGGGGCAGCTCCTGCACCCCGCGCGGGAAGACGACCACGCCGTTGGTCTCGGTGGTCACCGTTGCCTTCGCGGCCGCGGTGGCCTCGGCGGCGGCCAGCACGTCGGGCTCCTCGTCCTCGGTGACGCGCGAGGGCGGCACGAAGACGATGCGCGCGTGCGGGTTGGCGATCGCGGTGAGCTCCAGGAACTCGTCGACCGACCCGCGGCCCTTCTGGTACTTGCCGTCGAGCTCGATGCTCACCGACGTGCCGGTGGGGAACGCGCCCTCGGTGAGGAAGCCGCCCTGCTCGGCGAGCGCGCGCGTGCCGGAGCTCAGCTCGCGGAACCGCCGCGGCGGGAACTCCTTCACCTCCTTGTCGAAGGTGACCTCGGCCCGGTTGGTCTTGGTGTTCATCGCCAGCTCGATGTGGTGGGTCGGCTGGCCCGCCTTCGGCTTGGTGAAGATCTCCATCGGGCGCCCGGTGGTGATCAGGCCGTACATGCCGGCGGCGCTGATCCCGATGCCCTGCTGCCCGCGGCTCATCTTCAGGCGGTGGAACTTCGAGCCGTAGAGCAGGCGCCCGAAGATGTTCTCCACCTGCTTGCGGACGATGCCGGGGCCGTTGTCGACGATGGTGACGCGGTAGCGCGAGCTCTTGGCGGTTGCCGGCCGGCCGGGCTCGAGGTCCTCGACGATGACCGCGATCTCCGGCAGGATGCCCGCCTCCTCGCAGGCGTCGAGGGAGTTGTCCACCGCCTCCTTGACGGTGGTGAGCATGGCCTTGCGAGGGTTGTCGAAGCCCAGCAGGTGGCGGTTCTTGGCGAAGAACTCGCTGACCGAGATGTCGCGCTGGCGCGCGGCCATGCTCTCGGCGTCGGCCCGGGGTGCGGTCTTCTTCCTGCGCGGCTCAGCCATCGCAACGGCTTCCTTGGCTGTCATTCGGTGGGGCCTCCATGCCTGCCGGGCGGGCGCCGGGCGGGGCAACTACGGTAGCAGCATCGGCGAAACCCCCCTCCCCGCAGGGCAATTTCGCTATCATCCGCGCCCTTCGCCACCGACCACGGAGACACCATGGAAACCAGCCTCATCATCCTCAAGCCAGACGCCGTCCAGCGCGGCCTCATGGGCCGCATCATCAGCCGCTTCGAGGACAAGGGCCTCCAGGTGGTGGGCGCGAAGCTCATGCGGATCACGCCCGAGCTGGCCGCGCAGCACTACAAGGACCACGTCTCCAAGCCCTTCTACCCGGGCCTGGTGAAGTTCATGACCTCGAGCCCGGTGATGGTCCTGGCCATCCGCGGCAACGGCGCCGTCGCCATCTGCCGAAACATGATGGGCGCGACGTTCGGCTCGAAGGCCGCCGCCGGCACCATCCGCGGCGACTTCGGCGTCTCCAACAGCTTCAACCTGATCCACGGCTCCGACGGCCCCGAGGCAGCGACCCGCGAGCTCTCGCTCTTCTTCAAGGCGGGCGAGGTGCAGGAATTCGACCGCGCCGGCGACGCGTGGGTGTACGACATGTCCGGCGGCAAGCCGGAGTGAGATCGCCCCGCGCTGCGGGGACACACACGCACTGACCAATAATCGCGCGTCGCCCCCGTGGGCGGCGCGCGGTTGTCTTCGGGCTGGCCGAGCCCCGCCATGCGAGGGCTGCAACGACGGAGAACCCGAATCCCGGATGATGATTCCTTGATTTCACTCTTTTGTGAATCCGAAGCGAACGGTCGGCGAACGAACCTCGTAGCAAGACACGGACGGCGCACCGGCGCCCCAACCACGAGGAGTGCTCGCCATGCCCGCGATGAAGGTCCTCTCGAAGACCCTGGCTCCCGCCCGACGCGCCCTCGGCCGAACGTCGCGCCGCGACATCGACGAGGCGACCCGGATCCTCGCCGACGAGGTGGACTTCATGGACCACCCGGACTTCCACAAGGCCGGCGCGGAGCGGCGGATCTTCGAGCAGGCACCCGCCGTGCCGAAGCCGACGGTGACGTGGTACCGCCCGATGATGGACGAGATCGGAACGGCCCAGCCGCGCCGCTACGAGGGCGTGCTCCTCACCGCCGCGCAGGAGCGGGTCATCTTCATGCAATACAACTTCGCGCGCTACCGGCTGCACCGCATCCAGCGGTCGCTGCGCGGGAAGGCCCCGGACGCGGCCACCGCGCGCGAGGCGCTTCGCTGGCACCGCACCGCCGCGCAGCTGCGCGACCAGATCGCCGAGACGAACCTCGCGCTGGTGCTCGCCATGGCCAAGCGCGTGCGCCTGCCGGAGGGCGACTACCCCGACCTGATCGGCGAGGGGAACATGGCGCTGATGCGCTCGGTCGACAAGTTCGACTGCGGGCGCGGCTTCAAGTTCAGCACGTACGCGTGCCGCGCCATCCTGAAGGCATTCAGCCGCCACGGCCTCAAGCTCGCGAAGCACCGACAGCGATTCCCGGTCGAGTTCGACCCGGCGCTCGAGGAGGGCGACAAGGCCGCGGTCGCGCGCGTCGACCAGGAGCGCCGCGACGCCGCCGAGGTGCGCACCATCGTCGAGACCAACCGAGCCGACCTGAGCGAGGTTGAGCGTGCCGTGGTGATGCACCGGTTCGCGCTCGAGGGCACCCAGCCCGGCCGGCCGCCGACGCTGGCGCAGGTGGGCCGGCTCGTGGGCCTCACCAAGGAGCGCGTGCGCCAGATCCAGCACTCCGCGCTCGCGAAGATCCGCCGCGCGCTCGAGGGCGACGCGGGCGACGACTCCGGCCTGATGACCGTCAACTGACCCGGCGCGCGAGCAGCGCGAGCGCCACCGTCGACGCGCCGTGCGCGGCGGCGAAGGCGGCGATCATCCACGCGTAGTCGGCGTAGGTGGCATCGCCGTCGCCGCCGAGCGCGGCGACCGCGGCGATGGAGACCGCCGTCCCGGCGAAGAACCCGAGGTCGCCGGCCGCGCGGAAGGCGCCGAGCGCGACCGTGCCGCGGCCGGTCTCTGCCGCAAGCGCAAGGGAGCTGGCGAACATCGTGCCGGCGAGGATCCCCACCGCCACCATCACCGCGCCGAGCGCGGGCTGGCTCGAGGCCGCGAGCGGCAGCAGCCCGAATGCGATCGCATAGCCCGCGCCGGCGACGAGGCGCACGCGCAGGCTGCCGAGCCGGTCGCACAGCGCACCGGCCGGGCCCGTGCACACCGCCATCAGGATGAGCGGCAGGCCGATCAGCCAGCCGCGCTGCCCGGGCGAGTAGCCCAGGAACGTGGCCAGCACGCCGGGAAGCGTGGTCGTGATGAGCCCGCCGGTGGCGCGGTCGAAGAAGGCCATCACGCAGGTCCAGGCGAGCGGCCGCGGGCGGTCGTCGAAGGTGCCGGCGCGGACGCCCGCGGCGTGCGCCGCACCCGTGTCGGCGCCGGGCGCGTCCTCGGGCTCGACCGCCGCGAGGCCCGCGATCCAGCGGCGGTAGGCAAGCGCACCGACCGCCACCAGGACGCTCGCGAGCGCCGACACGCCGAACACCGCGAGCGCCACGTCCGCACCGGCGCCCGCGGCGCCGTCGGGAGCGATCCGCTGCGCGGCCACGCCGCCCGCCACCGCGCCCGCGCCGAGTCCAAGGAGGAGCGGGGTCGACGCGATGCCGAGCCCCCACGCCGCGTGCGAGCCGGCCGCGCGGCGCACGAGGTCGAAGAGCGCCGCGAACACCAGCACGTCCGTCACGCCCTCGGCGACCCGGATCACGAGCGACGCATGCAGCCCGACCGGCGCGGCGAGCGCCCCGAGCAGGACGCCGTCGGCGAGCGAGGCCACCACCAGGAGCGTCACCGGCGACCAGCGCCGGCGCGCACGCACCAGGAGCGGGATCGCCGCCGCCGCGCCCAGCAGGTTCACCGCCATGAAGGTCTGCGCCTCGCGCAGCGATGCGCCGTAGCGGTCGACGAGCAGCTCCTTGAGCACCGGCGCCGCCATGGTGTCCGGCATCGCCGACAGCACGAGCAGCAGGCCGAGGAGGAGCGTGACGGGCGCGCGGCGCACGGATTCCCGCAAGCCTAGCGCCGCCACCGATACACTTCCCCACCCCCAACGGCGAGGATCCGAGATGAGCCAGACCAAGGTCTTCGACACCCCCGAGCGCGCGCTGGAAGGACTGGTCCGGGACGGCATGACCGTCGCCGTCGGGGGCTTCGGCCTGTGCGGCATCCCCGAGCGCCTGATCCTCGCGCTGCGCGACTCCGGCGTGCGCGGCCTGACCTGCGTGTCGAACAATGCCGGCGTCGACGACTGGGGCCTCGGGCTCCTGCTGAAGACCCGGCAGGTGCGCAAGATGGTCTCGAGCTACGTGGGCGAGAACGCGGAGTTCGAGCGCCAGTTCATGAGCGGCGAGCTCGAGCTCGAGTTCGCGCCGCAGGGCACGCTCGCGGAGCGCATGCGCGCCGGCGGCGCGGGCATCGCGGGCTTCTACACCAAGACCGGCGTGGGCACCGTGGTCGCCGAGGGCAAGCCGCACATGGAGTTCGACGGCGAGACCTACGTGCTTGAGCGCGGGATCCGCGCCGACCTGGCCCTCGTCAAGGCCTGGCGCGCCGACGCGGCGGGCAACCTGGTGTTCCGCAAGACCGCGCGCAACTTCAACCCGATGGCCGCCACGTGCGGGCGCGTGACGGTGGCCGAGGTCGAGGAGCTGGTGCCGGTCGGGTCGATCGACCCCGACCAGGTGCACACGCCCGGCATCTTCGTGCAGCGCGTGGTGGTGACCGTGCCCGAGAAGCGGATCGAGCAGCGCACGGTGAGCCCCGGCTGAGCCGCGCGGCCACGCGGCCGCGCTCCGGTTATCGACCTCTCCGGCACGGTCACGCGGTTTCCGCGCCCGAACTCCTGCGATATGCGGCCCGGTGGCGCGTTCAGCACGCGGATCCCGCGTCCGCGGGCCCATGAGACAATCCGGCGCTCCCGCACGCCGATAGAACTTCCGACGAGAACGCCCATGAACGCCCACCCCACGATGCACCGATTCGCCCGCCCGCTCGCCGTGCTCGCGGTCGCCGCCGCGGCCGCGCTCTCCGCGGCACGTCCGGCCGAGGCGCAGTCCGGCCGTCGCATGCTCTTCGCCGAGGCCTTCCGGCCCGACATCATGCAGCGTGACCTGTCGCTGATGGCGACCCAGCTGCAGCTCGAGGAATGGCAGCGGCCCGTCATCGAGGCGCTGATCAACGACTACACGACGGCCTTCAACACCGGCGTCGACGCGATGAAGGACCGGATGCGCACGGCCTCGGAGAACGCGGTGCGCTCGGGCACCACAGGGGGGGACCAGGTTCTCCAGAAGGTGCTCGAGCCGCTCGGCGCCTGGCGCACCGAGAAGGAGCAGATGCTCGCCAAGTTCACCGCCGACGTGAAGAGCCAGCTCGGCGCGCAGCAGCTGGAGCGCTGGCCGGCCTTCGAGCGCGCGCTGCGCCGCGAGCGGCTGCTCCCCGAGGGCGACCTGTCCGGGGAGCGCGTCGACCTGTTCGCGGTGGTGGCGAAGATGCAGCCCACGCCCTCCGAGGAGGAGGCGGTGGCCCCGGTGCTCGCGCAGTACGAGGTTGCGCTCGACCAGGCGCTCACGGCGCGGTCGCAGCGCAGCAAGGAGGTGCTGCCGCGCCTGGAGGCCGCCATGTCGGCCATGGACTACGAGAAGATGGGCGACCTGCAGGACCAGGTCATGCAGGCGAGCGTCGCCGTGCGCGATGCCAACGACGCCGCGATCGATTCGATCGCCGCGGCGATGGGCGCGCGAGGCCCCGAGTTCCGCAGGGCGGCGCTCGAGGACGGCTACGCCGACGTCTACCGCATCCATCCGGTGATGGTGCTCATGCAGCAGGTGCGCAAGCTGCCGTCGCTCAGCCCCGAGCAGGTGGCGCAGGTGGACGCGCTCATGCAGGAGTTCGCCGGGGCGTGCGAGCAGGCGAACGCGAAGCTCGCGGCGGTCGTGAAGGCCGAGGAGCCCAAGGCCGCCAAGCGGCGCGCCCGCGCGATGATGGAGCGCAAGGCCGGCGCGCCGGCGAGCGCCCCGGGCACCAAGCCCGACGACGAGGTCGCCAAGGCACGCGCGGAGAAGGAGGCCATGGGCCAGCCCTACCGGGAGCGGCTCATGGCGATCCTCGGTCCCGAGCAGCTCGCCGAGATGAACGGGCCGTCGCCTGACGAGACCGAGCGCGAGAAGCTGCGGTTGATGGCCGACCCGAAGGGCCTCGGCCCGAAGGCGCAGGAAGACGGCGGGGACGGGGGCGTCGAGCCCAACCCGAACAACCCATCGGGCGCGGAGGCCCCGGCGCCACCGTCGAAGATCCGTCCCGACGACCGGGCGAAGGGCGGCCAGCGACGCAAGACGGCCGATCCCGCCGGCCAGCCCGCGGGCGGCGGCGAGCCGCGCTGAGCGGCGGCGAAGACGAGATGGACCACGACGCCCAGCCCAATGCCGCACGATCCCCCGCCGAGGAGGCGCACGCGGTCGCGTCCGCGGGCGCCGACGTGACGCTGCGCGAGCGGTGCCGGCTGTTCGGCATCGAGTGGACCGATGCCCTGCCCGAGCCGTCGCCCGGCGCCGCCGAGCGGCTCTCGCCGGACGCGGCGGTGCGCCTGCGGGTGGTGCCGCTGCGCGTCGAGCGCGGACGCCTGGTCGTGGCCATGGTCGACCCGCTCGACGTCGGCGCGATCGACGAGGTCGCGGCGCTCGTGCGCATGCCCGTGGTGCGAATCGGCCTGGAGCCGGCGCTCTTCGGCGAGCTGATGCGCGCGGTCTACGGAACGACCGCGGCGCGCATGGCCGAGAGCCTGGCGGGCGACAGCGAGCTTTCCGGCGGCGAGATCGAGCACAACCTCGACGCCATCGAGGCGGACGACGTCCACCGGATGGCCGAGCAGCCGACGCTCATCAACCTGGTGAACCTCATCATCCTGGAGGCCATCCAGAACCGGACGTCGGACATCCACGTCGAGCCCTTCGAGACCGAGCTCAAGGTCAAGTACCGCATCGACGGCGTGCTGACCGAGCGCCCGTCGCCGCCCAAGCACCTGCAGCCGGCGCTGATCGGGCGCTTGAAGATCATGGCCCACATGAACATCGCCGAGCGCTACGTGCCCCAGGACGGGCACATCACGCTGCGGTTCGAGGGCCGCAAGGTCGACATCCGGGTCAGCACGGTGCCCACGGTGTACGGCGAGAGCATCGTGATGCGAATCCTCGACAAGAGCTCGCTGCCGCTCGACCTCGTCAGCCTGGGGATGCGCGAGCAGATGCGCGGGATCATGGACCGCATGATCCAGAAGCCGCACGGCATGGTGCTGGTCACCGGCCCGACCGGCAGCGGCAAGACCACCACGCTCTACGCGTGCCTGAACAAGCTCTACGACCCGCGCAAGAAGATCATCACCATCGAGGACCCCGTCGAGTACGAGCTCACCGGCATCAACCAGATCCCGGTCAACCCGAAGCGCGGCCTGACGTTCGCCACCGGCCTGCGCGCCATCCTGCGCCAGGACCCGGACGTGATCTTCGTGGGCGAGGTGCGCGACAACGAGACGGTCGACATCGCCATCCGCTCCGCGCTCACCGGCCACCTGCTCTTCAGCACGCTGCACACCAACGACTCGATCTCGTCCGTCGGCCGCCTCGTCGACATGGGCGCCGAGCCGTTCCTGATCGCGAGCGTGCTCGAGGGACTGCTCGCGCAGCGCCTGGGGCGCCGCCTGTGCCGGGACTGCACGGTGCGCATGCCGATGACCGAGGAGGTCGCGGTGCGCATCACGCCCGAGGAGCGGGCGCTCTTCACCGACGGGATCGCCGCCGGCAAGGGCTGCGAGAAGTGCAACGGCTCGGGATTCCGAGGCCGCATGGGCTTCTACGAGATCGCGCGCATCAACGCGCGGCTGCGCGAGGGCATCAGCAAGAACCGCACGGCGCTCGACCTGCGCGGGCTGGTCGACGCCGACTTCACCACCATGCGCGACGACGGGATGGCCAAGGCCGCGGCCGGGCTGACCACCGTGGACGAGGTGCTGCGCGCCACGCAGGACATCGACGACGGCTGAGCGCCGACGCATGCCGACCTACAGGCACCAGTCGATCGACCGCACCGGCGCCGTGACCGCCGGCGTCCTGGCCGCGCCCGACCGCGCCACGGCGATCCGCCAGCTCCAGGCCCAGGGCATGATGCCGACGGCCCTGGAGGCGGCCGAGGCGGAGGCCCCGGCGAAGGCGGCGCCGCCCGCGAAGCGGCCCGGCGGCGGCGGCGCGCGCGGGACCGAGATCGACCTCGGCGCCATGATGCGGCGTGCGGGCGGCTCCGGCACCGGCCGCCCGACCCTCAAGCGCGCGGAGCTCGCCAACATCGTGCGCGAGCTCGCGACCGCGATCGAGGCCGGCCTGCCGCTCCTCAATGCGCTGAAGACCGCGCGCCGCCAGGCGAGCGGCAAGGCCCAGCCGGTGATCCTCGACTTCATCATCGAGCGCGTGGAGGCGGGCCGCCCGCTCCACGAGGCGATGGAGGAGTACGGGCCGCCGTTCGACGACATGATCGTCGGCATGGTGCGCGCGTCGGACGCCTCCGGACGGATGAGCGAGGTCATGCACCAGCTCGCGGACCTCCTCGACCGCTCGGTCGAGCTGCGGCGCGAGCTGGTGGGCGCCACGATCTACCCGCTGATCGTCGCGTTCATGATCGGCGTGAGCATCGTGATCGCGGTGACCTTCCTCCTGCCGCGGCTGATGGCGCCGATCCTGGCGCAGCCGGGCGTCGAGGTGCCCTTCCCGACCAAGGTGCTGCTCGGCTTCGCCGACGTGATGAGCAACTGGTGGTGGCTGATCCTCGGCGGCGGCGCCGCACTGTTCCTCGCCGGCCGCGCCTGGCTGCGGGTCCCGGCCAACCGGCGCAAGGTGGACCTCGCCATGCTGCGCACGCCGGTCCTCGGCCCGCTGGTGCGTGACGTGGCCGTGGCGCGCTTCACGCGCACGCTCGGCACCCTGGTCTCCGCGGGACTGCCCATCCTGTCGGCGCTGCGGATCGTCCGCGACACGCTCGGCAACATGGTGCTCATGGAGGCGATCGACGGCGTCCAGGAGAAGGTCACCACCGGCCAGTCGCTCGCCGAGCCGCTCGAGCGATGCGGGCACTTCCCGCCGCTGCTCGTGCAGATCGTGAACATCGGCGAGAAGTCCGGGCGCCTCGAACCGATGCTGCTGCACGCCGCAGGAGCCTTCGACCGCCAGGTGAACACGTCGCTCAAGCTCTTCAGCAAGCTGCTGCCGCCGGTGCTGCTCGTCTTCATGGCGCTGATCGCGGCATTCGTGCTCGCGGGGATCCTGCTGCCGCTGCTCGAGATGCAGAAGGCCCTCGGCGGCGGCTGACCGGTTACCGGACGCCCGTGCGCGGGCCGGGGATTGCCGATGTCAGATCCGGCCCGTCCGCGCGTTCAACCGTACAACTTCCCCACCATGACCACGCACCGCCATCGCCGCCCCTCCGCCCGCCGCGCCTTCTCGCTCGTGGAACTGATCGTGGCCGTCACCATCATGGCGATCCTCGCCGCCCTGGTGGTGCCTCGCGTCAACCAGTGGGTCGGCTTCACCAAGAGCAAGACCGCGCGCGCCGACGCCGAGACCATCGCCAACCAGGTGCGCATGCACATGACCGCCAAGGGCATGAGCTCGCTGCCGGACGACTTCGAGCTGGTCGAGCTGACCGAGGGCGACGGCGCCCTGCTCAATGCCAACCAGATCATCGACCCCTGGGGCAACCCCTACCAGATCCGCGTCCCGGGCGAGGTGAACATCGACTTCGACGTCTTCAGCTTCGGCGCCGACGGGCAGGCCGGGGGCGAGGGCGAGGCCGCGGACGTCGTCGCGGGCGACAAGCGGGAGTCCTGACCGAGCATGGCCCGCCGCCGCGGCCAACGCACGACTGCGGGACGCGGCGCCCGGACATCCCCGGCGGCGCGCGCCTTCACGATGATCGAGCTGATCGTCGTGGTGGTGATCCTGGCGATCGCGGCGGTGATGGTCGTGCCGCGCTTCAGCGGCACCGCGAAGCAGGAGGCCGACAACGGCATCGAGCGCGTGGCCGAGCTGGTGCGGCTCTTTGCCTACCGCGATGCGATGGGATCGCAGCAGGTGGCGCTGTGGCGCGACGGCACCGACGGGCGGATCCACCTGCTGGTGAAGGACCGCGACCCGGCCGACGACGGCGAGGCGCCCGACTGGCGCGCCGACCGCTTCGCGGCGCCGGTGGCGCTGCCCGACGGGCTCGAGGTGGCCGAGGTGCGCGTGGACGACGCGCGCGTCGACCCGCTGGAGTGGCTGGTGGCGAGCGTCCCGGGCGGGGACCGTCCGCAGGTCGAGATCCGGCTCGTCGGGCACGGGCTCGACTCGACGGTGTCGCTGCCGTCCGGCTCGCCGAGCGCGGTGCGCGTGGACAGCGACAAGCCGCTGCCCTTCGCGCGGTTCCCGATCGACCTCGAGCGGCAGGGCCGGGGGGACGAGCCATGGTGAGGCGCGCGCGCTCGAGACGGGGCTGGGCGCTCGTCGACGTGATCGTCGGCGGGGTGATCCTCGCGGTGGGCCTCGCGGCGGTGGTGTCGATCGCGCAGCGCGCGCTCGCCATGCAGCAGCGGGCCGAGCGCGAGGTGGTTGCCGCCGCGCTCGTCGACGGGCTGCTCAACGAGGTGCTCGCCACCGGCGTCGTCGAGTGGCAGCTCACCAAGCTTCCGGACGGCTCGTTCGACGCGCCGTTCGAGGACTGGGAGTGGACCGTCGAGATCAAGGCGCAGGCGCTGGGCGACCCGCACCGCGTCGTCGCGCTGGTGCGCGACCCCGTCGGCACCGAGCACCGCATCGAGACCCTGATCGCGCCCCGGCCGGACAACCTGCCCGACCCGGTGCGCATGCCCTCCACCCCCGTCGACCGACAGGCCCGCTATGAAGCCCTGCAGCAGCAATGACGCCCGCCGGCGGCGCGTGCGCCGCGGATTCACGCTGATCGAGCTGGTCGTCGCCGGCACGGTGGCGGCGCTGGTGCTCGGGGCGGTGACGTTCTCCCTCTCGCAGGTGGGGCGGGCGCGGCTGATCGCCACCGAGCGGACCGAGGCGTTCCAGCGCGCCGGAACCGCGCTCGAGAACATCCGACGCGACGTGTCCGCGGCCATGCGCGACGAGGACCTCTTCCTCTGCCGGTTCCTGCTGACCACCGACGAGCCCAGCGTGCGCAACGGCGGCAACGACCGCAGCGAGCTGCTGCTCTTCTCCGAGTCGATGCGGTCCATCCAGCCCATCGAGTACCAGGGCGAGGGGCGCGAGTACGAGACGCACTACCGCATCGAGGACGACGAGCTCGGTGCGGCGCTGTGGCGGCGCCGCGACGCGGTGCCCGACGAGGTGCCCGACGGCGGCGGCATGGCCGAGCCGATCGCCGACGGCGTGGTCGGCCTCCTCGTCGAGGCCTCCGACGGCCTCGGGTCGTGGCGCCCGGAGTGGGACTCGGACATCGACGGCATCCCGATGCTGGTGCGGATCACCGTGACCGCGGTGGGGACGCCGGTCGGACAGGACGCGACGCGCGACACCACCGAGGTCACGCTGCGCACCATGGTGGCGATCGACCGCGTGATCGAGCCGAAGGAAGACGAGCCGCCGCCGGAGGCGAGCGGCGATCCGCTGGCGGGAGCGACGCCCCCGGGTGGGGCGGGTGCCCCCGCGGGCGGTGCCGGCGGGGGACTGAACCTCCCCGCCAACGCCACCGCCGACCAGGCGGCGGCGGCCGCGCAGCAGGCGCTCCGCGAACGAGGCCTGTCGCCCAATGGCGGGGCTGCGGGCGGCGGGCGCGGCATGGGCGGCGGAGGCGGCGCGGGCGG
>CAYTYU010000074.1:0-12834 GCA_964440815.1 uncultured Chitinophaga sp.
CGGCGCACGACTTCGCCGCGCGCGAGCGCCCCAGGGTCGCTCACCGAGCGCACGAGCGACAGCAGCGCATCGGCCTCCTGCGCACGCGCCTCGGCCGCCTGCATGGCCGCCTCGGCGACGGGGATGTCCTCCGGCCGCGGCAAGGCACGCAGGCGCTCGAGCTCCCGCCGCGCCGCCTCGAGCTGCGCCTCCGCCACCGCCAGCTCCGCGCCCGCCTGCCGCGCGTCGATCGCGAACAGGATGTCGCCCGCACGCACGCGGTCCCCCTGCTTCACCATGACGGCCGACACGATGCCCGGCACCGCCGCCGCGGCCTCGATCGGCTCGCCGGCCGGTTCGATGAGCCCGGCACCGGCGATGCTCGACTCGAAGGTCGTGCGCGACGGCTCATCGAGCGGCCGCGAGAAGCTCTCGGGGTTGCCCGCCGAAAGGACGGCCACGGTGCCGACCGCCATGCCGGCCACCGCGAGCGCAGGCAGGATGAACGAACGCAGCTTCATGCAGTCGCCTCCTCGGGCACGCGGGAGTCCACCACGCGCCCATCATCCATGCGGAAGATCCGGTCCGCAAACCGGTAGATCCGCGCGTCGTGGGTCACCACCACGAGCGTCAGCTCGTGACGGTCGGCCACCTCGCGGAAGAGCTCCATCACGTGCTGCCCGGTGTCGTGGTCGAGCGCGCTGGTCGGCTCGTCGCACACCACCAGGCGAGGCCGGTGCACTAGCGCCCGTGCGATCGCCACGCGCTGCTGCTGCCCGCCGGAAAGCTCCGATGGCAGCGAATCCCCCCGTCCCGAGAGCCCCAGCCGGTCGAGTGCCGCACGCGCCTCGGCGACCGCCGCGGACCATTCCCACCCCAGGATCATGAGCGGCACCGCCGCGTTCTCGGCGGCGGTCAGCGTGGGCAGCAGGTTGAACTGCTGGAACACGAATCCGACGTTGCGCGCGCGCCACGCGGTGCGGTCGAGGTCCGCCATCCTCGCCGGGTCGGTGCCAAGCACCCGGCATGACCCGGCGCTCGGATCCAGGATCCCGGCCACCACGCTGATGAGCGTGGTCTTGCCGCATCCGGACGGCCCGACGATCATCGCAAGCGACCCCGCGGGCACCGAAAGCTCCACGCCGCGCAGCGCGATCACCTGCGTGGCGCCGCGCCCGTAGACCTTGGTCAATCCGTGCACCTCGACCGCGGGCATCACTTGAACACCATCCCCGGCTCAAGGCGCATCACCCGGCGCAGGCTGATCCATGCGCTCACCAGGCAGCAGGTCATGATGGCGGTCGCGCCGAAGGCCGCCACGCGCCAGTCGAGGCGGAACGCAAGCGGCCCACCCTCAGCCGCCCAGCCCGTCGCGGCGGCGAGTCCCAGGCCGATCCCGAAGCCGATCGTCCCGACCGCGAGCACCTGCACGCTCACCATCCGGACGATGCGCGCGTTGGTGATGCCCATCGCCTTGAGCGCCGCGAAGTAGCGCAGGTTGTCCAGGACGAACGTGTAGAGCGTCTGCCCCGCCACCAGCACGCCGATCACGAAGCCCATGCCGATCGTGATCCCGAAGTTGATGAGGATCCCGGTCTGGGTCATGATGTACTCGGTGGTGCGGTCGGCGAACTCGTCGCTCGTCATGGCGCGCAGGCCGGTTGCCTCGGCGATGCGACGCTTCACCTCGTCGACCGGCACCCCGTCCGCCACCGACGCCAGGATGTACGTGGTCTGCCGGCGCTCGGCCGGGCTCATCGCCACGGCGCGCGAGAAGGTCGTGTAGACGACCGGCTCCCAGAAGAACTCGGGCGTCGCGCGATAGGTGCCGGCCACGCGCACCTCGTGGTCGTTGATGCTGAAGGCGTCGCCGATCCGCATGCCGCGCGGGCCTTCGCCGGCCAGTCCGGTGCGCATGCGCATCTGGCCATCCAGCATGTCGGCGTTCACCAGCACCGCCTTGTCGCGCCGCAGCACCTCAAGCGTGCCCTCGACCATCTCGCGCGGGCCGCCAGCCATGCTCGCATCGTCCAGGCCGATCACGCGCACGTTGAACTGCGTGCCGTCGGCGAGGCGCGCCTTCAGGTAGTTCTTGTACATGGGCACCGCCCACGCCACGCCGTCCACGCTGCGCACGCGCCCGAGCGCCGTGGGCAGCAGGTGCTTGGGGTCCTCGGTGAAGTCCATCTGGGGGTCGGTCACCCACAGGTCGTGGCCCTGCACGTCGTGCACCCACGAGGCCATCCGCCCCGTGTAGCCCGTGAAGATGCTGGCTTGCTGCAGCACCAGGAGGCTCGCGAAGAAGAGCCCCGCCACCAGTCCGAGGTACTTCAGCCGGTCTCCCACCAGCATGCGCAGCGCAAGCCGGTCGAGCGCCAGCACGCGCGGCGCGGCGAGGGACGGCAGCGGCCGCTCGACGGGACTGACCGGGGACGACGACAAGGGATGAATGCTAGGCGCGGCCCAGTGCCGCCCGACCTGTCGCACGCAGCCGCAGGCTGTTGCCGATCACCGCGACGCTCGACACGCTCATCGCCACCGCCGCCAGCATCGGCCCGGGCGTCCATCCGGAGAGCGGCACCAGCACGCCTGCCGCCAGGGGAATGCCGACGATGTTGTAGCCAAAGGCCCACCACAGGTTCTGCCGGACCACGCGCATCGCCGCGCGCGCAAGCTCGATCGCATCCGCGACGCCCGAGACTCCCGGCCGCATCAGCACCACGTCCGCGGCATCGGCGGCGATGTCCGCACCGCCGCCCACCGCGATGCCCACGTCCGCCACGGCAAGCGCCGGCGCGTCGTTGACGCCGTCCCCCACCATCGCCACGCATCGGCCGCGCGACCGAATTCCCTCCACGATCCGCGCCTTCTCCTGCGGCATGACGCCCGCATGCACCTCGTCGATTCCCACCTCGTGCGCGATGCGGCGCGCCACGGCCGGATCGTCACCCGACGCCATGGACACCGCGACCCCGAGCTGCCGCAGCCGACCGACCGACGCGCGCGCATCGGGAAGCACCGCATCGGCCACTGCCACGACCCCGAACGCGGCGCCGTCGGCGCTGACCACCACCGCCGTCCGGCCATCGGCACGCATGGCCGCAACGGTCGTGTCGATCTCCGCAGGAACGCCCTCCGGCAGCGCGAACGCCGGCGTCCCGACGCGCACCCGCCGACGGTCGACGATCGCCGACACGCCCGCGCCCGGCACGGCCTGGAAGTTGAGCGACATCGGCGCCGGCACGCCGCGCCCCGCCGCGGCACGGACGATCGCCTCGCCGAGCGGATGCTCGCTCGCACGCTCGGCACCGGCGGCGGCGGCCAGCAGCGTGCGTTCGTCGACGCCCGCCGCCGGCGCGACGGCCATCACCTCCGGCTTGCCTGCGGTGACCGTTCCCGTCTTGTCGAGCACCGCGGCGTCGACCGCCGCCAGCGCCTCGATCGCGGCCCCGCCCTTCACCAGGATGCCCCGGCGCGCGGCCGCGCCGGTGGCCACCATGATGGCCGTCGGCGTCGCCAGCCCCAGCGCACACGGGCACGCAATCACCAGCACCGCCACCGTGCACGTGAGTGCCAGGTCCATCCGACCCGCCGCTGCCCACGCGCCGAACGTCATCGCCGACACCAGAAGCATCGCCACCGTGAACCATGCGCTCACGCGGTCTGCCAGGCGTGCGATCGGCGCGCGGTTCGACTGCGCCTCCTCCACCATGCGCGCGATCCGGCCGAGGAGCGTCGCGCTCCCAACCTGGGATGCGCGCACCACGACCGAGCCCACCGTGTTCAGCGTCCCCGCAAAGGCCTCGTCGCCCGCGCGCTTCGCGACCGGAACGCTCTCGCCCGTCAGGGTGGACTGGTCGACCTCGGACGCACCCTCGGCCACGCGCCCGTCGACCGGCACGCGCTCGCCCGGACGGACCACCACGAGGTCGCCGCGCCGCACGTCGCCGATCGGGACGTCGACGTCCGCATCCCCTCGCCGCACCCGCGCGACCGCCGGCTGCAGGGCCGCCAGGCCGCGCACGGCATCACGGGTGCGCATGGTCGCCCGCGTCTCCATCCATCGTCCGAGCACGGCAAGCGTCACGATCACGCCCGCAGCCTCGAAGTGGACCGCGGGCACGAGCGAGGACCCCATGACCGGCAGCAGCAGCATCGCAAGCACCAGGCTCGACCACCCAAACGCCGCCGTGATCCCGAGCGCCAGCAGCGAATCCATGTTCGCCGTGCGCTTGCGTACCCCCCGCACCGCCGCACGCAGGATTGGCCAGCCCGAATACAGCACGATCGGGGCGCACAGCAGAAACTGCACCAGCACCGACTTTGCCTGTTCCGAAGCCTGCGCGTGACCGCGCACGTGCTCCTGCGCCTCCGCCGACCACAGGTGGTGCGACGACATCGCCTCCCAGACAAGCGGCACGCAGCACACGGTCGCCACCGCCAGCCGGATTCGCAGGGCGCGCAGGTCCGCCCGCGCCGCAGCATCAAGCGCCTCCAGCCGCGATGCCGACGCCTCGGCGCGCGCCGCCGCCGGTGCCGACGGATATCCCGCCTCGCTCACGGCACGCGCGAGCGCCACCGGGTCGACCCCCTCCTCCGCCTGCACCACGGCGCGACCGAGCATGAAGTCCACCTGCGCCTCCCGCACCCCCGCCTGCGCCCGCAGCACGCGGGCGACGCTCGCGGCACAGCTGGCGCAACTCATGCCGTCTACCGTGAGCTCGCAGCGCGCGTCCGTCACGGAGCCTCCCGTGCCAGCCGCGCGCACGCCTCATGGCGCGGACAGCCCACCAGGTGGTCGTTCACCATGCCGACCGCCTGCATGAAGGCGTAGCAGATCACCGGGCCGCAGAACTTGAAGCCGGCGGCACGCAGCGACTTCGCCATCCGCTCGCTCTCCCGCGTCGACGGCCGGATGTCGGACGGTCGACGCAGCGCATTGACACGCGTGCGGTGCCCGACGTGCTCCCACAGCAGGTCGCGGAACGCACCGCGGCCGCCCGATTCCATCACGCGCTCCCATGCGCGGGCGTTGGCGATCGCGGCCTCGATCTTCGCACGGCTGCGGATGATGCCGTCGTCCCGCAGCAGCCGCGCTACGTCGCGTGCACCGAAGCGCGCGACCGCGGTCGGGTCAAACCCGGCGAACGCCCGCCGAAATGCCGGCCGCTTGCGCAGGATCGTGATCCAGCTCAACCCCGCCTGGAACCCGTCGAGCACCAGCTTCTCCCAGAGCGCGCGGTCACCCAACACCGGCACCCCCCACTCGCGGTCGTGGTAGCGCACGTAGACGGGATCGGTCCCGCACCACCAGCAGCGCGTGCCGACGGCAGGAACGACGCGAGCTCCATCCACGCGCGGAGAATAATGGTGCCGGGGGCGATATGCCCCATTTTCTACGAAAATGGGGCATATCGCCCCCGGCACCATTTTCACGTGTTCACGAGTCCCGCGCGGTCCGGCGACCGGTCGCGCAGGTCGATCCCGTGCTCGAGCACGCTCTTCAGGTTCGTCAGGAAGAACGCCCAGCCCTCGCGGCACCCGACGTACGCCGACTCGAGTGCCTTGAAGTCCGACGTCGGGTGCATCCGCTGCTCGAGCTCCACCGTCGTCATGCCTGCATGCGGGTGCGGCACGATGCGCACCTCGATCCATCCCTTGCCCGAATACCAGCCCATGCGCACGCGCAGCGGAGGCTCGGCCGTCTCGACCCCGTTGTCCTCGCTCGACTCGGCCGGCACCGCCACGCCACGCGCGTCCGGCGTACCCGCCACGGTCCACGTCATCCGCAGGCGCGCGCCGGCCTCGAGCGCCCGGTCCCGCGGCCACTCGCGTCCATCCTTCGTCCATGCCTCCGCGCGCGCCAGGAACCACCGCTCCAGCCCGTCACACGTCGCCACCATGCGCCACAGCGCAGACGGCTCGGCACGCACGTGGATCGCCTGCATGAAGCCCTGCCAGTCGCGGCCGGTCCCGGTGCCGAACACGCTCATGCGCCACGGCTCCACGCGGCACTCGAAGATGCCCGCGGCCACGCACGGATCGGACCGCATCAGGAGTTCCGCACGCCCAGCATCCAGATGCGGGAACACCACGATCCCCTGCGAGCCATCCTCGGCCGGACCCGCCACCGTCACGTCGCCGCGCACCGCAAGGTCGCGCAGGAACGCCAGGTGCGCCCCCATGGCCATCAGCTCATCGGCGCTCGGATCGAGGTGGAATCCCGGGCGGGCCGGACGCAGGAACGCGATCGCTGCCATGCAAAGAAGGTAACGGCGTGTCCCAGACCTCCCGGAAGGCCCTCGACGTCGCCCACATTCGCCGCCCAGAGCCCCGCACCCCAAGGAAATCCGGAACTCTGTATCTTGATTGCAAGAAACTGAATCCACGTCCGGCCGATCGCAGAAAGAAGATCCGAAATCCATGTACGGCAAGCAGACCGAACGCGCCATCGGCGCCATGAGCCGCCTCGCCGAGGTGTGGGACGGCGGAAAGACCCGCCTCTCGGCCTTCGACATCGCCGACCAGAGGGGACTGCCCCGCCCGATGATCGCCAAGATCCTCACCACCCTCTCGCAGGCGAACCTGGTGGTCGGCTCACCCGGGCCCGGCGGCGGCTACGCCCTCTCGCGCTCCCCCGCGGACATCTGCCTCAAGGAGGTCTACGAGCTCTTCGAGCGCGAGGACCACTCGAACATCTGCCCCTTCGGCGGAGGCGTGTGCGGCGTCGGCGAACCCTGTGCGCTGCATGACCGACTCGTCGGCATGCAGAAGGACATCCGCACGTTCCTGAACGGCACCACGTTCGAGATCTTCCGCGCCGCCAGCCAGGAGCGCGGCCTGAAGCCTGCTCCGCAGGACGCCGTGCCCGAGGCACCGCGCGAGAGCTACCGCGCCGTCGAGCGACGCCGCAAGTAGCGGGCTTCGCCGCGCGCCCGGGCGCCACGCATCACTTCCCCTTCGGCGGCGCGGAACCCGCGCCCTTCGGCGTCGGCGCGTACACGCGCAGGTCCTCCTCGAGCGCCTTCTTCAGTTCCGGCGTGTCCGCCTGCGCCAGCGCGCGCCGCGCGGTGGCCGCGGCCTGGTCCTGCTTCCCAGACAGGTACTGCACGCGCGCCAGGATCGCGCCCACCATCGGGTCCTTGCCGCCGAGCGCGCGGTCCGAGGATTCCGCCGCGCGCAGCGCGAACGCCAGCGCCTTCGCGTTGCCGGGAATCGAGTTGGCGATCGACCACGCCACGCCCGCCGACTGCTTCTCGTTGGACGGCGCGCGCAGGATCTCCTCGCCGACCGCCAGCGCCTCGTCCACGCGCCCGGCATCCACCAGCAGCTGGAACCTCCGCCCCGAGCACTGCGACCGCTGCGCGGGCATCGCGCTCTGGCACGCGGTGTCGAGCGCCTTCAGCGCCTCGTCCGTGCGCCCCGACTTCGCCATCGCCTCGATGCGCTCGAGCTCGGCGTCCCACAGGCGGCGCTGCTCGTCCGCGCGCCTGGCGGCACCGAGGTCCCACCGGCCGGCCACCACTTCCTCGACCACGGGCTCGAGGTCGATCGGCGCGCCGCGCCACTGCACGATGCCGTCGCGCACGACGAACGCCACCGGCAGCTGCGGCCAGGAGTTCGGCCCGAAAACCGCCTGCAGCGCGTTGCGCGTCGGGTCCGCGGCCACCGTGAACGTGAGCTTCGGCGACCACTCGGGGTCATCCGCGAACTCGCGCACGGTCGGCGCCGGGTCCTCGTGGATCGACGTGACGATCGCCTTGCGCCCGTGCGCGCGCGCCACGCGGTCCATCACGGGGATCGCCCGCCGGCCCGAAGCGCTCGACGTGTCCATGAAGACCAGCACGTACGTGGTGCCCGGCTCGCGAAACGACGGGATGCGGTCGCGCACCGCGGTCGCCACGATCGGCCCAGGCAGCGGATCGCCGAGGCCCGGACCGTTGCCGACGATCGCCATCCCATCCGTCCCGAGGGCCAAGGCCGCCGCCAGGGCAGCGCACGCGTTTCGCATCGGCATCATGACCCGAGTCTAGTGGCGCCGCGATCCCGTCCCGCGCCGGTCAGCCCGGGCACGGACCCCATGCCGCAAGCAGCAGGCCGAGGTCGTTGCCATCCACCGATCCGTCGCCGTTGAGGTCGGCGCTTCCCCCGGGCGAACCCCACTGCGCAAGCAGCGATCCGAGGTCGTTGCCGTCCACCGCGCCGTCGCTGTTGAGGTCCGCCGGGCAGTCCGCGATGTCGATCCGCGACACCGCCGAGAAGTTCGCGATCGCCGTGCCCGTCGGCGACACCGCGTTCACGATGATGAACTCCTCCTGCATCACCGGATCCACCACGCCGACCACCGTCCCGCCCGCGTACAGCACGCGCCCGTTCTCGAGCGGGTAACAGCCGCGCGGCGAGATCACCGTCCACGTCGGTCCCTGCGTTCGGTAGTACGACGGCTCGGCGGGCGTGCCGTCTGCGTTGAAGAAGTAGAGCCCGGGATTGCCGCTGAACGCCGCGACCACCACGCCGCCGCTGGGCAGCGGCGACACCTGCTGCGGGAACGTCATGCCGCCGGCCTCGGGCTGGTTGAACACCGTCACCGACTGCCCGTCGGTCGAGATCTTCAGGAGCCGGTTGGCCGGGCCGGAGGAACTGGTCGAGTAGTCGGACACCACGAACCCACCCGCCACCGGCGCCATGCCGCGCAGGCACCCCATCGTCGGCGGCCGCGAGACGACCGTCAGCCCGCTGCCGTCGAGGTTCATCGAGTAGATGCCGCTCAGGCCGCCGGCCGCGTTGACGACGCTGTCGCCGCGGCCGATCCACACCTTGCCGTCGCGCATGCAGATCGCGTTCACGTCGCAGATGCCGGTCGACTGGTCCTGCACGCGGCGCACGAAGACGCCCGGGGACGAGTGCTCGATCACGCCGTCGGCGGCCGAGCAGCCCAGGCCCACGCCGGGCTCGCCGATGTACCAACCCCCGGAAGGCAGGCGCACGCACTGCCGCGGCTGGGCCATCTGGCCGTCGTCGGGGATGTAGTTGTCGGAGACCAGTGACCCGTCCACCGCGCTGAACGCCCAGAACTTGTCGCCGTTGGAGTCGCCCACCAGCAGGAGCGACTCCGCCGAGGCGGCGCCGGCCGCCAGGAAGGCTCCGGCGAGCGCCGGCAGGTGCAGGGTTCGGGAGATGCCTCGGGCCATGGATCGACAGTATCCCCCTCCAAGACGCCCCGGAAAAGGAAACGGTGCGGCGAAATCCCGCCCCAATGCCGGAAAAACCGCCGCCAACCCGGGTCCGGGCCCCGGCGCCCCCTACCTTCGGCCCCGCGCAGGGAAGCCGCGGCTGGGCCGCAGGGAACGCACCATGAAGGCAGGGACGGCAGGAACGAAGGGGACGCTCGCGATCGCACTCGGGCTGGCGGGGCTCACGGCCACCGCCCGTGCCGCCGACGCCGCACTCTCGCTCGGCGACGGCACCAAGCAGCTCTGGATCTCCGAGCTGCGCGTCGACCAGCAGGGCGCCGACACCGACGAATACGTCGAGATCTCCGGCACCCCGGGCGCATCGCTCGCGGGCATCTGGATCCTCGCCATCGGTGACGGCGGCAGCGACATCGGCGGCGTTGTCGAGATGGCCATCAACCTCTCCGCGTGGTCGCTCGGAACGAACGGGTTCCTCGTCGCGCGCGAGTCGAGCTTCGGCACCACCGCGTTCGGCGGACGCACGCTGTCCGTCGCCTCGGGCGCCACCGACGCGGTGATCGGATCCGGCGACTCCATGAACCTCGAGAACGCCGACAACGTCACGTACATGCTGGTGCAGGGATTTACCGGCGCGGTCGGCACCGACCTCGACACGGACAACGACGGCGTCCTGGACGCCACGCCGTGGGCCGCGCTCCTCGACTCGGTGGCGTTCATGCGCTCAGGGTCGAAGGAGCCCGTCTATTCGGATGTGCGCGTCGGGCCGATCGAGCTCTCCGGGACGAGCGGCATGCCGCCGCATGCCTGGCGCGCCGAGTCAGGCTGGCAGGTCGGCGGCTACGCGTCGTGGGAGCACGACACGCCCGGGGCACCCGCGCAGGCCGCGCCGGCCCCCGGTGCGATCACGGGCGCGGCGCTGCTCCTGGTGCGTCCGGGCCGCCGGCGGCGCACTGCGCCTCGACGAGCGGCGTGAGCAGTTCGAGCGTCCGCATCGCGTAGCCGGTGGCATAGGCGAAGCCGTAGCCGTAGAGCGGATAGTCGAACCAGCTGCCGTCCGGGTTCTGGTCGATCACCATCTGCTCGGCAAGCCACCGCACCAGCAGGTCGCGCCGCGCCCCCGCCGGCGCGACCTGCAGGACGCGCGCGCAGTAGTAGTGGCCGAAGAAGTAGTAGTAGCCCGAGTTTCGGTAGTACGCCTCGTGGGGCATCACGCGCCCGCGCGCGATCTCGATGTAGTGGTGGTGCGTGCGGAGCTGCTCGACGCCGCGCAGGAGCGACTCGCCGTCGATCCCCTTGGCGCCCATGCGGAAGAGCGACAGGTTGCACACCTGGAGCCGCCCGCTCGCGCCCGACACCTTGTTGTAGTCGGCGGCCACGCCGAGCTGCGCGTAGGTGCCGTAGGCGAACGCACCGGTCGGGATGCGCATTCGCTCCAGGCACGTCATGGCGTCGGCCAGGATGCCGTCCGGAAGCTCCGCGCCCGCCTCGCGCGCGTCGAGCAGCGCCTCGATCATCGCGGCGGTGTTGAAGCTCGTGCTCTCGTTGCCGCTCGGGTTCTCCCCGACGTGGTTGAAGTCGTAGTACGCCCAGCCGCCCTCGGCGCTCTGTTCGCGGCGGGCCACCGCCACCTCGCGCTCCAGGATCTCGCGCCAGGCCGCGTGGTGCGGCGCCAAGTGCGGCGCCCGGACCACGGTGGCACCGAGCTCGATCAGGTAGGTGTGCGCCCACACGCTGTAGAACGTGTTGCCGCTCGCGCGGCCGATCTCGCCCTGGCGCTCGAGCCATGCCAGGCCGCGCTCGAGCGCCGCGGCCGCCGCCGGGTCCCCTGCCGCCGGTGCGATCAGCGACCAGCACACGAGCGCCGTCGTCGCCGTGTGGAACGCACGGTGGCTCGACTGCGTGTCCAGGTACACCTCGCGCGCCCGCGGGCTCTCGAAGGTGCCGAAGCTGCCATCGGGGCGCTGGTTCGAAATCGCCCACGCCAGCCCCCGGGCCCGCGCGGCCTGCATGCGGGCGCGCACGGCGCTCGCATCGGGCACCGGGCGGAGCGCGGGCGGCACGTCGGTCCCGGTGCGCGCGAGCGGCGCAGCCGCATCGACGGCGGACACCGGCGCCGTGCCGGAGCCGGCTGCCGAGTCGGAGCGGGCCACGCCACCTGCGGATGTCGCGCTCGATTCCGGGACGGTGGCGGTCGGCGGTGCGGACGACGCACGATCCGACGCACACCCCGCCCCGGCCACGATTGCCGACGCGAGCACCCAGCCGAGTACGTGCAACGTGGTTCGCACCGCGTCAGCCTTCCGTCACCACGACGGCATCGCCGGCCTCGAGCCCCGCGATCACCTCGGTCCGCGTGCCGTCGGAGGCGCCCACGCGCACCTCGCGTTCGGCCGTGGCGCCGTCCTTCATCACCTTCACGGTGAACCGCCCCTTCGACTGCGACAGGGCCTTCGACGGCACCGTCAGCCGGTCGGCCAGGTTCGCGCGCACCAGGACGCGCGCCTCGATTCCGGGAAGCAGGCTCGCGTCCGGCTCGCGCAGCGTCGCGGTGAAGGCGAACGACGCGCCCTCGCCCTCGGGCGCGCCCACGGCCACGACCTCGTCGATCTCGGCCTTCGCCGCCACTTCCGGACGCGCCGGGAACCACACGTCAACCACGTCGCCCACCTTCGCGAATCGCATCGCATCGGCGTTCAGCGTCCCGCGCACGCGCAGGCGCCCAAGGTCCACCACCTCCGCCAGCTCCTGCCGCGGCTGCAGCTGGGCACCCACGTCGCGCAGCTTCACCACCAGGTAGCCGTCGGACGGGCTCTTCACCGTCATGCGCCGTCCGTCGCCTTCCATCCGCTCGAGCCGGCGCTCCAGGTCGCGCAGCCCACGCTCGGCCTGCGCCATGTCCAGGGTCTCGCGGATCTCCCCCAGGCGCTGCCCGAGCGACGCCGCCTCCAGCGCCAGTGCCGCGTCCTTCGCGGCATCCTCCACGCGGCGGGCTTCGTTCGGGTGCCTGATGGCCTTGAAGATCTCGTTGTCGCGCTTGGCGTACTTCGAGTACGTCTCGCTCCGCTCCACGCCGCGTCGTGCGCGGTCGAGCACGATGTCCTTCGTCTCGCTCTGGAGCGACGTGCCCGCGTACATCTTCTCCAGCTGCGCCAGCTCGTCGCGCGCATCGCGCAGCGAGTCCATCTGGCCCTTCAGGCCGAGGTCCGCCATCTCCAGAGACTTCGCCGACTCGTAGTCGCGGTGCAGTTCCAGCGACTGCGCCGCGAGCCGCGCCGCAAGCTCCGCGCGCTCCAGGCCCGCCGCCACCTGCCGCGCCTTCATCGAGCGCTCCTCGCGCTGCATGGCCAGCCGCCTGCGCGTCTCCTCCACCTGCACGCGCAGGTCGTCCAGCCCGCGCTCGAAGTCCTTGCCCTCGAGCACCGCCACCATGTCGCCGGCCTTGGCGGGCCCGCTGCGGCGCGTGATGTCCTTCACGGTGACCGGTCCGCCGAACGACTCGAGCTCCAGGCGAACGGGCACCGACGCGATCGGCTCCACGCGTGCGGCGCGTTCGATGACGATCGAGAGCTCGCCCCGCGTGGCCTCGGCGGTCGCCGGCACCTTCGCAGGGGCGGGCGCGGCGGCGGGCGCGGGGGAAGCGGCAGGCGCGGGCGCAGCGGCG
>CAYTYU010000075.1:0-12789 GCA_964440815.1 uncultured Chitinophaga sp.
GCGCCTCGAGCGCCTGCTGGCGCTCGCGCTGCGCAGCCGCGCCGGCGCCCGCACCGAGCTGCAGCGCACGCGCGAGCGCCTGCGCACGGCCGGCGACGACTTCGTGCACGCCTTCGAGGCCATCGACGCGCGGACCGACGCCGCCGTCGCAGCGGCCGAGCTCCGCGGCATCCTGTGCCATGACCTCGACATGGAGACCATGCTGACGGTGGCGACCGAGCACCTGCTCGCACGCTTCCGGCCGGCGAACGTGGCGATCTGGCTGTGCAACGGCCGGGGCGACCATGCCGTGGCGGCCTACGGCGCAAGCGACGTCTCGCGTGCGCAGGCCGAGGCAACGCTCTCGATCCTCGGGCGCGAGACGTGCCCGCTCCTGGGCAACGAGCCCGTCGCGAGCACCTTTGAGGCGGCCATCGAGGCGGTGCGCGTGCCGCCCCCGGGCGGCGGGGCGCTGGTCGGGCGGCGCGCGATCATGGCGCCGCTGGTGCACCGGGGCGAGCGCTTCGGGGCGCTGATGCTCCTGCAGGAGCGCACGGCCGAATGGCCGGCAAGCGGCCCGGACCTCGCGGCCGCGGTGGGCGCGCTCCTCGGCGAGCACATCGACCGCATCAGCCGCATCGTCGTGCAGCGGCGCGGCACGTGGCCGGGCACCGACTCAGGAGACTGAGCGCTTCGAGCCCGGGGCGCCGAGCGTGGCGAGGATGGTGACGCCGCCCGTGACGCGGTCGCCGACCTTGACATGGACGGTGACGTCGGCCGGCCGCGGCAGGATGAGCTCGGTGGTGGACCCGAACTTGATCATGCCGTAGCGGGCGCCGCGGCGCGCGTGGCTTCCGACCGGGGCCCGGCACACGATCCGGCGAGCGATCGCGCCGGAGATCTGGCGGATGCCGATGCGCTCGCCGCCCGCCGTCTGCAGCACCAGAACCGTGGACTCGTTGACCTTCGCGCTCTCGGCGCTGCGCGCATCGAGGTAGCGACCGGGCCGGTGCACCACCGCCGTCACCGTCCCGTCGCAGGGAAAGCGGTTCAGGTGCACGTCGAGGACGCTCAGGAAGATGCGCACCACCTTCGCCGGTCCGCCGATGTCGTCGTGGTGGTCGAGGTCGATCACCGCCGACACGCGACCGTCGGCGGGGCTCACCATGTCGTTGGCTGCCTCGGTGGCCGGGCGCCGCCCGAGGGGGTCGCGGAAGAACGCCACCAGCGCAAGCCATGCGAATGCGGCCAGCGCGACGCCCCACCAGACCTGCGCCCAGGCCAGCCCCGCCGCGGCGGCGCCGCAGACGAGGGTGATGAGTCCCCACTCCCTGAAGCCGTACCTGGTCAGCAGCATCGCGGAGCCGTGGCGGTCAGCCGACGGCCTTGCCGACGCCGAGGCCGATGCCGCCGAAGAGGAGCACCGCGCCGGCGGAGCCGCCCAGCACGTACATCCAGTTCTCCGCGAGCATGCGCCCCATGTCGTTGTAGTTGCCGAGGGCCATCTCGGCGACGGCCCATCCCATCGCCGCCAGCGCGAGGGCGGCGGCGACCAGCGCGCCGGCCGAGAAGCCGGAGAACTTGGGGTCACGGGCCTCGGCAAGCTGCTGCGCGCCGAAGGCGATGGCCGGCGCGGTGCCGGCGGTGACTGGCTCGGCCGGCTCGGCCGCGCCGACGTCGCCGCCGAAGAGCTCGCCGGCCTCGTCGGGGTTCACGGCGGCCTCGTCGCCGCCCATGCTCTCCTCGATCATCTGCGCGCCGAAGAAGCTCTCCTCGCTGCTGATGTCGAGCAGGCCGCTGCCGCCGCCGACGGTCTCGAGCGTCGCGCCGGAGGTGAAGGCCATGGAGTCGTCGCTCTTCGTGCCGGCCGAGGTGCCGGCGGCGGAGCCTCCGGAACTGCGGGCCGGGGCGTCCTCCATCATCATGCTGCCGCCGCTGGTGTCGGCCAGCCCAAACGCCTCGGTCGGGGCAGGTGCGGCCGGGGCCGAGCGCGCCGCTGCCGCCGGGACCGGCGCGTCATCGTCGGCAAGCGTGAGATCGTCGAAGCCGATCGAGTCGTCTGCGCCGCTCGCCGCGATCGGCGCCGCGGGGGCGTCGTCGAGCTTCAGGTCGTCATCGAGCTTCAGGTCGTCGTCGAGGCGCAGGTCGTCGCCGAGCGACAGGGCGTCGTCCTCGAGCTTCAGGTCGTCGCCGCCGACCTTGGCCGCCGGAGCGCCCGCGGACGAGTCCTCCAGGCGCAGGTCGCCGAGGTCATCGAGGCCGCCCGACCCGGTCAGCGAGAGGGAACTTCCCTCGTTCCCGACGTCGAGGTTCTCCAGGCTGAACGACTGGCTTCCATCGTCCTTCACCAGCGCGTCGATGGCCGAGCGGCGGAAAAGCGTCTCGCCCTTGTCCTGCAGCTCCTGCAACTGGCCGCTGCGGGCCATCTCCATGACCTGGTCCGCGGTCTTGTTCAGCCGGTCGGCGGCTTCCTGAAGCGTGTAGAACAGCTTGGCCATGGGTGGGTGGTTCCGAAGGGGCCTGGCGGCCGTTCCTGGGGAATCCAGGATCGAGGAGGGATACGCTACCTGCGCCCGCCGCAGCCCCGCAAGCGCGGCACGCCGCCGCCGATGGCCATCCGCAGTCGCCCCGCTCGGGGTTCCAACCCTTCGCAGACCGCGGATTGGCCGGAGGTCTCCGACCCCGCCGGGATCGCGCATGCCCTGGAGCTGTGGTTCCCCGGAGCGGCCCGGGCGCTCCCGTGGCGACAGGAACGCTCTGGTTATCGAGCGCTGGTGAGCGAGCTGATGCTCCAGCAGACGCAGGTCTCGCGCGTCGTCGAGGCGTTCGGGAGCTTCGTCGCGCGATTCCCCAGCACGTCGGCGCTCGCGGCCGCTCCGGAGGACGAGGTGCTCGCGGCGTGGCAGGGCCTGGGCTACTACCGCCGCGCACGCCTCCTGCATGCGGCAGCGCGCGCCATCCGCGACCGCCATGGCGGCGAGGTGCCGCGCGCCGAGCACGAGCTCCGCGCGCTGCCGGGGATCGGCCGCTACACGGCCGGCGCCATCGCGAGCATCGCCTTCGGCGCGCGCGTGCCGATCGTCGACGGAAACGTGCTGCGCGTGCTGTCGCGCGCGGCCGGTGCGCCGGCGCGCGTGGCCGATGCCGCGTCCGAGCGCTGGGCATGGACGCAGGCAGCCCGGCTGGTCGAGGCGTCATCCTCGCCGGCGGTGCTCAACGAGGCGCTCATGGAGCTCGGGGCGACCGTCTGCACGCCGGCGTCGCCACGCTGCGGCGCGTGCCCGCTCGAAGGCGCGTGCGCGGCGCGTGCGCACGGCACGCAGTCGGTGATCCCCGCACCGCGGATCGCCGCGCCGCGGCGCGTGGAGCGGTGGACGTCGCTCGTCTGGGTCGAGGGTGGCACGGTGGCGCTCGAGCGCCGGCCCGATCGCGGCATGTGGGCAGGCATGCACCAGCCGCCGACCGTTCCCACGCCCGCGGACGGGGGCCCGCCGGCGTGGCCATTCGCGGTGCGCGCGGTCGGCGCATTCACGCACGTCACGACTCACCGGACGATCGAGTTCACCGTGGTGGTGCCGGACGGGGCCGCGCGGGCCGAGGCGGACGCGCGCTGGGTGTGGGCGGCGCTCGGCGGCCTCGAAGCCCATGCGCTCTCGAACGCCGCCTGGCGGACGCTCGAGGCCGCGGGCCTCGACGTCAGGAGGCCACCCGCGGCAGCGGCCGGCCGTCGCGGGCCTCGCCGCGCAGCGACGGGTAGCTGATGCGACCGTGGTAGATCGCGTTGAGGCTCTTGATGATCGAGTCCTCGACCGTGCGGAGCTCGCGCAGCGTGAGCGGGCTGTCGTCGAACTGGCCGTCGACCAGGCGCCGGTGGCTCAGGTCGCGCACCAGCTGCTCGATGCGCGCGGGCGTCGGCTCGCTGAGGGTGCGGCTTGCGCTCTCGACGCAGTCGCAGAGCATCAGCACCGCCGCCTCGCGCGAGGCGGGCTTGGGCCCGGGGTAGCGGAAGTCCGCCTCGTTGATCTCGTCCTCGCCGGCGCGCTTCTGCGCCGCCCGGAAGAAGTACTCCATCAGCGTGGTGCCGTGGTGGCTCTCGATGAAGTGGCGGACCTGGGCGGGCAGGCGGAACTCGGCCGCGAGCTCCATGCCGTCCTTGACGTGCCCGACGATCACCAGCAGGCTCATCGCCGGCGACAGGCGGTCGTGCCGGTTGGTGCCGGTCTGGTTCTCGACGAAGTACTCGGGCTTGTTGATCTTCCCGATGTCGTGGTAGAGCGCGCCCACGTAGGCCAGCAGCCCGTCGGCGCCGATCGACTCGGCCGCCGCCTCGGCGATGTTCGCCACCTGCAGCGAGTGGTTCCACGTGCCCGGCGCGCGACGCTGCAGCTCGCGCAGGAGCGGGTGCTTCGGGTCGCGCAGCTCGACGAGCGTGAGGCCCGTCGCATGCCCCGACACGCGCTCCACCGTGGGAAGCAGCCCGATCATCAGGAAACCGACGAAAAGCGCGGTGACCAGCGCGATCAGGGCGTCGCCGAAGGCGATCGGCAGCACCGCCGGGTCGCCCGCGCCGGGCGCGGCCGTGCCGACGAGGACGGCAACCGCGGACACGAACGCCGCAGCGACCGATGCGGTCACGAGCGTCGACCGGTGGCGAACTTCGCGCAGCAGCGCCGCGTAGGCCAGCGGACCGGCGATCGCCGCGATCCACGCGCCGCCCGGGACGACCGCCGCCACGAGGGGCTGCTGCGCAAGCACCGTCACCAGCGATACCCGCAGGCCGAAGGCCACGGTCGAGATGCCGGCGGCGAGCAGCGCGCCGCCCACGGCGGCGAAGCCGACGGCCCTGGGGTACACGCCGGCCATCGCGGCGGCGGCGACGGCCGGCAGCAGCGCGAGGGCGAGCACCGAGGCGAGGCGGCGCCAGCGCCCGAAGACGTCCGGCGACTGGATGCCGAGGAAGATCGCCGCCGCCACGCCGATGCCGAGTCCCATCGCCGCGGCCGCCACGAACGGCATGGCGATGCCGGGGTGGTCCGCGGAGGCGCGGTGGCGGGCGTGCTCGGCGTGCGCGCGCGCCACCTGGTCCGTCGTCAGCACGTCACCCGGCGCGTACAGCGCCTCGCCACGCGGGTGCGTGACCAGCACGGGCTGGGCCTGCTGCGCCGCCTCGTCCGCGGCGGACTTGGTGGCTGCGGGATCGAAGGCAATGGTCGGCTGCGGGTCGGCGAGGATCGGCGCGATGGCGCTCTGGGCGAGCACGATCGGGAACCCGGCCTCGCTGGCCTCCGCGACCAGCCGCGCGCGCATCGACATCGGGTCGTCGGGTCGCAGCTCGATCGCGCCTCGCCCGATGCTCGCGAGCCTGGGCCCCGCGGCGATCCCGTCCTCCCCCGCAGGCAGCGCAACGGCCCGCCGGGCGGCGGTCGAGAAGGCGTCGAACTCGGCCGACGCGACGATGGGCACGCCGACCGCGAGCTCCGAGAGCAGCGCGTCGGTCCAGTCGCGCCACTGCATGAGCGAGTCGGCGTCCTGCAGCGCACGGAGCGCCTCGAACGTGTCCTCGGTGAGCGCGTACCGCTCGACGGTCGCCGGCTGCAGGTCGGCGATCGACGGCTTGTCGCGCACCAGGAGCGGCAGGCCCTCGATCTCGCCGCGGATGCGCTCGACGTAGTCGGCGTTGGCGGCATAGATGCGCGGCGCGGCCTTGCGCGCCTCTGCCTGGCGCTGTGCGGTGGCGGCGACGTCGGTGTCGGTGTGCTCGAGCCGGTTCACGGACGCAGCACCGGCGCGCTGTCCGACGTACTCGCGGGGGAAGGCGTCGGCGAAGGCCACGACGGCGCCGGCCGCCAGCGCGAAGCATGCCACCACCAGCACGGCAGCCGCGTTTCGCTCCTCGCGCAGCCACGCCAGGAGCGGCGAGGCGCGCCGGGGGAGCTTCCGTCGGAGGCGAATTCGCCGTCCGGACCGGGGTGCACGGCCTTGGGTCTGTCCGAATGCCATCGGGCGTCGGAAACCGCTCGGGGCGGAATCCACCAAGTGTATCGGTCCCCCTGCGGGCCCTTGCCGCAGCCATCGTTACGATGCACGCGAACAGCCCGATCGGCCATCATGGCGAAGCGCTCGAACCCCTTTTATCGGCTTGTCGTTTTCCCCACGGCGTCGCTGGCGTGGCTGCTCGCCGGGGGCTGCGCCCCCGACGCCGCCTCCGACAACGTGCGCTGGCCCGAGGACCCGTTCTCGCCCTCGGTGGTGATGGACGGCCGCACCGCGGACACGGCGGTGGGCGCGATGCGCGGCCCGGGTGCCGGCGTCGCGACGCGGCCGCTGGTGGCGGCCGAGGCTCCGCGCTGGGAAGACGTGCCGATGGCGATCCGAAACGTGGCCGGCGCGTGCTTCGTCGGGGTCGACCGCGTCGACGCCGACGACCGCACCTGCGTGGCCCGCACGGTGCGTGCCGATGGCCAGGACGGCATGGTGACGGTGCGCAGGCTCGCCGACGGCTCGCTCGAGTGCTCGGCGCGGCTTGGGTTCTCGCCGGGCCCGGACGACGACCGGTTCGTGCGCGACCTCGAGCGCGAGCTGCGACGCCTCGCGGCGATCAAGCGCCCGCAGTGACCGCGCCGGCCGGCCTCGCCGTGCGCGGGGCGAGCGCCCGCTCGAGCATGCGCGCCGCGCGCATCAGCCGGTCTTCCTCGAATGCGTTCGCCTGCAGCTGCACGCCGATGGGCAGGTGGCGGCCGTCGCGCACGGCGTAGCCCGCGGGGAGCGACACGCCGCAGATTCCCGCGATGTTGGTGTTGACCGTGTAGACGTCGCAGAGGTACATCGCCAGCGGGTCGGCGTTGGCGCCGAAGCGGAAGGCGGGCGTGGGCGTGGTGGGCCCGAGCAGCACGTCGCAGGAGGCGAACGCCCGGTCGAGCTCCTCCTTGATGAGCCGGCGCACCTGGAGCGCGCGCTTGTAGTAGGCGTCGTAGTAGCCGCTCGACAGCATGTACGTGCCGAGCATGATGCGCCGCTGCACCTCGGGCCCGAAGCCTTCCGCGCGCGTGCGCGCGTAGAGCGTGGCCAGGTCCTCGCCGGGGGCGAGCGCGGCGCGGTGGCCGTAGCGGATGCCGTCGTACCGGGCGAGGTTGCTCGAGGCCTCCGCGGGCGCGATCACGTAGTAGGTGCTGATGCCGACGTCGGTGAGCGGCAGGTCGACCGGGTGCACGGTGGCGCCCATGGCTCGGAACGCTTCCTCGGCCGCGGCGACCGCCGCGTTCACCTCGGGGTCGTTCGCGTCGCTCAGGTACTGGCGCGGGACGCCGACGCGCAGCCCCTCGATCGGCCGGTCCACCGAGGCGGCCAGCTGCGTCGGCGGCCGGTCGGCCACGGTGCTGTCGCGCGGGTCCACGCCGCTCATCGCGTCGTGCAGGAGCGCGGCGTCGCGAACGCTCCTCGCCATCGGGCCCACCTGGTCGAGGCTCGAGCCGAAGGCCACCAGTCCCCAGCGCGAGATGCGGCCGTAGGTGGGCTTCAGGCCGACCACGCCGCAGAAGGCCGCGGGCTGGCGGATCGAGCCGCCGGTGTCGCTGCCGATCGACGCCTGGCACATGCCCGCGGCCAGCGCCGCTGCGCTGCCGGCGCTGCTTCCGCCCGGCACGCGCGAGGTGTCCCAGGGGTTCGCGACCGGTCCCCAGCGGCAGTGCTCGCCGGAGGAACCCATCGCGAACTCGTCCATGTTGGTCTTGCCGACGACGATCGCGCCCGCGCGCTCCAGGCGCTCGACGGCGGTGGCGTCGAAGGGCGAGCGGTAGGTGCCGAGCATCCGGCTCGAGCAGGTGGTGTGCCCGAAGCTCGTCGCCAGGTTGTCCTTCACGGCGACCGTCATGCCGGCAAGCGGCGGCAGCGGGCGGCCCGCGGCACGGTCGCGGTCGACGGCGCGGGCGCACTCCATGGCCCGCTCCTCGAAGGTCTCGTGGAAGGCGTTGATCGCGCCGTCCTGCGCGCGCACGGCGCGGAACGCCTCGGCGCAGACCGACTCGGCGGTGACGGCGCCCGACGCGACCGCGTCGCGCAGGGCGGTCATGTCCTCGTGGGCGGGCAGGGCCACGTCAGGATTCCTCCGCCAGCACCTTGGGCACCGCCAGGAAACGTCCCTCGACCGCCGGGGCGTTCATGAGCACTGCCTCGATCGCCAGCGGCGCCTCGGGCACGTCGTCGTCGAGGCGGTTGTGGCTCTCGAAGGGGTGGGCCATGGGCTCGACGCCCGCCACGTCGAGGGCGTCGATGCGCGCGATGTGCGCGAGCACCGCGGCAAGCTGCCCCCGGTAGCGCTCGACCGCCTCGGGCGCGACCTCCAGCTTGGCGAGCCGCGCCACGTGGGCCACCTGCGCAGCGGTGAGCGGCGCGGGCTCGGCGTGTCCATGCGGGTCGGCGGCCATGGGAGGGGAAGTGTACGGACGGGCGCTATCTTCCCCCGCGCATGGCACGCAGCGAACTCGCCGCCGGAATCGACCTCGGCGGCACCAACATGACCGTCGGCATCGTCGACCGCAAGGGCCGCATCCACGGCCGCGCGCGCAAGAAGACCAAGGCCTTCGAGGGCCGGGACTCGGTGCTCGAGCGGATCGAGTCGGCGGTCGCCGCCGCGTGCGAGGACGCGAAGGTGCGCCCGGCGGACCTGGCCGCCGTGGGGATCGGCGCGCCGGGCCCGGTCGACTTCGGCCGCGGCGTCGTGCTGACCGCCGGCAACCTCGGCTGGAGGAACGTGGCGCTCGGCGAGCTGCTGCGCAAGCGGCTCGACGTGCCCGTCTACGTGGACAACGACGCGAATGTCGCCGCATGGGGCGAGGCGACCGTGG
Organism: uncultured Chitinophaga sp.; assembly: GCA_964440815.1. Lineage (GTDB taxonomy): Bacteria > Planctomycetota > Phycisphaerae > Phycisphaerales > SM1A02 > UBA966. The sequence goes on from CAYTYU010000075.1 coordinate 8,823, forward strand.
GCGCGGGGCAGGGCTGCGGATCGCTGCTTGCCGTCTGGGTGGGGACGGGCGTCGGCGCGGGCATCGTCGTGAACGACGCGGTGTGGCGCGGCGACCTGCACACGGCCGGAGAGTTCGGCCACGTCATCGCCTACGCGGGCGGCCAGGCCGGCAGCCGCACCGTCGAGGACTTCTGCAGCCGCACGGGCGTCGTGCGCACGCTGACGACGCTCGCGGGCCTGCACCCGGACTCCGCGTTCCACGAGGCGCTCGCACGCCACGCCGCCGACGGCAAGGCGGGGCCCCTCGGGAGCGGCGCCATCGCCGCCTGCTACGAGTCCGGTGATCCGCTGGTGTGCGACGTGGTGCACGCGGCGGCGGACCTGCTCGGCCTCTCGATCGCCAACTGGGTCACCATGATGTCGATGCGCACCGTGGTGCTGGGCGGCGGGCTCACCGAGGCGATCGGCAAGCCGTGGGTCGACCGCGTCGAGACGGCGATGCGCGCGCGGATCTTCCCGCAGGCGATCGCCGCCAAGGCCACCGTGCGCCTCACGAAGCTGCGCGACGAGGCCGGCGTCCTGGGCGCGGCGATGCTTGCCTGGGACGCGCTCGGCTGAGCCGGGCGCGCCCCGGGGCGGCGGTCACTTGCGGTCGTTGGCGGCCATCGCGGCGCGGAAGGCGAGCTTGAGCGCCTCCATGTAGACCCAGACCAGCGTGACCATCAGGCCGAAGGCGAAGTACCACTCGTACTCCTTGCCCACGCGCGCGCCCACGGCGTCCTCGATCTGCTGGAAGTCGACGATGAGCCAGAGCGACGCGACCACCAGGATCACGCCGTTGACCGCGAGCCCGATCCACGCGCCCTGGCCGCCCTGCATCGCGCTCTCGAGGCCGATGCCCGGGATCGAGATGCCCCAGAAGCCCAGGATGAACTGCGCCAGGTACGTGAGCGCGATGCCGATGGTCAGCGTGGTGAGGACGGCGACGAACGTCTTGCCCGGCCGGATGAGCCCCGCGCGGTAGACGACCAGCATGGCCACGGTGATGGCCAGGGTGATGACGAAGGCCTGCAGCCCCAGGCCGCCGAGCGCGGTGATTCCCTTGCTCGCCAGCACCGAGTCAAGCAGCAGGGCCGTGACGCCGAGCATGGCGCCCTGGGTCACGCTGTAGAGCGGGGCGGCCCACACGGCGCGTGCCGGGTTGCGCCACAGGGCGAAGAAGCACACCAGGCTCGTCACGAGCGAGGCGATCCACACGCCGATCATGGCGCCGGGGCCGACCGTGCGCACGAGCGCCGCGCCGCAGAGGCCGCCGAGCACCGCGAGGGTGACCGCGAAGCCCGTCTTCTGGGCGACGCCCGCGACGGTGGCGGGATTGGCGACGGGACCGGCGTGGGCCTGCGCGACGAGCTGGTCGTCGGCGATCACGGGGTTGGACGAACGGAGGTTCAGCATGGCGGGGGATTGTATTCCGCCCGCGCCTCGCCGTCGGCCGCCGCGCCCGCCCCCGGTGCCGGGCTCAGAGCACCTCGGCCGCCAGGCTCGCCAGCTCGCTGCGCTCGGTCTTGGAGAGGGTGACGTGGCCGGCGATCGACTGCCCCTTCATCCGCTCGATCGCGTGCGCGAGGCCGTTCGAGGCGGCGTCGAGGTAGGGATTGTCGATCTGCCCGATGTCGCCGCAGAGGACGATCTTGGTGCCGTCGCCGACGCGGCTGACGATCGTCTTCACCTCGTGCGGGCTCAGGTTCTGCGCCTCGTCGACGATCATGAACTGGTGCGGGATGCTGCGGCCGCGGATGTAGGTGAGCGGCTCCATCACCAGCTTGCCCGTGGCCATCAGCTGGTCCATGCGCTGCTCGGCGCTCTTGGACTCCGCCTCGCCGCTGCCGCCCGAGCGGGTCGAGAGCAGGTAGCTGACGTTGTCGAAGATCGGCTGCATCCACATCGAGAGCTTCTCGTCCTTGTCGCCGGGCAGGTAGCCGATGTCGCGGCCGAGCGGCATGATGGGGCGCGCCACCAGCAGCTTGTCCAGGCGCTCCTCCTTCAGCACCTTCTGCATGCCTGCCGCGATGGCCAGCAGCGTCTTTCCCGTGCCCGCGGGGCCGATGAGCGTGACCAGCTTGACGTCGTCGTCGAGCAGCAGGTCGAGCGCCATCGTCTGCTGGACGTTGCGCGCCATGATGCCGTAGACGGGCTTGCGCGGCCCGGTCACCGGGATCAGGTGGCCGGTGTTGCCGAGGACGCGCGCCAGGCCCGTGTGCCCGGGGTCGTCGCGGTCGGCGAGGATCACGAACTGCGCCGGCACCAGCGAGTCGGTGCGGATCGGCTCGCCGTCCGGCGTGCGCGCCTCGTACTCCGCGAGCGAGTCGCGCGACAGCTGGCGCTCCTGGTAGAGCGCGTCGATGACGTCGGTGGGCACCTGCATCGTGCAGTAGCCGGAGTAGAGCCAGTCTGCGTCGACCCGGTCGGCCTCGAAGTCCTCGCAGGAGATGCCCAGCGCATCGCACTTGACGCGCGCGTTGATGTCCTTGGTGATGAAGATCGTGCGCAGCCCGCGCGCGTTGAGGGCCGCGGCCACGCCCAGGATCAGGTTGTCGTTCTTCTCGAGCTCGAGCGACGGCTCGCCCGCGATGCGCTCCGAGCGCGCCACGCGGATCGACCCCCCCTGCTCGTTCCAGGTCACGCCCTCGAAGAGGTGGCCGAAGCTGCGCAGCTTGTCGAGCGAGCGCACCACCTGGCGCGCGTTGCGGCCGGTCTCGTCGTTGTTCTTCTTGAACTTGTCGAGCTCCTCGATGACCGTCAGCGGGATGACGACCTCGTGCTCCTCGAACTTGAAGATCGACTGCGGGTTGTGGAGCAGCACGTTCGTGTCGAGCACGAAGTGCTTCCTGGTGGACTGCGCCCCGGTTGCGGCGCCGCTGGTGGTGCTTCGGGTGTCGGACGCGTCGCGGGCGGCGTGGGTGGTCAACGCACGGTCCTCTGGACGGGGAAGGCGGGCGACGCCCGCGTGACGACAGAATCCGTTCTGCCGGGGCCCGGGTCAAGGGGTTTCCGGACGAATGAACGCTACCCTTGCGCGCCATGGCACGCCAGCCGCCGCGACGACCCCGGCCCGCCCCGCGCGCGACCCGCTCGCGCCGAACGCCGCGGCCACCGGCCGCGCGGCCTTCGACGGTCGGTGCCCTGGCCGCCGCCATGGAGCGCGTGGCGCCGTCGCGCCTGGCCGAGCCGTGGGACAACGTCGGCCTCCTGCTCGGCGACCGCGAGGCCCCGTGCGGGCGCGTGCTGGTCTCCGTCGACTGGACGGCCGAGGTGCTGGAGGAGGCGCTCGCCCTGCGCGCCGACGCGGTGGTCGCCTACCACCCGCCGATCTTCGATCCCGTGAAGCGGCTCGATGCCGCCGACCCGCGCGAGCGCGTGCTGCTCGGCGCCGCGCAGGCGGGGGTGGCGCTGCTCTCGCCGCACACGGCGCTCGATGCGGTGAAGGGCGGCGTGAACGACTGGCTCGCGGAGGGAATCGCGGGCGGTGCGGGCGAACTGGCGCGGGCCGCCGGGTTCGAGCCGCTGCGCCCGGCCGAGGGGCTGCCGGACGGCGAGCGCTTCAAGCTGGTGGTCTTCGTGCCCCCGGAGGCTTCCGCGCGCGTGCGCGACGCACTCGACGAGGCCGGCGCCGGCCGCATCGGGAACTACGACCGCTGCACCACGCGCTCGGAGGTGACCGGCTCCTTCCGCGGCGGCGAGGGCTCGAACCCCGCCGTCGGCCGCCGCGGCCGCACCGAGGAAGTGCGCGAGGAGCGCGTCGAGACGGTGGTGTCGCGGGCGCGCCTGGCGTGGGCGATCGCCGCGATGCGCGCGGTGCACCCCTACGAGGAACCGGCCTTCGAGGTGCACGCGCTCGCCGCGCGGCCTTCGCTCGACGAGGGGGCGGGGCGGCTCCTGGTGCTGCGCCGTCCGGCCACGCTGCGCGACGTCGCCGCGCGGCTGCG
>CAYTYU010000076.1:0-12364 GCA_964440815.1 uncultured Chitinophaga sp.
GATCGGTCATTGGTCGGTGTCCTGGGGGTCGTCACGCCGCCCGAGGCATGGCCACGCCAGGGCCAGGGCGGACCACGCATCTTCACGGATCGCGGTTCGGATGTCCAGCATAAGGCGTTGGAAGTGCCGGATGTTATGGACACTCACGAAGGTGGGCCCCAGCATCTCCTCGGCCATGAAGAGGTGCCGCAGGTACGCCCGGCTGAACCCACCGGCGCATGCCTCGCAGTCGCAGGACTCGTCGATCGGGCGTGGGTCGTCCGCATGGCAGGCGTTGCGCAGCCGCACGGGACCGGTCCGGGTGAACGCGTTGCCGTTGCGGCCGTTTCGGGTGGGAAGCACGCAGTCGAACATGTCGACGCCGGCCGCCACCGCCATCACGAGGTCACGCTCGTAGCCGACCCCCATCAGGTAACGGGGCCGATCCGCCGGCAGGAGCGGCGCCGTGAACTCGACCACCTGGCGGATGGCGTCGGTGCCCTCCCCGACCGCCACGCCGCCGATGGCGTATCCGGGCAGGTCGAACTGGCACGTCGCCTCGGCGGAGCGTCGCCGCAGGTCGAGGTCGGTGCCGCCCTGCACGATGCCGAAGAGCGCCTGGTCCTGCGGGCGGGCGTGCGCGCGCACGCACCGGGCAAGCCAGCGGAGCGTCCGCTCGTGCGCTTCCTCCATCCGCCGGCGGTGGTCGGGCACCCGGCGCGTGCGGGCCTGGCGGCGCTCGTCCGACTCGGTCGAGTGCGGCGCGGCCGGCGGGCAGTCGTCGAAGGCCATGATGATGTCGGCGCCGATCTCGTTCTGCACCCGCATGCTCGACTCGGGCCCCAGGTGCACGCGCGAGCCGTCGACGAAGCTGCGGAACGTCACGCCGTCCTCGTCGAGGTTGGCCGTGTCGGACATGCTGTAGGCCTGGTAGCCGCCGCTGTCGGTGAGGATCGGGCCGCCCCAGCGCATGAACCGGTGCGAGCCGCCCATCGCCGCGATGCGCGCGCTGCCCGGCCGCAGCATCAGGTGGTAGGCGTTGTTCAGGATGACCTGCGAGCCGGTGCCGCGCACCTGCGCCGGCGTCAGCCCCTTCATCGCCGCGGCCGTCGCGACCGGCATGAAGGCCGGCGTGTCGAAGGACCCGTGCGGGGTGGTCACGCGCCCGAGGCGCGCCTGCCCGCCGGACGCCCGCGCCAGGACCTCGAAGCGGAGCGGCCCCGCGGTCAACGCCGGCTCGCCTCGCGCAGCGTGCGCTTCTCCGCCTCGGTGAGCGAGTGGATGCCGCGCGCAGTGATCTTGTCCAGGATGCGGTTCACCTCGGCGCCGTCGATGCCGCCGCGCACCGTGCCGCGCCGGACCGCCACGCGCGCGGCCGCGACGCGGCTGGTCGGGTCGTACTGGCCGAGGAAGTCGAAGAACCCGTGCAGGTGCGTGGGATTCCTGATCAGGTACCAGCCCGCCAGCGCGCCGCCGATGTGCGCCGCCTCGCCGCCGGCGTTCACCCAGCCGAAGATCACCGCCAGCAGCGCGAACGCCAGCAGGCCGTAGGCCAGCGTCGAGAGCCGCATCGGGATCACGAAGAAGAAGAGCACCGTGGCGTTGGGCGCGAGGAACGCCGCGGCCATGAGCACCCCGAACACGCCGGCGGAGGCGCCCACGAGCGGCGTGGCGGGATCGTTGAAGAGGAGTCCGGGTGCACGGAACGTCTCGCCGAACAGGGCCTGGCCGCCGATCGCCAGCCCGTTGAGCGCGAGGTACATCAGCGCCCCCGCGGTGCCGCACAGGAGGTAGAAGGCCAGGTAGCGCTTGCCGCCGAGGTAGCGCTCAACCATTCCCCCGAAGAAGAACAGCGTGAGCATGTTGAACAGGATGTGGTTCAGGTTGGCGTGCAGGAACTGGAAGGTGATGAACCTCCACACCTCGAACCCGGACGCCCCCAGCACCGGGTCCCTGTTCCACACCGCCTTGGCGGTCGAGAAGTAGCCCAGTGACTCGAGCTGCCGCATCGGGCGGTAGTCGACGATCGCCACCGGCTGGTCTCCAAGCGTGGCCACCCCTTGCAGGGAGAACCGTGACTCCGGCGGGCGGAGGGAGAACTCGGAGGGGCGGACCTCGGCGAGCCTGGCAGGGTCGATGCCGACGAGCGGCTCCGACCGCACCGGGTCGAGCCGGTAGCCCAGGAACCCGTCGACCACGAACACCGCCGCGCACAGCGCGATGATCCACGTGGTGACCGACCACCCGCCTGGCCGACGGTGCACCGGGGGCTGCGCGTCGGGACGGGCATACGGACGGTCGTGGATTCCCATGGGAGAGGCGGGGACGATAGTCGCCGCGCTCAGGCGCCGCCGCCGCCGCGGCGTCGTTCGGTCGCGCGCGCCAGCGCCTCTCGCTCGGCCTTGGTGAGGGAATCCGCCCCGTCGCGGGCGATCTTCTCCAGGATCCGGTCAACCTCCCGGTCCTCGGCCGCGCGCTGCTCGCGCCGGCGCGAGGCCTCCTCGCGGGCCTCCCGGTCGGGGTCGGGTTCCGCCGGGGTCGCACCGCCGATGCCCCCCGACTGCAGGCCCCAGCCACCCGTCCCGGAGCGGGCCACCGCATCGCCCGCGCGCAGCCGCCACAGCTGGAGCACCGCGAAGCCCGCGCAGGCGATCGCCACCGCCATCACCGTGGCGAGGTCGCGCACGATGGCGACCACGCCGGCAAGCGATGCCGCGAAGAGCGAGAACGCCGCCGCCGCGCGTGGCGCATCGAACGTTCCCCGGCGCCGGATGATGAACGCCTCCGCGATGCGCCCGCCGTCGAGCGGCAGCATGGGCAGGAGCGAGAGGATCGCCACCTGCACGCCCGTCCACTGGAGGAACCACAGGCACGTCATCCACCACGGGTGCGGCGTGGTGAGCCACTCCGCGGTCATCGGGTCGGGAAGCGCCGCCGTCCAGTCGCCGCCGACGGTGCCGAGCGCGATGCCGACCGCCGCCAGCTGCACTGCCGCGGCGGCGGTCCCGACGCAGGCCGAGAGCAGCGCCGGAAGCCATCCCGGGGCCGGATCGATCCCCTGCAGGCTTCCGAGCGGCCAGAGCATGACCTCGTCGGTGGTGCCGCCCGCCGAGCGCACCACGAAGGCGCGCACCAGCTCGCGCCAGAACACGACGACGAGGAGCGCTCCCAGCTGCAGCGCCGCCGCCTTCGCACCGTGCAGCCAGGACGATTCGGGCGGCCCGACCGTGGCGCGCAGGACGACGAGCGCGGCGAAGAGGAGGAACGAGAAGTGAATCCGGAACCGGATCCCCAGGACCGACACCAGCGGCACCGACCACGAGAGCGGGTTCGGCGGACCGGGGTCGGCACGCTCCCACGTCATGCCCGTCCGCCCCCGTGCAGTCGCCACTGCGCGAAGGCGCCGATCGTCTTGGCGTCCCGGATGCCGCCGTCGCGGATCATCGCCTCGACCTCCGCGACGGTGCGCACCGCGACCTCGATCTCCTCGCCGACCTCGAGGCGGCGCGGCACCGGCGACAGCCCGCGTGCCTCGAACACGTGCATCAGCTCGTCGGTCAGGCCCGGGCTCGTGAAGAACGTCCCGACCGCGCGGACCTCTTCCGCGCGGAAGCCGGTCTCCTCCTCGAGCTCGCGCGCGGCCGCGGGCGCGGGATCCTCGCCGGGCTCGAGCTTGCCGGCGCAGAACTCCTCGAGCCATCCTCCGACGGCGATGCGCCAGTTGCGGATCGTGACCAGCCGCCCGTCCTCGAGCACGGGCACCACCGTCACCGCACCGGGATGGCGCACCACCTCGCGCACGATCTCGCGCCCCGCGCCGTCCACGAAGCGCACGCGCTCGACGCGGAACACGCGGCTCGCAAGGAGTTCCTCGTGCCCGAACGGCTCGCGCGGCGCCCGTGGTCGGCCGGCGGAGGTCACCGCGTGGTGCGCGAGGACTTCGCCGGGGCCTTTGCGGCGGCCTTCGGCGCGTTCTTCGGCGCCTCGGCGCGGGTCACGGCGGCATCGGGTCCGGGGGCGGCCTTGCCGGTGACGATCACCTCGACGCGGCGGCTGCGGTCCTTCGAGGCCTCGGGACGGTCGGGGCCGAAGCTCACGAGGCCCATGTGCGCGCCGGTCACGCCCTTGCGGTCGAGGTAGCCGCGCACCGCGTAGGCACGCTCGAAGCCGAGGTGGTAGTTCGACGCGAAGGAGGCGCGCTTGATCGGGTCGGTGTCGGTGTGCCCGACCACCATGACCTCGCGGTCGCCGTACTTCTCCTTGATCGCCGCCGCGATGCGGTCGAGCGAGCGCTTGGCCCCATCCTTGAGGGAGGTCTTGCCGGAGTCGAAGAGCAGGCTGTTGGAGATGGTCAGGTGCACGTCGTCGCCGTGCACGGTGGCCTCGACGCCGTCGATCCCCTGGAAGTCGCGCACGTCGGTGACGGTGACCGTCTCCGCGGCTGGTGCGGGCGCGCCGGCCTGCTTGGTGCAGTCGGCGAGCTGCTGCTCGAGCGTGTCGTTCACCTGCTGCAGGCGCGCGAGCTGCTCGCCCATCGCGTTGAGGCTGTCGTCCTTCTGCGCGAGCTGCTTGACGAGGTCGTCGTTCTGCTCGAGCAGGTCGGAGTTCGCCGCCTTCTGCGAATCGTTGCAGCCGACGAGCGCCGCGCAGAGCGCGAGCGCGGGGAGAGCCAGGATCGAGGTGGAACGCATGGGTACGAGTCCTTTCGTGAGGTCGCCACGGGAACCGGCGTGCGGGCCGGGCGCGCGCTTCCTTGCGCCGCGGGTCACATTGCATCAGGTTCCGGATCGCCTGTAAAGCCCGTCCGCGCTCAGGATCCGCCCGGACGAGCGACCAGGAGGAACGCCCCCGCCGCCACCACGGTGAAGGCGAGCACCTTGAGGATGCGGGCGACCGCGGTCCGGGGACCGGTGCCGTCCTCGAGGTGCGGCCGTGCCAGGCGCGCCCCCAGGGCGCACCCGACCACCAGCAGGACGCCCACCACGATCCCCCCGATCGGGCGGGCGGCCGCCGAGAGGATCCAGGCGATGGTGGCGCCGAGCATCAGCAGCACCGCCGCCATGGCCGGCAGGCCGCGGCCCCCGCGGGTGGCGCGGGCGAAGGCAGTGGCCCCGATCGCCAGAACCGCCGCAAGCGCCAGTGCACCACCCGGTTCCTCGCGTGCCCGGTCGGCGGCCACCTGCATGACGGCCAAGACCCCGCCGACCACCCGCCCGAGGACGGGTGACCCGAAATAGGCCACGGTGGCCCCGATCGCGAGCGAGGGTCCGTAGGGAATCCGCCATGGGGTGGACCGCGCCAGGCTGATCGCCCACGCCACCATCCCGACGAACGGGGCCACGAAGAACCCGATCACGGCCGCCTTCCAGCCGAAGGCCGCGCCGGCGCACGCCATGAGGTGCACGTCCCCGAGCCCAAGCGCCTCGGTGTCCAGCAGGAGGGATGCCACGATGCGCAGTGCCCAGATCACGGCGCCGCCGACCACGAACCCGGCACAGGCGGCGAAGAATGCCGCCACCGCGGGGTGCATCGCCTCGGGCGCGGCGGTGCGGGTGCCGATCACCCAGCCGATGCCGCCGAGGAGCACCGCCGGGCCGATGAACGCGGCCTCCTTGACCATCTCTCGGCGGGCGTGCGGATAGTCGGCGAAGACGTCGTCCTCGTCCTTCGCGTAGTCGTCGTAGTCGGCGAACGAGGGCGGCAGCGCGCCGGTCCAGAGCAGCATGCGGCCGATCGCCAGCCCACCCATCGCCATCGCGGCGGCGACGCACGCCGGCCATTCGGGCACGGGAATCGGGAAGCGATCCATGTCCTGCGGACCGGCCACCCAGGCGGCGATCGGCCACCCGAGGATCGCCACCACCGATCCCCACGTGGGAATCGCCACCGGGATCAGGTAGGTGCGCGCATCGCAGAGCGTCATGGCCGCCAGCGACCCCACCGCCCACAGCACCACCATGAACGCCGGGATGGCGAACACGCCCTGCGCGTGCCACCACCCGCCGCCCACCGGATACCACGCCGAGCCGGGGCCCGGCAGGAAGAGCACGGCGTAGATCAGCGCGAACAGGATCCCGAAGCCGACCTCGGCCACCAGGTACCGGCGCGGGATGGGCGTGCCGCAGGCCGCGCACCGGCCGCGCAGCCGCAGGTAGCTCACGATCGGGATGTTCGCGTGCCACGGAAGCCGAAGCCCGCAGGACGGGCAGCGCGACGGCGGCCGCACCACGCTCAGCCCTTCGGGCATCCGGTAGGCCACGACGTGGATGAAGCTCCCGGCGCACGCTCCGAGGGCGAACATGAACGCCACGTTCAGCGCCGTGGGCAGCGTGATCAGCACGTCGGTCCAGTCGGGCATCGTGCGGCTCAGAACGGCGGTTCCGCGGCGTCCGGGCGCGCGCCGGCGTCGAGCGCCTGGCCCGAGATCGCCTCGATCCGCTGCTCCGCCTGGTCGAGGATCTGCCGGCACCGCCGCACCAGCGCATCGCCGCGCGCGTACTCGCGCAGGCTGTCCTCGAGGGCGATCTCGCCGCGCTCCATGCGCTCGATGATGGCCTCGAGCTGCTCGACGGCCTCCTCGAAGCCGAGCGCCGCCACCTGCGGATCGATCTCGGTCGGTGCAGCGTCGCCGGCAGGCTTGCGCGGGGGCTTCTTCATCGGCGGACGAGGTTACTCCACGCGCGAACGCACGACGCCGTCGGCCAGGCGCGTCGAGATCGCGCTTCCCGGCGCCGCGTCGGACGTGCGCCGCACCAGGCGGCCCTCGGCATCGAAGGTGAGCGACCACCCGCGCGCGAGCGTCTCGCCCGGCCCGAGGATCCGGAGCCCGCGGTCGGCGGTCTCCAGGCGCCGGCGCCGGTCCGATGCCGCACGACGAACGGCCGAGCGCAGCCGGGCCTCGAGCGCCGCGAGGCGCTCGCCCGCCACGGCGTGGCGTGCGGCCGGCCGGACGCGCTCGAGCCGGGCGCGGCACTCCGAGAGGCGTGCGGCCTCCGTGGAGAGGCGCGCGGCGGCGGCGCGGCCGAGGCGTGCCCACGCGCGATCGAGTTCGGCGCGGCGCACGGCGATGCCCGCGGTCGGCGACTTCAGGCCCGGATGGCGCGCGAGCCGGTCGACCAGGACGCGCGCGTCGTGCGCCCGCCGCTGCATGAGGAACCGCAGGCGGTCATGCAGGTGGTCGGACTGCTGCTGCATGCCGTCGCGGTCGGGCAGGAGCAGCATCACCGCGGCCGTCGGCGTGGACGCACGGCGATCGGCGACGAGCTCGGCGACGGTGACGTCGGACTCATGGCCGATGGCCGCGACGATCGGGATGCGCGCGCGGAAGATGGCGTCGGCGACCGCGCGTTCGTTGAAGGCCCAGAGGTCCTCGATGCTGCCGCCCCCGCGGGTGACGATCACGGCGTCGAGCCCGAGCTCGGCCGCGCGTCGGTCGAGGGCATCGACCGCGCGGGCGACGGCGGGTGCCGCGGCATCGCCCTGCACCGGCACGTCGACCGCGAGGATGCGCACGAACGGCGCGCGCAGCCGTGCGGTGCGGAGCACGTCCTGGAGCGCCGCGCCCTGCGCGCTGGTCACCACCGCGATCGCGCGCGGGTACGCCGGCAGCGGCGACTTGCGGGCCTCGTCGAAGTAGCCCTGCGCGCGCAGCGCTCGGCAGAGTTCCTCGAACTGCTGCTGGAGCGTCCCCGCGCCGCGGCGCTCGATCGAGCGCACCACGAGCTGCGTGCGCCCGCGCGGGCCGTAGTGGGTGGGCGTGCCCTCGACCACCACCTCGAGCCCGTCCGCCGGGCGGCATGCGGCCGAGGCCGTGGCGCTTGCCCACATGACGCAGTCGAGCTGGCATTCCCCGTCCTTGAGCGTGAAGTACCAGTGCTGCCGGTTCGAGAAGTTCGACACCTCGCCCACGATGCGCAGGCGGCCGGCGGACTCGATGGCCCGGCGGATGACGGCGCTTGCCTCGGTGACCGAGATCGCGTCGGACGCGGGCGCGGCCTCCGCGCGCGGTGCGGCGGGTGCGGCCGGCGCGGCGGCCGGTGCCGGATCGAACAACCCGCCGCGCGCAAGCCGGGGATCGAAGGGGCGACGGGCCACGTTCGTACGATACGAACCGGAACCCGACATGCCTGCCACCGACCTGCGACCGAGCACGCCCGTCGGCGCGATCCCCGGCATCGGGCCGCGCACGTCGGAGGCACTGGGACACCTGGGGATCAAGACCGCCGCGGACCTGCTGCGCCACTTCCCGCTTCGCTACGAGGATGACCGCGGCGAGCAGTCGGTCGCGGACCTGATTGGCCTCTGCGAAGGCGGGGAGAGCCCGGTCGCCGCGCTGCGGGTCGAAGTCGCCTCGGTCCGCCATGCCCCGCGACCCAAGCCGCGCACCGAGGCGACGTTCGAGGACGGCACGGGCACGGTGCGCGCGGTGTGGTTCAACGCCCCGTGGATGCGCGGCAAGCTCCATCCCGGGATGCGCGGCATGCTGCAGGGCCAGGCGAAGCTGCGCGGGCGGTACCTCGAGCTCTCGAACCCGCGCTGGGAACCGCTGGCCGACGGCGACGCGCCGCCCGCGCGCGAGGCACGGCTGCGGCCCGTGTACCCGGCGAGCGAGGAGATCGCGAGCGCCGCGATCGAGCGCGCCGTCCGGGCCGCGATGCCCGCGATCCTGCCGCAGCTCGAGGATCCGCTGCCGGCCGAGTACCGCGCGTCCCGTGCGCTGCCGCCGCTCGACGAGTGCGTGCGGCGCATGCACGCGCCGCGCGACCGCGACGAGCAGCTCGAGGCGAGGAGGCGCCTCGCCTTCGAGGAGTTCCTGCAGCTGCAGCTGGGCGTCATGATGAAGAAGCACCGGATGCGCACCGGGGCGCGTGCCCCGCGCATTCCCGTCACGGAGGCGGTCGACGCTCGGATCCGCGCTCGCTTCCCCTGGCCGTTCACGGGCGAGCAGGACCGCGCGTGCGGCGAGATCGCCGGGGACCTCGCGCAGGCACTGCCGATGAACCGGCTGCTGCAGGGCGACGTCGGCAGCGGCAAGACGGCCGTCGCGCTCTACGGCATGCTGGCCGCCGTGGCGGCCGGCCTGCAGGCAGCGCTGGTGGCGCCGACCGAGCTGCTTGCCGAGCAGCACGCCGCGTCGATCGCACGATTCCTGTCCGGAAGCGACGTGCGCGTGGAACTGGTGACCGGCAGCCTCGGGGCGGCGGCGCGGCGCGAGGCGCTCGCACGGCTCGCCTCCGGCGAGTCGCACGTGGCCGTCGGCACGCACGCGCTGCTCCTGGAGGGCGCGGTGTTCCGCAACCTCGGCCTCGCGGTGATCGACGAGCAGCACCGCTTCGGCGTCGAGCAGCGCGCCGCGATGCGCGAGAAGTCCGCGGGGCCGTCCGGCGAGGTGCCGCACGTCCTGGTGATGACGGCCACGCCGATCCCGCGCACGCTGAGCCTCACCGTGTTCGGCGACCTCGATGTCTCGACCATCCGCTCGCGTCCCGCCGGCCGCCAGCCGGTGGCCACGCGCGTGGTGGGGCGCGACCGCGAGCAGGAGGTCTACCGCTACGTGCGCGAGCGGATCGACGGCGGCGAGCAGTGCTACGTGGTGGTGCCCGCGGTCGAGGAACGCGCCGACGGGCTGAAGGATGCCGAGGGCACCGCCCGCGCGCTGTCCGACGGCGTCTTCGCCGGCCTGCGCGTGGGCGTGGTGCACGGTCGGCTCGACCGCGACGCGCGCGAGGCCGTGATGGACCGGTTCCGGCGCGCCGAGCTCGACGTCCTGGTGGCGACGGTCGTGATCGAGGTGGGCGTCGACGTCCCCAACGCCTCGCTGATGGTGGTCGAGCATGCCGACCGCTTCGGCCTGGCGCAGCTCCACCAGCTCCGCGGACGCGTCGGGCGAGGCACGCGGCGCAGCCTGTGCGTCTTCATCGGCGACCCCGGGACCGAGGACGCCGCGAGGCGGCTCGAGGCGATCGCCGGCACCGACGACGGCTTCGAGATCGCCGAGATGGACCTGGCGATCCGCGGTCCGGGCGAGCTCTTCGGCAGCCGACAGAGCGGCCTGCCGCCCTTCCGCGTCGCGGACCTGGCGCACGACATGGAACTGCTGCGGCTGGCCCGGCGCGATGCCAAGGCGATCGTGGACCGCGATCCCGGGCTCGATGCCCCGGAGCACGCCCTGCTCCGCCGCAAGATCCTGCGCACGTACGGCGACGCGCTCGGGCTCGCCGACGTGGCGTGACCGCCGTCCGCAGCCTCCTACACTGCCCTGCCCATGGCAGATCCCGCCCTTGACATCCGCGACCTGCGCTTCGCCCACCAGGGCGGCGGATTCGCGCTGGCAATCCCCGCCTACCGCCTCGAGGCCGGCGAGCAGGCGCTCCTTGCCGGCGGTTCCGGGCGCGGCAAGAGCACGCTGCTCCAGCTGATCGCCGGGCTGCGCGACGTCGATGCCGGCTCGATCGAGGTCGCCGGCATCCGCATCACGTCGCTCGCCGGCGCCGCGCGCGACCGTGCCCGCGGTCGGCGGATCGGGATGATCTTCCAGACCTTCAACCTGCTGCACGGCTTCAGCGCGCTCGAGAACGTGATGGCGGCGCTGATGTTCGGCGACTCGCCCCCCTCCGCGCACGCCGCCCGCGCGCAGGAACTGCTCGGATCGCTCGGCATCCCGGACCCGTCGGCGCCGGTCGACCGGCTGTCGGTCGGGCAGCAGCAGCGCGTGGCGGTGGCACGGGCGCTTGCCGCGAAGCCGGCCCTGGTGCTTGCCGACGAGCCGACCGCGAGCCTCGACCCCGAGAACGCCGTCGCCGCGATGGACCTGATCCAGGACGCCTGCTGCGCCAATGGCGCGGCCCTCCTCTGCACGAGCCATGACCCGGCGATGCGCGCGAGATTCACGCGCATCGACTCGGTGGACGCCTTCGTCACGAAAGACGCCGCATGAGCACCCGACCCCTGACCGACACGCGGATCGTCCTCCGCAGCCTGCAGGCGCGGCCGCTCTCGACGTGGATCACGATCGGCATGGTGGCCACGAGCGTCGGGCTGCTCCTCGTCCTGCTCGGCATGCGCTCGAGCGCCCGCGACGCCTTCGACCGCGGCTCGGGGAACACGCACCTGCTGGTGAGCTCGGACCCGAGCCCGCTGGTGGCCGTGCTGAACGGCATCTTCTACGCCAACGCCCCGGCGAACCCGATCTCCTGGGCCAAGTACCAGCAGATCCGCGGGTCGTTCCCGTGGCTCTGGGCGATCCCCACCCAGCAGGGCGACAGCTACCGCGGCTACCCGACGATGGCGACGTCGACGGAGTTCCTGACGAAGTTCGAGCCCGTGGCAGGCGAACCGTGGAAGCTCCGCGAGGGGCGCCTGTTCGAGCGGCCGTTCGAGATCGTCCTGGGCGCGGCGGCGGCGAAGGGCTCGGGCCTGCGCCTCGGGCAGGAGGTGTTCCTCACGCACGGGTCGGGCGGCAGCCGCGAGGGAGGCGACGACCACGCCGGACACGTGCACACCGAGTTCCCGTTCAAGGTGGTCGGCGTCCTGGAGCCCTCCGGCAGCGCGCATGACCGAGCGCTCTTCATCGACCTCGAGTCGAGCTGGATCCTGCACGCCTTCGACCGCCGCGAGCGCGAGGGCCAGCACGGCAAGATCGGCACCGCGGACCTCACCGATGCCGACCGCCTGATCACCGGGATCC
This sequence comes from uncultured Chitinophaga sp., assembly GCA_964440815.1. Taxonomy (GTDB): domain Bacteria; phylum Planctomycetota; class Phycisphaerae; order Phycisphaerales; family SM1A02; genus UBA966. The sequence goes on from CAYTYU010000076.1 coordinate 11,666, forward strand.
TGCTGCGCCTGCCCACGCGGCCCGGAAGCGACGCGAGCGCCGCGATGCAGCAGCAGTTCGACACCCTGCGGCGGGACACGTCGATCGTGGTCGCGCAGCCGGCGCAGCAGATCCAGCGCCTCTTCGCCATCGTGTCGAACGTCGACGGACTCTTCATCGGCATGGCGGTGGTGGTGCTGGTGTCGAGCGCCCTGAGCACCATGCTCGCCCTGTACAACTCGATGGCGGCGCGCGCGCGCCAGGTGGCGGTGCTGCGCGTCCTCGGGGCAAGCCAGGGGCGCATCTTCGGCATGGTGGTCACCGAGAGCCTCCTGATCGGGTTCGCCGGCGCGGCGGCAGGCGTGGTGCTCGCCCTGGTCGGCGGGATCGCGGCCAGCGCCTGGCTGCGCGCCTCGATCGGCTTGATCGTGGACCCCGCGCTCGACCCGCGCGACACGGTGATCGTCCTTGGCGGCGCGGTCGCGCTGAGCGCGCTCGCGGGGCTGCTGCCGGCATGGCGCGCCTACCACCTGTCCGTCGCCGAGAGCCTGAGGCCCGCGGCGTGAGCGGCATGCGCCTCGTGTGGATCGTCGGTGCGCTGCTCGTCGGGGCGGCGGCGGCACTCCTGCTCGCCGGACGGCCGGAGCGCACCGCGTCGGCGCCGGCCGTGCGCGATGCACCCATGGCGACGGGATCGAACGCCGCGGCCGCAGCTCCCGT
>CAYTYU010000077.1:0-3930 GCA_964440815.1 uncultured Chitinophaga sp.
GTGGATGCTGCGGCCGAGCCCGAGCCCGCGCCTGTGACCCCGCCGCCCGCACGACCGATCGCGGCCGTGCCGCCCGCGGCCGCGGCGCCCGCCATGCCGATCGCACCCGTCGCAGCCCCCGGCTTCGACTGGTCGCAGCTCGCCGTGCTCACGATGCTCTTCCCCGCCGGCATCGCCGCCGGCTGGCTGCTCAACCGCACGAAATAGGTGCCAGGAACGCCTGTCCCTATTTTCCGGGGAGTGGGCGGTGCTTCACCCCGACCAGAGGGCTGACACCGGCGCCGACATCAGCGTGGGATCAAACCCCACCGTCTCGCCGCCGCCATGGAGCACGATCCCGCGAACGAACTTGCGCCCCGCAAGCTCGCGCAGCGCGCGAAGGCCGCGGAAGTCGTCGCTCGTCACGGTTCCTGCCGACTTGACCTCGATGCCGACGATGCGGCCCGCCCGGTCCTCAAGCACGAAATCGACCTCCTGGCCGTTCGCGGTGCGGAAGTGGTGCAGCACCGGGCGCGCTTCGCTCCAGCCCCGCTGCTTCATCAGTTCCATCGCCACGAAGTTCTCGAGCATCGCGCCGCGCGCGGCGCCATCGTCGCGGAGCCGGCGCAGGTCGGCCCCGACCAGGTGGCATGCCAGGCCGCTGTCGCAGATCACGACCTTCGGACTCTTCGCAAGCCGCGAGGAGCGGCTCGTGGTCCATGCCGGCACCATCACCACCAGGAAGGTCGCTTCGAGGAGCGCGATGTACCGCCGAACCGTCGACTGCGGCATGCCGAGCGTCCGCGCGACGTCTGCGACGTTCAGCAGGCCGCGGGCACGCGCCGCGAGCACGGAGAGCAGGCGGGGGAGCTCGCTGAGGCCCTCGACGCCCGACAGCTCCCGCACCTCCCGCCGGAGCGTCGCGTCCGCATAGGCGCTGAACCATGCATCCCGGCGATGGGCATCGGGTCGCGCGGAGGGTTCCGGGAACCCGCCACGAACCAGACGCTCGAGCAGGGGACGCGCACCCGCCGGCGGCGCTTCCCACGAAGGCGCGCGGTCCCCGAACGCACGATCGATGAACCGCTCCTTCGTGCCCTCGATCTCGCCCTGGGAGAGCGGCCAGAGCGGGACAACCTCGATGCGGCCGGCAAGCGACTCGGAGAGCGCGGGCAGGACCATGACGTTCGCCGAGCCGGTGAGCAGGAAGCGCCCGGGCGCCCGGTCACGGTCGACCGAGGCCTTGATCGCCCGGAAGAGGGCCGGCGCACGCTGCACCTCGTCAAGCACGACTGGACCGGAGAGCGCATTGATGAAGCCGCTCGGGTCGCCAGTCGCCGCCGACAGCTCCGCGCCGTCGTCGAGCGTTGCATACGCACGCGGACGCCGTCCGGCGGACATCGCCCGTGCGAGGGTCGTCTTGCCGACCTGGCGCGCGCCATGCAGCAGCACCACGGGGGTGTCCCGAAGGGCTTCCTCAAGCTGCTGCTGCGCGCGGCGGGGGTGCACTGCCTGGCAAGGATAACGTCAGCTGGTGGAAAATCCCCCAGTTGATGGTGGATTTTCCACCAGCATGGGCGGGGCGCCCCGCCGCGGAAAATGGGGACAGGGGTTCCTGGCACCTATTTCCAGGAGGGGGCGCGGCGGTCGGTGACGGTGCCGTCGGGGCCGAAGAAGACGCACCAGGCGCGTTCGTCGGCTTCGTTGGGCATCAGGGCGCCGGTGGCGAAGCTGGAGAGCGTGTCGCCGTATTGCCAGCGTTCGGCGACCACGGCGGTGCCGGTGGTGGCGGCCTGCAGGCGCTCTTCCTCGGAGTACTTGGGGCGGTGCCGCGAGGAGGGTTCGCCCAGGAGCTCGGTGACCTGCTCGCGGGTCATGCCGGTCTGCACGCGGTTCCAGTTGTTCTCGTAGCGCGGGGCGTCGCAGGCGAGCATCAGGGCGGCGGTCGCGAGGGTCGCGATCGCCGCGAGGGACGCCCGCACCACACGCCCACCGCCCCACCCCGCCCCGATCACGCCACCCCCAGGCGCCCGAGCGCCGCGGCGCAGTCGTCGGCAAGCGGCCGGATGTCGACGCCGCTTCCCACCGCCTTGTGCATCCACAGGTCCGGGGTCAGCCGGCCGATCGAGCAGATGCGCTTCGTCTCGGCAGCCAGGTCGCGCCCGCGCAGGTGCGCGCGGATCTGGTGGCTGATCACGTGGCCCAGCGTGTAGTCGGCGAGATAGAGCGGATGCCCCACCATGTGCTGGTAGGCGGCCAGGATGCGCGCATGGTCGGGGCCGAAGTCCTGCTTGTAGTGGCGGTCCCACACCTCGGCGGCGATCGCAAGCGTCGCGTCGCGCAGCTCTGCCGGCGTGGCCTTGGGGTTGGCGTAGATCCAGCGCCACATGCGCAGTTCCACCAGGCTCGGGCCCGCGATCTGCCGCGCGGCCAGCATGGTGGCCACGGCGTCGAGGTCCTGTGAGCGCTGCGCATCGGCGGCGTCTTCGATGCCCAGCACGCGCTTCGCAAGCGACTGGTAGAGGAACGCGAACGCCTCGGTGCAGGCGGTGTTCGGCACGTTCTGCAGCGCGGCGCGCGGCGCGCAGAAGGCGCTGTAGAGCTGCTCGAGGTTGTGCCCGAGCTCGTGCATGGCGGTGTCGAAGCCGTCCCAGCCGAGCTCGTCCTTCAGGCGGTTGGTGCGAAGCCACGCGCCGTAGCCATCGAGCATCGGGCGCATGGCGTGGCCCGAGCCCTTGGCGATCTCGACGGAGATGCGCGTGCCCAGGAAGTCGGCATCGTCGGCGGGGAAGCCGAGCTCGCGCAGCACCTGGGGCAGCGCGCGCTGGAATGCGGCCTCGTCGGGGAAGCGCTTGCGCACCGCGGCGTTCAGCTCGGCGGCGGGGCGCGACTCGGCCACGTCGTCGAAGTAGATGTCGTGCGGCTCGGGCGCGCGGCCGAGCTTCGTGCGCAGGAACGCAGCCAGGCGCGCGCGCACCGGGTGGTCGAGCAGCTCGACCAGGAGGCGCTCGACGTCCTGCTCGGCGATCTCGCGCGCGAGGTCGAACTTGCGCGCGATGGCGCTCGGCGCCTCCGGGTAGTGCGGATCGAAGCGGCGCGCGACCTCGGCGTGGGCCAGGAGGTGGCGGTAGCGCTCGGGGCCGATGGTGTCGGCCGCGGCAACCGGCGTTCCGCCGATGGTGTTGCGCGCGGGATCCCACGCGGCGCCGCCCGTGGTGCGTTCCATCACGGCGCGGGGGATGCTGCCGTCGATCGCGCGCGCCATCACCCACATGAGGGCATGCTGCTTGTCCAGGCCGTCGGGGTCGCCGTAGCCGGCCTTGATCTCCTCGCGCACCAGCCAGTGGGCGAGCAGCGCGCGGTCGGGCTCGAACCAGCGCTTGCCCTTTGCGTCGACCATCGTGCCCACCGGCACGTGGAAGCGCGAGACGAAGTTCTGCGCCTCATGGCCGACGCGACGGGCGTGGTCGGCGAGTTCCGCCGGGATGCGCGGCCCGAAGCGCTGCGCGACGCGTGCGGCGGCCCAGTCGTCGATCGACCAGCGGTCGCCCTCGGCGAGCATCCGCTTCAGGTCCGGGCGGTCGAAGTTGAGGAGCGCGATGAACGCGATCTTCTGCTTGTAGAGCTGGTCGCTCAGGTCGGGCGCGGGGTCGAACGCGGCGACCGCCTCGTCGAAGCCCGCGAGCTCGTCGCCCGCGAGGTCGTTCCAGCGCCGCAGCGCGCGGCGCATCTCGTAGAGGTGGCCCTCGATCTGGCGGACGGATTCCTCCAGTCGGTCGAGGAGCCGTGCGCGTGCAGCGGCATCGGCCGCGAAGTGCCGCGCGCAGAAGGCCGCGAACGCGGCATCATCGCCGTCCGACGCCTGCCAGCGCGCGGCGCAGCGGGCCACGCCCTGCTCCGCGGCGGCACGGACGTGCTCGCCGTGGGCCGCGACGACCGCGTCGACGGCCG
>CAYTYU010000077.1:4030-12327 GCA_964440815.1 uncultured Chitinophaga sp.
CGCCGGCGACTCCGCCGGGCAGCCGTCGCAGTCCTTCGCGCCCTTCGGGCGCACGGTCGCGAACAGGATGAGCGCCTGTTCCTTCTCGCGGCCGTACATCTTGAACGGCGCGTAGAGGAGCCCGGGCTTCGGGCCCGTGGGCACGACGTTCAGGATGATCGATCGCAGCGTGCCGTCGCCCTTCTGGCCCACGAGGTCGATGCGCACGTCGGGCGAGCCGCTCTCCACGGCCAGGATGTCCTCGCCGGGGTCGTCCATCTCGACGGTGACCTGCCCCGTGCCGCCGAGGTCGATGCGGCCGGCGTTCACGCGGTACTCCTTCATGCGGAAGCCCGGCTGCGGGAGCGTGGCCTCGTTGCGCACCCAGACGTCGAACACCGGGCACTCCTCGCGGTCGGTCTCGACCACGAAGTACGCGGGGAACGTGGGCTGCCACGTGTCGAGGTCGAAGCGCACCAGGTACGTGTTGCGCGGCGCGTCGCCGGGGGCGTAGCCGATGTACTCGGGCGCGCGGCCCGAGATGGCGCAGATGCGGAACGGCTTCTTGTCGAGGCTCTCGATCACGAAGCGTCCCTGCCGCGGCTTGCCCGCGACGGCGTTGAGGATCGGGGGCACGGCGCGGATGGCGCGCGCGGTCTCGCCGCGCAGGACGAGTTCGAGCGGCTGCGAGTAGCCCTCGACCGCCACGCGGATGCTGGCGCGGTGGGTCTGGGGCATCGAGACGCCCTCGAGCACGGCCTCGAGTGAGACGGTCTGCCCCGGCGCAAGCACCGAGCCGGCGAGGGCCGACGTGGTGGTGCACTTGCAGCTCGGGGTGACGGCCACGATCTTGAGGGGCTGGCCGGAGGAGTTCGTGAGCTTGAAGGCGCCCTTCCCGCCGGCTTTCGGGGCCATGAAGCCAAGGTCCAGGATCGGGGGGTCGACCGTGATCGGGGGCAGGCCCAGCTGGGTGCCCGGCGGCAGGGTCACGGCAGGGGCCTGGCTGCCGGCCGGGGTGGCGGGCATGCCGGGGGCGGGGGCGACCGGGGCCACGGCGGGGGTGCCGAGGCCGCCGGGCGCGCCGGGTGCCTGGCCCAACGCGGCCGCGACCGGGGCGAGGAGCAGGATTCCGGCGACGCGCGTGAAAATCGTGACCATAGAGACCGAGTGTACGAACCCCATTCCTGCGCGGCTGCGCGGGTTTGGGGGTGTTTCTCGGACCGCGCAGACCGACCGCAGGCCGTTTCTCAAAATGTGTTCCTTCACATGATGCGATCCGGGGCTACTTTCCGCTTGTCACAGTGAGGAGAAAGGAACGGCCGAGTGAGACCGGCCCCCCAGACTCCAACAGATCACTGAGGGACCTAGGACGAGCGCCTCGCGCCTCCAACGCCCCTCACGCGCCGAAACGGCGCGCTCACGAGCCCTTTTCCCTCCCTCCGCCCCCAGGTCCTAACCGGCCTTGGGGGTTTTTATTTGGCAGATGGTCGTGCGCCGGGGCACGGCTATCCTGCCCGGCCTTTCCTCAACTGACCCCTTACGAGGCCGACCGTGAAGTCCACCGACCTGCGCCCGAACATGGGCATCAAGCTCGACAGCCGCCTGTACCTGATCACCCGGGTCGAGCACCGCACCCCCGGCAACCTGCGCGCCTTCGTCCAGGTGACGATCCGCGACCTGAACAGCGGCTCGATCATCGAGAAGCGCCTGCGCTCGGGCGAGGAAGTGGAGCAGGTCGACCTCGACCGCCGGCCCATGGAGTACCTGTACGAGCAGGGCGCGAAGCACATCTTCATGGACCTCGAGTCGTACGAGCAGGTGGAGCTCTCGAAGGAATTCGTCGGCGACCTGCCCCTCTACGTGCTGCCCAACAACCAGGTGGTGGTGCTCTGGTGCGACGGCAAGCCGATCTCGGTGGAACTGCCGATGACCGTGGTGCTCACGGTGACCGACACCCCGCCCGGCATCAAGGGCGCCACCGCGACCAACCAGCTGAAGGAAGCCACCTGCGAGACCGGGCTCAAGACCCGCGTCCCGCCCTTCATCACCACGGGCGAGAAGATCGTCGTGGGCACCGAGGACGGCGCCTACCGCGAGCGCGCGTAAATAGCTCCCGTTCCTCCCGTTCCAATTTCCTCCGGAAATTGGAACGGGAGGAACGGGAGCTATTTTGCGGCGTCGACCACGCGGTCGACGGTGAACCCGAAGTGCGCGATCACCTTCGGCGCGGGGCCGCTCTCGCCGAACGTGCGCATGGCGATCACGGTGCCGTCGAGGCCGACGTAGTCGCCCCATCCGAGGGGGCTCGCCATCTCGACCGCCACGCGCCGGCGCACCGCGGGCGGCAGCACCGAATCGCGGTACTCCTTCGGCTGCCGGTCGAAGACCAGCGTGCACGGCATGCTCACCACGCGCGCGCGCACGCCCTGCGCGGCAAGCTTCGCGTGCGCCTCGACGCAGAGCGCCACTTCGCTGCCGGAGGCCATCAGGATCACCTGCGGCGCCCCGCCCTCGGCGTCGAGCAGCACGTAGCCGCCGCGGCGCGCGCCCTCGGCGGGCGCGCAGCGCGTGCGGTCGAAGGTCGGGACGTTCTGTCGCGTGAGGGCCATCACGCTCGGCGTGGTGCCCGCCGTCATCGCCCAGCGGTAGGCCTCGGCGGCCTCGTTGCCGTCGGCCGGGCGCCACACGGCCAGGTTCGGCACCGCGCGCAGGCTGGCCAGCTGCTCGACGGGCTGGTGCGTGGGGCCGTCCTCGCCGACGCCGATCGAGTCGTGGGTCATCACCCAGAGGCTCGGAAGCTTCATGAACGCGCTCAGCCGGATCGGCGTGCGCATGTAGTCGGTGAAGATGAGGAACCCGGCGCCGAAGGCGCGCAGGCCCGAGAGCGTCATGCCGTTCACCATCGCGCCCATGGCGTGCTCGCGGATGCCGAAGTGCATGTTGCGGCCCGCGTAGCTGCCGCCGAACTCAGGCGCGTTGAACGTGCCCGCGCCCTTGAGCATGGTCTTGTTGCTCGGCGAGAGGTCGGCGCTGCCGCCCACCATCCACGGCACGCGCTCCATGATCGAGTTGAGCACCGCACCGCCGCTCGAGCGCGTGGCCTCGCCCTTGGGGTCGGCCTTGAACGTCGGGATCCCCGAGTCCCAGCCGGCCGGCAGCTCGCCGCGCCACATGGTCTCGAGCTCGCACGCGAGCTCGGGGTGCGCCGTGCGGTAGCGCGCCCACGTCTCCTGCCACTTCGCGTGCGCCGCCTTGCCGCGCGCGCCGACGCCCTCGGCGAAGCGCTCGCGCACGCCCTCCGGCACCAGGAACTTCGCGTCCGCGGGCCAGCCGTAGACCTCCTTCGTGCGCTGCACCTCGTGCTCGCCGAGGGGCTCGCCGTGGGCCTTCGCCTTGTCCTGCACCTCGGGCGACCCCCAGCCGATGTGGCTCTCGACCACCACGAGCGTCGGGCGGTCCATGCAGCCGCGCGCCACCGCGAGCTTCTCGCGCAGGGCGGCCAGGTCGTTGGCATCGCGCACGTGCTGCACGTTCCAGCCGTAGCCGTGGAAGCGCGCGTCGACGTAGTCGGAGCAGGAAAGCCCCGTGCTGCCGTCGATGGTGATCGAGTTGCTGTCGAAGATCCAGCAGAGGTTGCCGAGCTTCAGGTGCCCCGCCGCGCTCGCCGCCTCGTGCGAGATGCCCTCCATCAGGCAGCCGTCGCCGCAGATGGCCCACACGTGGTGGTCAAAGAGCGTGAAGCCCGGCTTGTTGTAGCGCTCGGCGAGGAACTTGCCCGCGATCGCCATGCCCACGGAGTTGCCGAGGCCCTGCCCCAGCGGCCCGGTGGTGGTCTCGACGCCCGGCGTGATGCCGAACTCGGGGTGGCCGGGGCAGCGCGAGCCCGGCTGGCGGAACGCGCGGATGTCGTCCATCGAGACGGCCAGGCGCCCCGCGGCCGAGCCGTCGACGCGCGTCTCCTGCACGCCGGACAGGTGCAGCAGGCCGTAGAGCAGCATGCACGCGTGGCCGTTGGAGAGGACGAAGCGGTCGCGGTTGGGCCAGTGGGGCGCGGCGGGGTCGTAGACCAGCGCGTCCTGCCAGAGCGCGTAGCCGACGGGCGCCAGGCCCATGGGTGCGCCCGGGTGGCCGCTGTTTGCCGCCTGCACGGCGTCCATCGCGAGCGTGCGCAGCGTGTTGATCGCCAGGCGGTCGATGACCGGCGTGCCCTCGGGGGTTCCGGCGTTCGGGTGCTGCATCGAGGCGGCGGCGGTCGGCGTGGCGCTGGTCGCGGCGGTCATTCCGCGAAGGCTACCGCGGCCGAGGCGCGTCGAGCCCCGCTGCGCGCAGGGCGCGCGTGCCGATCTGCTGCATGATCCACAGGGCGACGGCAAGCAGCGCGACGCCCACGATCACCGCGACGGTGCCCTGCTGCTTCATGAGTTCAGGCAGGTCGCGCGCGCCCGTGGCCGCGCCCTGCGCACCCACCCACACCGCGACCGCGGTGCGCGGCAGCATGCCCGCGGTCGAACCGATCATCATGGGCCAGAAGCGGACGCCGGTCGCCGCGAACACCAGGTTCGTGAACGCGAACGGGCAGTTGGGGGGGAAGCGGATGAGCGCCACCAGGCCGCACGTGCGCTCGGGGCTTGCCTCGACCAGCGCGCGGCGCACCACGCCCCAGCGCGGGTGGTCGTCGATCATGCTGCGCACCGCGTCGCCGGTCACCGCGCGCGAGACGCTCCAGCCGATGAACGTGCCGCCGAGGTAGCCGACCACCGACACCGGAAGCCCCACCGCCATGCCGAAGACCCATCCCATGAGGACCGCCTGCGCATAGGTGGGCAGGAGCCCCAGGCCCGCGGTCGCCGCGAAGCCGATCGCGCCGATCGCCACGCCTTCGGGGCCGTGGCCACGGAGCCAGTCGCTGACTTCACCCAGGTAGGCGAAGAGGATGATGCTGATCCCAAGCGGCAGCGTGAACCACGCCACCGCCAGGATCGCCGACCCAACCACCCGGAGCCCACGGCCGGGCCGCGGGGCCTGCAGTTCCTGCATCGACATCACGGAGGCGAGAGCTCGCCGGGCGGCGGCGGCTCGGGCTTGTGGCCGGGGGCCTTCGCGTCGGTCTCGGACCCGGCGGCGGCACCGCCGATCGGGTCGCCGGGGGCCGGCAGCACCGGGCCCATCTCCACGAGGCGCATGCGCACCTGGCCGAAGAAGTGGTCGGCTTCGCGCCAGAAGTGCGCGGGCACGCGCCAGTCGGGCGAGGTGAGCGTGACCGTGGTCGGGCGCTCGCTGCTCACCGTCGCATACAGGCGCCACCGGCGCTCCTCGATGCGCGCGCGCGGGCCGACCCCGTCGGTCGAGCGGCGCAGGTCGCGCGAGATGCTGACGCGGCTGTCGGGCTCGGAGACGCTGACCTCGTTCGAGACCACGATCCAGTCGGCGTAGCGCGGCTCGCGCGAGGCCTGCACCACGGCCTGCCACACCTCGCCGCGCGGGCGGTCGTCGAACTCGCACTTCTGCGAATGGCCGCAGCCGGCGAGGGCGGCCACGGCGAGCGCGAGCGCCACCAGCGTGGCTCGCGCGGACCGGGTCTCAGGCATCGGGAAGCTCGGCATTGACATGGACCTTCTGCACGTCGTCGTGCTCCTCGAGCGCCGCCACCAGCTTGGCCACGCGTGCCGCGGTGTCGGGGTCGAGGTCGACCGTGGTGAGCGGAATGTACGCGAGTTCCGCCCCCTCGAAGGCGATGCCGGCGCTTTCGAGCGCGTCGCGCACCTTGGCGAGGTCGCCCGGCGCCGAGAGCACCTGCCACCCTTCCTCGCCGCCGATCACGTCGTCGGCACCGGCGGCAAGCACCACGTCGAAGAGCCGCTCCTCGGTGAGGCCCGCGGCCGTGGGCACCAGCACCCGCCCACGGTGCTGGAACGTGAACGCGACGCTGCCCGAGACGCCCAGGTTGCCGCCGTTCTTGTCGAAGATGGCGCGGACCTCGGGGGCGGTCTTCTGGAAGTTCCCCACCAGCGCCTCGACCATCACCGCCACGCCGCCCGGTGCGTAGCCCTCGTAGGTCATGGCCTCGAACTGCGTCTCGGACTGGTCGGCGCCGGCGCCCTTCTTGACCGCCTTCTCGATGGTGTCGCGCGGCATGTTGGCCGCCTTGCCGTCGTCGATCGCCAGGCGCAGCACCGCGTTGAACTTCGGGTCGGCGCCGCCGGCGCGCGCGGCCACGATGATGGCGCGCGCGAGCTTCGACCAGATCTTCCCGCGCTTGGCGTCGACGGCGGCCTTGCGGTGCTTGATGTTCTTCCAGGCGCTGTGTCCTGCCATGGTCCTCGACTGCTCCGAACGTGGTTCAGGGTGACTGCTTCGCCGCGCCCGGCGAGGGCGCGACCTCCGGCCGCGCGCCGCGCGCGACGGCCTCAAGCTTGGCCCGCGCACGCGCCGCGATCGCGCCGTCGTGGGTCTCGTGATACCGCACCGCGTCGATCGACGCCAGCCCCACCCGGGCCAGGAACAGCCGGCGCAGCACCTCGATGTTCTGCTCGCGGTCGAGCCCCGCCTCGGCCAGGCGCACGGCGTCCTGCCATGCGGTGCGTGCGCCGTCGCCATCCCCGGCACACCAGCGCGCGTCGCCGAGGTGGTCGTGGACCTCGGCGCCGGCCGCGCCCGGCGACTGCTCGATCGCACGGGAGATGAGCGTGACCGCGCCCGGACCCTCGGGACCGTCGGCGAACCGGCCCTGCGCGTAGCGCAGCCAGCCGAGCGTGTCGAGGGAGGTGTGCTCGTCGGGCTTCAGCTCGACGGCGCGCTCGACGAGCGAGACGGTGCGTTCGCCGATCTCGCCGCGCGCCAGGCGCGCCCATCCCAGGTTGTTGAGGAGGACCGTGCTGTCGGGCTCGACGGCAAGGCCGGCTTCCAGGACGCGCTCGCTGCCGGACGCATCGCCGAGGAGCTCGAAGATGCCGGCCACCGCGACGAAGTCGCTGGCGTCGCCGTCCGCCTCGCCGAAGGCGCGGTGGCCGGCGCTGCGCAGCTGCGCGGCAAGCGACATGGCCGCGTCCGCGCGGCCGCCGACGGCGCCGTCGCAGGCGACCGCGGCGCGCGCGAGCAGGCTGAGTTCCTGCGGCGGGAGGTCGGAGGGATCCTCGAGCCTCGCGCGGAGGAACTCGGCCGCGGCGCGCGGCGTGCCCTGCGCGAACAGGAAGTCCGCGGCCGCACGCCAGCGTTCGGCGGGCGTGCGCAACGCGTCCTGGTCGGCGGCCTCGGCGGCAATGGTGCGCACGGCGCGGTCGGCCTGCTCGGGCGTGATGCCAGGCTCGGTGGCCGCGCCCAGGCACTCGAAGGCGTAGAACTCGAGAGACTCGTCCGGATCGGTGAGGACCGCGTCGCGCGCCACGTCGCGCAGGATGGTGCTGCGGGCGGGAAGCGCGGCGGGAAGGCGGCGGGCGAGGTCAAGCGCGGTGGCGCGCATCGAACTCGGGGGCGGGAAGGCGCTTTCGGCGAAGCGCGCGAGCGCCTCGGCTGCGGCGGGCCCGCAGGGAGCGATGCCACGCGCTGGCGTGCGGCGGCCAGCGCCTCGGCAGTGCGCCCGGCCGCGCGCAGGAGTTCCTCGCGACCGGGCAGGAGCAGCGTGTCGTCCGGATCGGCGGCGAGCCGCTCGTCGACGCGCGCGAGCGCGTCCGCGGCGGCGCCGCCCGCAATCGCGGCGCGAACGTATGCGCGCCAGGCGAGCGGGTCGTTCGGCCGGCGCGCAAGCTCGCCTTCCACCCAGTCGGACGTGGCGCGTGGGCCGTCGGTGCGCGGCAGGATCCGCAGCAGGAGGTCGATCGCCCCGGTGTCGAACGGCGCGGTGGCACGCGCCATCATCAGTTCGCCGACGGCCGCCTGCGGATTGCCCATCGAGAGCGCGGCCTCGGCGCGCCCGCGCGGCGATCCCTCGGGCGCGCGGCCATCGACGGCGGCGCGGGCCTCGGCGAGCGCCGCGCGGGCGACGAGCCCGGCGTCGCCTGCCGGGAGCCCGCGCAGCTCCGCGCGCGCGATCGACTGCTGCGCCTCGATCGCGGCGCCGGTGTCGGCGTACGCACGCGCGAGCGACGCATGCCAGGCGCCCGACATCTCGAGCGCCCCCGGCGCATCGGCCGCCGCGCGAGCGACCAGCGACGGGTCACCGGCGGCGACGGCCGCCAGCAGCATGGCCCCGAGCGCGGCGCGCTGCACGTCGGGCTGCGAGGCGGCGTCGAGCGCGTCCTCGGCACGGCGCCAGGCGCCGCCGGAATCGTTGCATGCAGCCATCACGCCCGCGGCCAGCGGCGCGCGGAACGGCGAGTCGC
>CAYTYU010000078.1:0-12216 GCA_964440815.1 uncultured Chitinophaga sp.
GCCCTGCCACGCAGCGCGGGCTGCTCCACGCCGCGCTGATCGCCGCGCTCACCACCTCGATCGCCCTGGTCCTGGCACTGCCGCTTGCCCTGGTGGGCGCGCGCTGCTCGTTCCCGGGGAAGACCATCCTCGGCGGCCTGCTGCTCCTGCCCCTGGTGCTGCCGCCCTTCGTGGGCGCGATCGGCGTGCGCCACCTGCTGGGGCGCGCCGGCGCGCTGAACGCCGCCCTGGGGCTCGACATCGACTGGCTCTCCGGCGGCGGCGTCCTCGCGATCGCCGTGATGGAGGCGATCTCGCTCTTTCCCATCATGTACCTGAACGTGGTGGCGTCGCTGGCGAACCTCGACCCGGCGCTCGAGGAGGCCGGGCAGTGCATGGGGGCCTCGGCGTGGACGCGGTTCCGGCGCATCACGCTGCCGCTCGTCCGGCCCGGCGTCTTCGCCGGCGCCACCATCGTCTTCATCTGGAGCTTCACCGAGCTTGGCACGCCGCTCATGTTCGAGTTCTACGACGTGACCAGCGTCCAGATCTTCAACGGCATCAAGGAGGTGGAGGCGAGCCGGCGCCCGTACGCGCTGGTGGTCGTCATGCTTTCCTGCAGCGTGGCCTTCTACCTGCTGGGGAAGTTCACCCTCGGCCGGGGCGCCCACGCGATGCAGTCGAAGGCCTCGATCCGCCGCGAGGAACTGCGCCTCCGGGGATGGGGCGCCGCGGGCGCGGTGGCGCTCTTCGGCGGCACCGCGCTCTTTGCGGCGCTGCCGGCGATGGGGGTGGTGCTCGCAAGCCTCGCGGAGCCCGGGCAGTGGTACGGGTCGATCCTGCCGCGGGCCTTCACGACCGACCATTACCTGCAGGCGCTCACGCACCCGCTCGCGGCCGGCAGCATCCGCAACTCGCTTGTCCTCAGCCTGATGGCGGTCGCCTGCGCGCTGGTCGTCGGGTTCGCCTCGGCGCGGCTCCTCGCGCGCGCGAACCTGCGCGCGGCGTGGCTCCTGGATGCGCTCGTCATGCTGCCGCTCGCCGTGCCGGGGCTGGTCCTCGCCTTCGGCTTCGTGGCGGTGAGCCTGGAGTGGCCCTTCGGCGGGCCGGACGCGCCGCTCGGGGCGTTCGCGAGCATCATCGGCGCCGAGCCGAACCCGTTCCCGTTCCTGGTGGTGGCCTATGCGGTGCGGCGCATGCCCTACGTGGTCCGCAGCGCGGTGGCGGGGCTGCAGCAGACCAGCGCCGAGCTGGAGGATGCCGGACGCATCACCGGGGCATCGCGCTGGCGCGTCCAGCGGCGGATCGTGATCCCGCTCATCGCCGCGAACCTGGTGGCGGGGGCCCTCCTTGCGTTCAGCTTCAGCATGCTCGAGGTGAGCGACAGCCTGCTCCTGGCCCAGCGAGAGGCGCACTACCCGGTGACCAAGGCGATCTACACGCTCTTCGAGCGGCTCGGCGACGGCCCGGGAATCGCGAGCGCCATGGGCGTCTGGGCCATGGCGCTGCTGGCGGTGACCCTGCTCGGCGCCAGCGCCCTGATCGGCAAGCGGATGGGCGCGATCTTCCGCGCCTGAGCGCGCCCCGTGGCCTGCCGGGGGGCGGCCAGGCTCCTATACTTATTGCCCCATGCCGTACACCCTCCAGCCCGACCACGGATACGGTCTCGAAGTCGAGGAGCAGTCGCATGCCCGCCGCCCGGGCGGCGCCGGCAAGATCACCATCGACTCCGACTCCCCCGACTACCTGCGCGACCACGCGCAGGTGCCGGACCGCTGGATCCTGAACATCGGGCCCCAGCACCCGGCCACCCACACCACGCTCCGGCTGGTGATGGAGCTCGACGGCGAGCGCGTCGCCCGCGTCACCCCGCACATCGGCTACCTGCACTCCGGCTTCGAGAAGCTCGGCGAGCACCACGACTACAACCAGTACGTCTGCACGATCAGCCGGATGGACTACATCTCGCCGATCGTCAACGACATCGCCTTCCACACCGGCGTGGAGCGGTTCTTCGGCATCGAGGCCACGCCGCGCTGCAAGGCGGTGCGCACGATCATGGCCGAGCTCGGCCGCATCCAGAACCACCTGCTGTGCGTCGGCGCCGCGGCGCTCGACCTCGGCGGCTTCACGGGCTTCCTCTACGGCTTCAACGAGCGCGAGTTCATCTACGACATCGTCGAGTACGTGAGCGGCCAGCGCTTCCACCCGGACTGGACGCGGGTCGGCGGCGCCTGGCGCGACCTGCCGGACGACGAGACCTTCGTGCGGATGGTGAAGCACTTCGTCAACGAGCGCCTCCCGCGCGCGGTGAAGGACATGGAGAACCTCCTGTCCCGCAACCGCATCTTCATCGACCGCCTGGAGGGCGTGGGACAGATCAGCCGCCAGGACGCGCTCGCCTGGGGCCTGACCGGCCCGATGGCGCGCTCGGCGGGCGTGCGCCGCGACCTGCGCAAGGACGAGCCCGTCCTCTGCTACGCGGACAACTGGGACGGCGAGGGCGCCGAGGCGCCGAAGTTCGACGTCGTGGTCTGCCAGACCGGCGACTGCTTCGCGCGCTACCTGGTGCGCGTCGAGGAGATCAAGCAGTCCGCGCGCATCATCAACCAGCTGATCGACCGCATCCCCGGGGGCCCGTTCAACCCGGTCGACGCCGCCAAGGTCACCCAGCCCGGCAAGGCCAACATCTACGGCTCGATCGAGGGCGTGATCGAGAATTTCGAGCTCATGATGTGGAACAAGGGCTGGAAGGTGCCGATCGGCGAGGGCTACTTCGCCTTCGAGAGCCCCAACGGCGAGCTGGGCTACTACCTGGTCGGCGACGGCACCAAGTACCCCTGGCGCGTCCGCACCCGCCCGCCGTGCTTCATGAACTACTCGGTGATGCCCAAGCTCTGCGAGGGCCACCTGGTGTCCGACGCCATCGCCGTCATCGGATCCATCAACGTCATCGCCGCCGAGCTCGACCGCTGAGCCCGGCCGCCCCCGCACCCGCCCCCGAGAGACCACACCCACCATGGCCTGGCCCACCAAGCCCTCCGGAACCATGCAGATCGCGCGGCGCGCGGAGCCGTACGTGACCGACGCGATGCGCAGGCGATGGACCGACGAGGTCCTGCCGAAGTACGCGACCCGCCTGGGCGCGCTCATGCCCGTGCTGCACGACGTCCAGCACGCCTACCGCCACGTGCCGTACCAGGCGCAGCTTGAGGTGGCGCAGTTCCTGGGAATCAGCCCCTCGGACGTCCTGGACACGGTGAGCTTCTACGACGAGTTCACCGTGGAGCAGCGCGGCGTGGTGACGATCGGCGTGTGCCACTCGATCGCCTGCGAGCAGTGCGGCTGCGGGAGCCGTGCGCTCCTCGACCGGGCGGCCGAGCGCCTGGGGATCGGCGTCGGCGAGACCACCGACGACGGGAAGTTCACGCTCATCTCCATGGAGTGCCTCGGCAGCTGCGACACCGCGCCCGTGGCGCTCCTCAACGAGACCCTGCACGAGAACCTGACCGCGGAGTCGCTCGACCGGCTCATCGACCAGGCGCGCACCGCCCCCGCCCACGGAGGCCACCACTGAGCGCCGACGGCCGCGAGGATCCGCCGCTCGCCCGGAGCATCGGCGCGTTCTTCGGCCACATCGCCGACGCGATCCGGACCCCCGCCGGCGAGCCCGCCACGGTGGAGGTGCGCAAGGAGACCACCGAGGAGACGCGCCCCGACGGGGTGACGCTCCGAAGGACCGTGATCGAGGAAGTGGTGCTGCCCCCGGGCGCCACGCCTCCCGAGAAGAGCAACGAGCAACACGATGCCGACCGCCCCTGACTTCAAGCCCGCGCCCGCACTCACCAAGCGCATCCCCGAGGACCGCGCCCGCCGCGCCACCGTGTCGTACGAGCAGTACGTCGCCACCGGCGGCTACCAGGCGCTGCGCAAGGCGCTGTCCATGCAGCCTGCCGAGGTGGTCGAGCTGGTGAAGGGCGCGGTGGTCCGCGGGCGCGGCGGCGCCGGCTTCCCGGCCGGGCTCAAGTGGGGATTCATGCCGCCGCCGGACGGCGGTCCGCGCTACCTCGCCATCAACTGCGACGAGGCCGAGCCCGGCACCTTCAAGGACCGCCTGCTCGTCGACTTCGACCCGCACCAGGTGCTGGAGGGCATCGCGATCGCGATGCATGCCTGCCAGCTGCACACCGCCTACTTCTTCATCCGCGGCGAGTACCACCACCAGGCCAAGGTCTTCCAGAAGGCGCTCGAGGAGGCGTACGCCAACGGCGTGTTCGGCTCCGCGGGACTGATGCGCGGCGCCGGCAAGCTGCCCGCCGAGGTCGTGCTGCACCGCTCGGCAGGCGCATACATCTGCGGCGAGGAGACGGCGCTCCTGGAGGCGGTCGAGGGCAAGCGCGGATGGCCGCGCGTCAAGCCGCCGTTCCCGGCGGTGAAGGGCCTGTTCGGCCGTCCGACCCTGATCAACAACGTCGAGACCCTGGCCGCGGCGGTGCACGTCGTGGAGAACGGCCTCGACTGGTGGAAGAAGCTCGGCGTCGAGAGCACGATCGGCGGCATGCCCAGCTACGGCACCAAGCTGATGGGCGTGAGCGGCCACGTGAACCGCCCGAACGTCTACGAGCTCGAGCTCGGCATCCCGCTGCGCACCCTGGTCGAGAAGCACTGCGGCGGCATGCGCAACGGCAAGAGGTTCAAGGCGGCGATCGCCGGCGGCGTCTCGATGGGCGTGCTGGGCACCGACCAGTTCGACGCCCCGATGGACTTCGACATCGGCCGCAAGTACGACGTTCTGGGCCTCGGAACCGCGTGCCCGACGGTCTTCGACGAGGACACCGACATGGTGGCCGTGGCGCGCAACGTCAGCCGATTCTTCAAGAACGAGAGCTGCGGCCAGTGCACCCCCTGCCGCGAGGGAAGCGGCTGGCTGCTCAAGCTGCTCACCCGCATCGAGAAGGGCGCCGGCACGACCCAGGACCTCGACATGCTGCTCGAGATCGCGGGCAGCATGGGCCTCACGCCCGGCACCACCATCTGCGGGCTTGCCGACGGGAACAACTGGGCGATCCGCACCATCGTCAACAAGTTCCGGCCCGAGTTCGAGAAGCGCGTGTCGCCGCGCTTCGTGCCGGTCTACGTGTCGGCGGCGGGGCGCTGAGCGGGTGGGCACCGGCAGAGAGGGCACCAATGGGGTGGGCATGGGGGTCGAGCTCGGAGGCGAGGGGCTGTCCGCGCTGTCCGCCGCAGACCGCGCGTGGCTCGCCGCCTCGATCGACGCGCTGCTCCCGGCGCTGGGAACGCCCGTGGCCCGCGCCGCGGTCGAGGTGGTGCGCGACCCGCGCATGCAGGCGCTCCACGCGCGCCACATGGGCCTCGACTCGACGACCGACGTGCTGACCTTCGCCCAGAACGAGCCGGGCGCGCCGGTGGACGCGGACATCGCCGTGTGCATCGACGAGGCCATGCGCCGTGGCGCCGGCGCCCCGCACGGGACGCGCGGCGAGCTGCTGCTCTATGCGCTGCACGCGCTGCTCCACGCCTGCGGGCATGACGACCGCGACGACGCCTCGTACCGCCGCATGCACGCCGAGGAGGACCGGATCCTGGAGGCGGCCGGCTTCGGACGGCTGTTCGAGGCCGGGGAGGCGTCGCCGTGATCCCGCTGGTCCTGGGACTCGCGGCCCTGATGCTGGTGGCCGCCGGCATGTTCGCCGCGCTCAGCCGGTCGATCCTGCAGGTGAGCGAGTCGGCACTCGAGCGCGAGCTCGAGGCGCGCGGCCGCCTGGACGCCGGGCGCTGGATGCTGGGCCGGCTTGACCAGGTGGAGTGGGCGGTGTCGCTTGCCCGCACCGCCTGCCGCATCGGCTTTGCGGGACTGCTGCTTGCGGCCTTCGCGGGCTTCGAGGAACCGCTCACCGTCGAGCGCCTGGTGGCCGCATGGGCCGTCGCGGTGGCGCTCCTCTGGGCGTTCACGTCGGTCGCCGCGGGGGCGCTCGGCCGGCACGCGCCCGCGAAGGTGATCGCGTCGTTCCTGCTGCCGCTGCGCATCGTCGACGTATGCCTCCTGCCGCTGCGGGCGGTCGCCCGGAAGGTGGACGCCATGATCGGGTCGTCGGTCGGTGCGCCCGACGCCGCGGCGCTCGGCGAGGCCGAGCTGGTGAGCGCCATCGAGGACACGCAGCGGCAGGGCCTGATCGACGAGCACTCCGCCGAGCTCCTGGAGAACGCCGTCGAGTTCGCCGACATCACGGTGGGCGCGGTGATGACCCCGCGCCCCCGGATCGAGGGACTCGCCTACACCGACGACCTCGACGCGATCCGCGAGATGGCGGTCGCGAGCGGCCACTCGCGCATCCCCGTCTGGCGCGGCAGCCTCGACCACGTCGAGGGCATCCTCTACGTGAAGGACCTCGTCCGGTTCCTGGGCCGGTCCCGCGAGGGGTTCCAGCTGCGCCCGCTGCTGCGCGAGCCGATCCGCGTTCCCGAGTCGAAGCCCCTGCAGGAGATGCTGCGGGACTTCCAGCATGCCAAGGTGCACTTCGCCGTGGTCGTCGACGAGTTCGGCGGCACGGCCGGCATCGTCACCATCGAGGACGTGATCGAGGAGCTGGTGGGCGAGATCCGCGACGAGCACGAGCCGGCCTCCGACTCGCACCCCTCGGTGCATGCCGCCGGCGACGGTGCCTTCGAGGCGAGCGGGCGCGCGCCGATCGCCGAGCTGAACGCCGCGATGGGCACCGAGTTTCCCGAGGACGAGGGATTCGAGACCGTGGCGGGGCTGCTGCTCGCGCGGCTCGGGCACATCCCGGGCGCGGGCGACCGGCTCGAGGACTCCGGGGTGGTGTTCGAGGTGCTCGAGGCCACGCCGTACGCGGTGAAGCGCGTGCGCGCCGCCCGCGCCGGTGCTGGCCTGCCGGGCGCGCGCTGACCGCGGGCGTCAGTCGAACTCGTCGCCGCGGAACGTGCTCGCGAGGTACGCGTTGCGGACCTCGGGGTCGTTGATGATGTCGCGCGGCTGGCCGTCCCGGAGGTTGCGGCCCTCGTGGATGATGTACGCGCGGTCGCAGATGCGCAGCGTCTGCTGCACGTTGTGGTCGGTGACCAGCACGGCGATCCCCGTGGAGGTGAGGGTGCGCACCTCCTTCTGCAGGTCCTCCACGGTGTGTGGGTCGACGGCAGCGAACGGCTCGTCGAGCATCAGGATGCGCGGCCGGTTGACCAGCGCGCGCGCGATCTCCAGGCGCCGGCGCTCGCCGCCGGAGCACGTGCGTGCCTCCTCGCCCGCCTTCTGCTCGAGGTGGAACTGCTCCAGGAGCTGCCGGGCCCGCATCCTGCGCTCGGCCTTCGAGATGGGCTGCAGCTCGAGCACCGCCAGCAGGTTGTCCTCGCAGGTCAGCCGCTGGAACACGGAGGGTTCCTGCGCGAGGTAGCCCATGCCGGCGAGCGCGTGCCGGTACATCGGCAGCATGGTGACGTCGCTTCCGGAGAACGTGACCTTCCCGGCCTCGGGCGTGATCATCCCGATGGTCATTCGGAAGCTCGTGGTCTTGCCCGCGCCGTTGCGGCCGAGCAGCCCGACGATCTCGCCCTCGTTCACGGTGAAGCCGACGCCGTCCACGACGCGTCGACCGTTGTAGCCCTTGACGAGCCCTTCGACCTCGAGGAGCGGCATCCGGGGAGTGTATTACACTCGCGGCGACCGCCATGATCCGCCGCAGCGTGCATCCCCGGACCGTCGGACTCGCGGCGCTTGCGCTCGCCGCGGCGTGCGCGCCCGGCTGCGTGCGGCGCGAGATCGAGATCACGTCCGAGCCGCCGGGCGCCGTGCTCACCCTCAACGGACGCGAGGTCGGGCGCACGCCCACGCGCGTCCAGTTCACCTTCGACGGGACCTACGACGTGCGGCTGCGGCTGCAGGGCTACGAGTCGGTCGCGGGCAGCGGCACCACCGACATGCCCGTGTGGGACTTCGTCGGCGCCGACCTCGTGGCCGAACTGGCCCCGGTGAGGCTGCAGCGGCTCGAGCGCTGGCACTTCATCCTGGTGCCGGATGCCGATGCGAACGCCGGGCTCATGGAGCGTGCCGAGGCCGCGCGGCGGCACGTCGAGGCGATGCCGGCGGAGGCACTGGACGCGCCGCCCCCGCGTCCCGTGGCGACGCCCGAGGGCGCTGCGGGCGGCCGCTAGCCAGCCGCGGGGGCGGAGCCGAGCGAGGCAAGCAGCGCATTCAGCCGCCGGTTGGCCGCAGGCCATTCGTAGCCGTCGAGCCGGTCCACGCGTTCCCAGCGGCAGTCGTCGGACCCGAGCGCGCACGGCGCGGCGCCCGGCGGGGCCTCGAACGCGACGAGCGTGAGGGCGATCAAGCGCTCGGAAGGCAGGTGCGGGTCGTGCTGCTCCGCGCGGCCAAGAATGACCCCGTCCGCGGCGGCGACCGTGACCCCGGTTTCCTCGGCGAGTTCCCGGGCGGCCGCGGCGGCCGGCGTCTCGCCCGGTTCGGACTTGCCGCCGGGCAATTCCCAGAGCCCGCCGCGGATGGCCGACGCCGGCCGGCGGGCGATCAGTACCTCCGTTCCGTCCGGGGTATGGCGCCAGAGGGCGGCCACCGCGATCTCCAGGGCGGCCGGATTCCGGAGGGTGATTCCGGGTTGTGGTGGGGCGGGGGGCATCGGCGCGGTCGGGCGGGGCGGGCAGGGATTGGGGGCGGTCGTCCCGCGGCGCGCGGGCCGGCGAAAAATGCCGAAAAAAGGCCTGAAATCCGGCGCCGCCTGCAGGCGAGGATGGACGATACTACGCGTCTGGACCGGGGTCTCCAGTGCATGTACTTCTTCGAGGTCCTGGCTTCATCGCCGGGTCCGTCGACCCGCCGCCGTCGCACGTGTCGGAGCGTTCGACGGCGGCGCTCTTTTTGGGCTGCGATACTGCGCACCCAATGCTCCGCGCCTCCGCACTCGGCTTCGTGACGGCGTTCTTCGCCGCAGCCCCGGCCTTCGGCCTCGTCGACGCCCGCGCGCTGCTCCTCGGTGCGCCGCCGGAAGCGGCGTCCGACGATGCCTCGCCCGCCATCGAGCCCGCGTCCGCGCCCGTCCGCTTCGGCGCCAAGGACAGCTGGCGGCTCGACGTCGAGGGGGAGTGGGCCGGCGACCTCGACGCCATCAACTTCGGGCTCGGCCGGATCGGCGTGGCGTGGTTCTTCGTCGACCACTTCGAGGTGGCGCTCTACGCGACGCTCGGGGGTGCGGCGCAGCCCGGCACCGACGCGTTCGTCTACGGCGGCGACCTCGAGTTCCGCTGGCACTTCCTCGCCGAGGAGCGCTGGTCGGTGTTCGCGAGCGCCGGCTGCGGCCTCGTCGGCTCGACCGAGCCCGTGCCCCCGGGCGGCACCGAGCTCAACTTCACCCCCTGCGTGGGCGCCGGCGTCACGCTCGACGTGTGGGAGGGAACGCGCCTCTACCTCTCCGCGCGGTGGTTCCACCTCTCCAACGCATCGACGTCATCCGACAACCCGGGCTTCAACGGCCTGGGCCTGTGGGCCGGCCTGAGCTTCGCGCTCTGAGCCGGCGACTCAGCGCGGGTAGCCCGCGGGATTGGCCTGCATCCAGCGCCACGCGCTCTCGACCATCGGCGCGAGCGTGACGTGGCGCGGCTTCCAGCCGAGCTCGCGCATCACGAGCGAGGGATCCGAGCGCAGCTCGGGCGGGTCGCCCTCGCGGCGCGGCGCGACCTTCGCCGGGATCGGCCGCCCGACGACGCGCTCGCACTCGGCGAGCACCTCGCGCACGCTGAAGCCGCGGCCGATGCCGACGTTGAACGCGCGGCACTCCGCGGGACGCAGCCCCGCGACCGCGTCGACGTGCGCGGCCGCGAGGTCCTCGACGTGGACATAGTCGCGGATGCACGTGCCGTCCGGGGTCGGGTAGTCGGTGCCGAAGATCTCCAGGGCAGGGCGCGTGCCGAGCGCCGCCTGCAGCGCCGACGGGACGAGGTGGGTCTCCGGGTCGTGGTCCTCGCCGAGCAGCCCGTCCGCGGAGCATCCCGCGACGTTGAAGTAGCGAAGCAGCACGGCGCCGAAGTCGCCGCCGGTGCGGCGCGCGCCCTCGACCTGCTCGCGGATCATGGTCTCGCACGCGAGCTTCGCCGAGCCGTACGGGTTGCACGGCCGCTGCGGCATGGTCTCGACGATCGGCATGCGGTCGGGCACGCCGTAGGTGGCGCAGGTCGAGGAGAAGACAAGTCGGCGCGTGCCGGCCGCCTGGATGGCCTCGAGGAGGCTGGCGGTGCCTCCGGCGCTGCAGCTCCAGTACATGGCCGGGTTCCCCATCGACTCCCCGACCAGGGCGAAGGACGCGAAGTGCAGGACCACGTCCGGGCGTTCGGCCAGCAGCGTCTCCCGGAGGGTCCGGCGGTCGCGGATGTCGGCCTCGACGAACCGCACCCGGCCGGGGGCCAGTCGTTCCAGCGCCCCGATCGCTGCCCGATGGCCGCGTTCCAGGCTGTCGACCGCCACCACCCGCTCGGCCCCCCGCATCAGGAGTTCCCGCGCGGTGTGCGACCCGATGTAACCCGCGGCGCCGGTGACCAGGTACTTCACGATGGATGCTCCAAGGGGAGGCCGTTCTTATTGGCATCCTCACGGGAGCATGCCAAGGCGGTCGATGGGTATGCTATGAAGTTCATCGGTCCGCCACGGATGGCGGATCGACAGGCGGGGCCCCCGTCCGGGACGGCGCCCGCCTTCGCCTCTGCAGTTCACGCATGGACATCGCCGCCCCGACCCGCCCGACCCAACGCAGTCTTCCGCCGGCGCCCCCCGAGGGGCCCGCGGTTTCGTCACCCCTCAAGCTTTCCGGCACCGTCGCCCTCCGGGACGTCCCGGCGGACGACCCCCGTCTGCAGGCGCTGAGCCGTGCCTGTGCGCTGCTCGAAGCCTTGGAGGCCGAGGCCAAGGCCCTGGACCGCCGGCTGGCGGATGCCAACCGGGTCGACCCGATGCGCCACGTGCGGGGGCAGACCTCGCTCGAGGCGGCCCTGGCCGAGACCCGGACGCTCGTTCGGGAACTGGACGACCTGCTGTGCACCGCGGCCGAGGACGCCCGCCGTCAGGGCGGTCGCACCCAGCCGAAGGGAAGCCGGTGACCGTGGCAGCCGAGTCCGAACCCAGCCAGGGCACGGTGGTCGACCTGTCGGCCCTGCCGGCCGATCGCCTGCGCGAGGCCCTGAACGCCGCCTTCGACTACCGCGGCGACGTGACCCTGCACCTCGCCGACGGGTCGGCGATCGAGTGCTACGTCTTCGACCGCCGCGAGGGCGACTCGCTCGAGTCGTCGCTCGTGCGCATCATGCTTGCCGGTGGGGGCGAGAAGCGCACCATCCCCTATGCCCAGATCCGGCGCCTGGAGTTCTCCGGCAAGGACGCGGCGGCCGGCAAGACCTGGGAGAACTGGGTTCGTCGCTACGTCGAGAAGCACCTCGCCGGCGAGCGCGCGAGCATCGAGAGCGAATCGCTCGACTGAATCGGGCCCCCCGGCCGGCCGGGGGGTCAGAACGTCCGGCCCGATTCCGGGTCGATGAACTTCCAGCCGAACTGCTTCTTCATCCGGTGGATGATCGTCCAGGCGATGTCGTCGTCGGTGACGGCCATCTCCATCTGGCGGACGGGATCCTCGCCGGGGGCGATGACCAGCTCGATGCCGGGCCCGTAGAGGATGTTGCCGTCGGGCTGGTCGGGCCCGGTGTTGCAGGTGGCGAGGCCCGTGACGAGCTCGGCGCGCGTCCCCATCGGCGGCAGCGAGCCGTCGGCCGCCGGGATCGCATGCTGGATGACGTATCGCTTGCGGGGCATCGGGGATTCCGCACGATAGCGCAGCCGCCGGAACCACGTCATCGCCCCACCGCCTTCGCCACCGCGTCGACGAGGGTGGAGAGCGGCACCGGCTTCACCAGGTACGCGGCCGCACCGAGGCTGCGGGCAAGTTCCGCGTGGCGCGTGCCGCGGTTGGCGGTGACCATGACGACGGGAGCGCCCGGCGCCGCGGCACGGCAGCGTTCGAGCACCGTGAACCCCGACTGGCCCGGGAGCATGAGGTCGAGCACCACCGCGTCGGGAGGCGCCGCCTGCAGGTGGTGCATCGCCACGCTTCCGTCGGCAACCTCGTCGGTGACCGCGCCCTCGGCGCGCAGCGCGAGGCCCATGGCCGCGCGGATGTCCGGGTCGTCGTCCACCACGAGCACGCGGGCGCC
>CAYTYU010000079.1:0-286 GCA_964440815.1 uncultured Chitinophaga sp.
CGCCGCCGTGATCGGCGCCGGCGCATCGGCCGCGGGCGCGGCGGCCAGCGCCATCGCGCCGCGGCTGCCGACCGGCGCCATGGTCGTGCTCGCGCTCGGCGCGGCATTCGCGGTCTCGGCCGCCCATGCCGCGCTGCGACGATCGATCGGGGCACGCGCATGACGGGTCCTGGCTGGACCATGGCCGTCGATGGCTGGATCGTGGCGATCGGCGGCCATGGTCCAGCAGCGGGCCGCCACGGCCGGGATCACAAGGAGCGCCAGCACCAGCACCAGCCCAACCGCC
>CAYTYU010000079.1:296-11961 GCA_964440815.1 uncultured Chitinophaga sp.
TGGCGATCGGCGTGCTCGCGGCGCTCGCGTGCTCGGTTCCGGGCGCACTCATGGTCGCACGGCGGGAATCGATGCTCGCCGACGCACTCTCGCACGGCGTGCTGCCCGGCCTGGCCGCGGCGTTCCTGGTGACCGGCACCCGCAGTGCGCCGGCGATGACGGCGGGTGCGCTGGTCGCCGCGGTCGTCCTCTCCGCCGGCTGGCGCACGATCGCCGCCGCATGCCGCGTGGAGCGCGGCGCGGCGCTCGGCATCGCCTACACCGTGATGTTCGCGGCGGGCGTGGTGCTCCTGGTGCAGGCCGCCGACCGCGTCGACCTCGATCCCTCGTGCGTGCTGTTCGGTTCGCTCGAGCTGGCGCCGCTCGACGACGCGGACGTCCTGGGCATCCGCGTGCCCTTCCCGGCCGCGGCGCTGGCCATGGTCGCAGCGATGAATGCGCTGCTTGCCGTGCTGCTCTGGCCGATGCTCGTCGCCGACAGCTTCGACCGAGACTTCGCGCGCGTCACGGTCCCGCGCCGCTGGATCGCGCCGGTCGCCGTGTCGGCCATGTCGGCCGTCACCTGCGTGGCATGCTTCGAGGCGGTGGGCTCCATCCTGGTGGTCGCGATGCTGGTGACCCCGGCGGTCATCGCCCGGCTGCTCTCGGCATCCCTGCGCGCGATCGTGGCACTCGCCGCCGCCGCCGGCACCGTCGCCGCCATCCTCGGGCACATCGCGGCAACGTCCCTGCCCGGGGCCCTCGGGCTCGGCGAGGCGGGGATCCGCGACCTCTCCACCGCCGGTTCGATCGCCGTCGTGCTGGGAATCCTCCT
Organism: uncultured Chitinophaga sp.; assembly: GCA_964440815.1. GTDB lineage: Bacteria > Planctomycetota > Phycisphaerae > Phycisphaerales > SM1A02 > UBA966. Next base: position 1,111 of record CAYTYU010000079.1, read on the forward strand.
TGCCGTCACCGTCCTCGTTGACCGCCTGCGCCGCCGTCCCTACGCTCCGGCCGCATGAAGCGATCCACCCGCATCGGGCTCACCGTCCTCGCCTCCATCATCGGCCTGCTGCTGGTGGCCTACCTGTCGCGGAACGCCATCGCCCGCGGGGTGGTGCAATCCACGGCGTCGGCGATCCTGAAGGTGCCGGTGACCATCGAGGCGATCGACCTCGACCTCTTCGGCGCGGATGTCACGGTGACGGGAATCGCCGTCGGGAACCCCAAGGGCTATGCCCCGCCGCATGCGCTGACGGCGAGGAAGCTCGCCGTCGCGCTCGACGCCGGCGGCAGCTCGCTCGAAAAGCTCGTGGTGACGCGCATTGCGCTCGAGGACGTCGATGCATGGTTCATGCTCGACGGCACCCGCACCAACATCTCCGACATCGTGAACGGCATGTCGGGCGGCGAGGCGCCGGCCGCGGAGAAGCCGTCCGGGCAGGGAGTCGAGGTCTTCATCCGCACGCTCGAACTGCGCAACATCGCCGTCCACGTCTCCGAGCGGCCGGACGTCGCCGACGTCCCGGTGACTGCCCGCCTCGACTCCATCACGGCGCGCGACATCTCCAGCCGCAGCGCGGGCTCGGAACTGGCCGGCCAGGTGGCGTCCAAGGCCTTTGAAGCCACCATGGGGGCGATCGTCTCGGACATGGGCGGCCGCATGCCGGCGGCGATCGCCAAGGGTGTGGGCGATTCGCTGGCCAGCGCCGGCACGGTGATGAAGGACGTGGTGGGGAAGGCCGCGCAGCAGGTCGGGGAGGCGGCCACCAAGGGCGTCGGCGATGCCGTCAAGGGGATCGGCGACGGCCTCGGCGGGCTCCTCGGCGGCGAAAAGAAGCCGTGACGCCGCGCCCGGCGGCGCGCGGTCAGCCGTTCCTGCGCGCAAACTCATCCATGAACTGCGCGAGCAGCTCGCATCCCCTGGCCGGGAACGCGTTGTAGACGCAGGCGCGGATGCCGCCCCACTCGCGGTGGCCGCGCAGGCCGCACAGGCCCTCGCGCTCGCTCTCGGCCACGAAGCGGTCGACGAGCGCGTCGCTCGGCAGCTGGAAGCTGATCGACATGTCGCTGCGGCAGTCCGCGCGCATCGAAGGCCGGTAGAAGCCGCCGCTGCGGTCGATCGCCGCATAGATGTGCGCGGCCTTCGCCTTGTTGCGAGGGCCGAATGCCGCCGGCCCGCCGTGGTCGAGCGTCCACTTCGCCATCAGGCCGATCACGCGGACACCGAAGGTCGGCGGGGTGTTCGGACGGCTCTCAGTGCGCGAGAAGTGCGCGTAGCTCAGCATCGGCGGCAGCGACGGGTCGGCACGCTCGAGCCATGCCCGGCGCGCCAGCACCATGCAGATGCCGCTTGCCCCAAGGTTCTTCTGGCCGCTGGCGAACACCAGCTGGTGCGCGGCCAGGTCGAACGGCCGCGAGAAGATGTCGCTCGTCGCGTCGCACACCAGCGGCGCCGCCACCTTGGGCGGCCGGGCGAACTGCGTTCCCTCGACCGTGTTGTTCGAGCAGTAGCAGAAGTAGGACGCACCGGTGCAGTCGGCGATCTCCGCGTCGCCAGGGACGTGGTCGAAGCGGCAAGGGGCGCCGTCGAAGGCCTTCTGCGTGCGGCGGACGCACGCGGTCTCCTTCTCGCCCTTGTTCGCCCACAGCCCGGTGTCGGCAAAGGCGACCCAGCCGTCCTTCGGCACGAAGTTCATCGCGATCAGCGGGAAGTGCTGCATCGACCCGCCCGGCAGGAAGAGCACGTCCCAGCCCTCGCCCAGCCCCGAGCAGCCGCGGACCGCCGCGACGGCCTCTGCGAGCATCTGGTCGTACGACGCGCCCCGATGGCTGTGCTCAAGCAGGCCGATCCCGGTCCCGCGGAAGTCGATCAGTTCCTCCCGCAGCTGTTCGAGCACCGACTCCGGCATGCATGCCGGGCCGGCGGAGAAGTTGTAGACCCGCCCCGCACGGGGAGTTGCGGGCGGATCCTGCGGGCGAACGTGGGGGGCGGCGGCAGTGGTCATGGCGGTCCTTCGATCTACTCCGTGCAATGGTACGCACGACCGGATTGAATGCGTCTGATAATCAACGCATCCAATTCGCTGCCACCGATTTCTTCGTCCCATGCTTGACCACCCCCAGTCCCGGGGCATGATGACCCTGTGGAACGGTGCCCTCCCTCAGGGCGCCGTGGAGCAGAGTGAAAAGGGTACAGCCGAGCGGGTATCGCCAAGAGCGTGTCTTGGCAGATGTTCGTTCCCTTCGGTGAGTTCCCTCCATGCCTGCCCTGCCAAACGACGCACGACAACCCGAGACTCCGCTGCCGGAGCTGTTCGAGCGCATCTACGGGCGCCTGAAGGAGCTCTCCTCGCTGTTCATGCGCCACCAGGGCGCGGGACACACCCTGCAGCCGACCGCCATCGTCCATGAAGCCTTCCTGAAGCTCGCCGAGCGCGACGCCGAGGACTTCGAGAACGAGGAGCACTTCTTCGCCACCGCGGCCACCGTGCTGCGCACCGTGCTCGTCGACCATGCCCGCCGGCGCGGCAGCAAGAAGCGCGGCAACAACAAGCGCAAGGCATCGGTCGAGGCGTTCGAGCCCACCGACTCCTCGGCCGACGTCACCGGCATCCTCGATCTCGAGGACGCCCTGCAGAGCCTGGCCGCGATCGACCCCCGCAGCGCGAAGGTGGCGGTGCTCCGCATCTTCGGCGGGATGTCCATGGAGCATGTGGCGCGCCTCAACGGCACCAGCATGCCCACCGCGGAACGCGACTGGCGGTTCGCCCGCGCGTTCCTGGAGAAGCAGTACGGGGTGAGTTCCGCGGAAGACGAATCCGCAAAGGATGCAGCATGAGCCCAGAAGTTGCCAAGAAGAAGTGGCTGCACGTGCGCGACCTGTTCGACGTCGCCGTCGAGCTGCCGGTCGAGGAGCGTGGCGCGTTCCTGCTCCGCGAGTGCGGCGAGGACACCGACACACGCTCCGAGGTCGAGTCGCTCCTGGAGGCCAACGACAGCGCGATGGACCTGCCCGCCGACCGCGAGGTCGGGAAGAAGTCCGACGTCCCCGAGCGGATGCCCGAGATCCTCGGCTACCGCATCGAGCGGCGGCTGGCCGACGGCGGGTCGAGCCGCGTCTACGAGGCCACCAGCGTCGAAAACGGCATGGTCGTGGCGCTCAAGGTCATCAATTCGGGCTCCAGCGGCTCGTCGCTCCAGCGCTTCCGGCAGGAGTGCCGCGTGATGGCCCGCCTTGACCACCCCGGCATCGTCCGGCTCTACGAGACCGGCCACACCCAGGACGGCCACGTCTACCTGACCATGGAGTTCGTGCGCGGCCAGTGCATCGACAAGTGGGCCGACGCCCACGGGTGCAACGTCACCGAGCGCGTCCGCCTGGTGCTGCAGGTGCTCGAGGCCCTGTCGCACGCGCACGGCGCCGGCGTCATCCACCGCGACCTGAAGCCGCAGAACATCCTCGTCGACGAGGACGGCAACGCACGCCTGGTCGACTTCGGCGTCGCCCGCCTCACCCGCGAGGACGGCCACCGCACCGGCTTCCACACGGAGACCGGCAACCTGGTCGGCACCTTCTCCTACATGAGCCCCGAGCAGGCCGACGGCAAGTCGGGACGCGTGGGACCGCCGACCGACGTCTACCAGACGGCCGTGGTGCTCTACGAGCTCCTCACGGGCCGCCTGCCCTACGACCTCGAGAACCGCAATGCCATGGCCGTGCTGAAGGCCGTGCTCTTCGACCGGCGCGTGCCGATCTCGGAAGTGCGTCCGGAACTCGCAGGCGCGCTGGAGGAGTGCATCATGCGCGCCCTCTCGACCGATCCTGCGGACCGTCCGCAGACCGTGGCGCAGTTCGCCGAGCAGCTGCGGAAGGCGATGCGGCTCGACGACTGAACCCCTGACGAACACCCCAACGAACAACTCCGCTGCTTGACGGGAACACGGCCGAAAGGCCGGTCGGGCAGCAAGGGCGCGACGGGAACACGGCCGAAAGGCCGGTCGCGCGAACGGGACCCCGGCGCAAGCCGGGGAGTTCGTTTTTAGGGAGTGCGAGGCGGCGTTCAGCCCGCGGCGGCACGCGGCACGACGTTCGCCATCGAGCTGCCGAGCCGGAGCGTCAGCGGGCCCTCGCGCGTCGCCGCGCGAAGCAGGAAGCGGCCGGGCGAGAAGATCATGGGCGCCATGGATGGGTCGCGGGCCGTCAGGTCAGGCACCAAGGTGCGCCCGAACGCATCCAGCACCTCGGCCTCGGAGGCGTTGCGGGCGCACATGGCCCATGCATCGATTGCCGCGGCGCGCGGTCCGGGCACCATGAAGTCGATCTCGAGCGTCGCGCGGTCGCCGCCGATGAGCGTGGCATGCACCAGGTCGATCGAGAGATCGACGGTCACGGCGCCACGCACGCCCGGCGCGCGCACCTCCAGCCGCTGCATGGATGGCTCGATGCGCAGCAGTTCGCGACGGACAAGCACCCGGTCGTCGACGACCAAGGACGCCTCCGCGGCCATGAACAGCACACGGCTGCCGGCCAGGGGCTCGGGCACTTGACGCGCAAACGCGCTCATGCATGGATAAACGCGATCTGGGGGCTCCACCCATCACGGAGAATCGAACTTTGCCATCAATCATGCTGTCCTATAAGCGTTCCCTGAGGAAACGCGACCAATTTCACCCAATTTCTCGGATTGCGTGATGGGTCACGCCGTCCGATTGCGTTCCTAACCCCCGAGGGGAGCGTCAATTCAGTCCACTCCCTTCGCGCGCCTGGCAGGGCCGCGGAGAAACACATGCCCCCTGGAGAACACGCCTCCGGGGGGTGTTGTTTCATCATTTCCTCGCGGACCGCCCTTGCCCCGCCGATGGTGGATCGGACAGTCTGCGTCTCGTCCCGCCGACCGCCGGACCTCCCCGCTCCGGATTCCCCCGGAGCCCCGGCTTGGATCGGCCTCACCCCCCAACCACGAAGGAACGCCATCCCATGACCAGCGCGCGCAAGCTCTCGACCAAGGCCCTCTCCGCCGTCTCAGGAGGTGCCGGAAAGAAGAAGGGCCCCACCATGGCGAGCAACGGCCGCGCTCCCGGATCGGCGTCGAGCTCGTTCGCGCGGCCGAGGCCGGCGCCGAAGGCTCCGAGGCGCTGAGGCGCCGGCGGCCCGGGATCGTCATCAGGTCACCGAGCGGCCCTCACGCGGGCATTCCCGCGGCGAGGGCCGCTTCCTCGACCAGCTGGCGCCGGACCAGCTCGCGGAAGTGTCCCTCGGCGGCGGCAAGCTCCTCGAAGCGCCCCGATTGCACCACCTCGCCGTCCGACAGCACGTGGATGCGGTCGGCGTCGCGCACCGTGCTCAGGCGGTGGGCGATCACGATGCGCGTCACCGCGCGTTGCGCCAGCGAGCGCGAGACATGCGCCTGCGACACCTCGTCGAGCGCGCTGGTCGCCTCGTCGAGCACCAGGATGCGCGGCCGCGTCACCAGCGCGCGCGCGATCAGCAGCTTCTGCAGCTGGCCACCCGAGAGCGTCTGCTCGTTCACGAACGTGTGCATCTGCATCGGCATCGCGCGGATGTCGTCGGCGAGCCCTGCGGCCTCCGCCGCCTCCCACGCATCCTCGGGCCCGAGGAGCGCCGCTCCCACGATGTTCTCGTGGATCGAGCCCGGGATGATCCGCGGGTGCTGCGTCACCACGCCCATCTGCCGGCGGAGCGAGACGGGGTCGAGCCGCGAGACGTCCTGCCCGTCGAACAGCACCTTCCCCGAGGTGGGCGTCTGCAGCCCCAGGATCACCTGTGCCAGCGTCGACTTGCCGCTGCCGGAAGCACCGACGATGGCGACGAAGTCGCCGGGCGCCGCGGAGAGCGAGATGCCGCGGAGCACCTCGCCCGCCGAGCCCGGATGCGCGAACCGCACGTCCCGGACCTCGATCGCGCCCGTGAGCCGGCCGGCAGGCTCCGCGCCGGCGCGGGCCTCGGGCGCCTCCTCGAGCACCGGGCGCAGCCGATCGAGGAGCGGCACCGCCTCGGCGAGCTCGCCGAGCGCGTATCCGAGCGACGTCACGCCGCCGAGCGCCGCGCCGAGCGCGGCGTTGAACGTCATGAACGCCGCCAGCTGCGCCTCCTTGCCCGCGTCCATCGACGCGAAGCGCCACCAGAGGAGCGCCGCCGCCACGAAGGGGATCGCGCTCCCGAGCACGTGCAGGCGCGCCGCGCACATCGAGGCCAGGAACATCGCGCGCCGCCCCGGACGGTAGCGCTGCAGCCACTGGACGAGCGCCTGCTCCTCGGTGCCGGTCGTCCGGATGCGCTCCACGCCGCCGATGAGCTGCAGGGCGAAGCCGCCGAGCCGCCCGTTGCGTTCCGCGGCATCCGCCGCGTGGCGTGACTGGCGGCGCGCCACCAGCGCGGTGATGCCCAGGACCAGGACGAACGCCGCGGCCGACACCGCGCCGGCCCGCGCATCGACCGCCAGCATGAGCGCCAGGTAGCTGAGCGAGAAGACGCCCCCGACCACCGCGGCGACCATCGATCCCGTGATCCGCCGCTGCAGGTCGTCCGCGACGCCGAGCCGGTCGGCCAGCTCGCCCACGGACTGCCGGCGGAAGAAGGAGAGCGGCAGCGACAGCGCCCGGAGCACGATGGCACCCGAGCCTCGCAGCGCCAGCCGCGCCTCCACCCTGAGGAGGAGCAGCTGCGTGACCAGCTCGAAGCACGCCACGGCCACCAGCGTCGAACCGAGCAGCATCCCGAGGTGCACGAGCGACGCACCGTCGCCGCCCGGGATCACCCTGCTCACCAGCAGGCCCGTCGCGTACGGCACCGCGAGGTTCAGGACGCTCGCGGCACCGGCCACCGCGGCAGCCAGCGCCAGCTCGTGCCCGCAGCCGCGGAGGAGGAACGCGAACATCCCGCCGAGCGTGCGCACGCCCTCGGGCATGGGCGCCTCGAAGAGGATGGCGTCGCCCTCGAGCGACGCCGCCAGCGCCGCATCGACGCGCGCCGGCCGCGGCTGCTGGCCCGGCTCGTAGGCGAAGGCGCGGTAGCCGCCCCACCGCCCGGGGACCAGGGCGACCGGCGTGCCGTCGGCGCGCATGCGCAGCATCGGGCCGCAGTCGCGCGTCCACCATCGCTCGCGGCAGGTGGCGCGCCGGCAGCCGATGCGCGCCGCGTGCGCGAACGCCTCGGGCGGCGGGAGCAGCGGGTCCTCGGTGACGTGCCGGGGGATCGACTGCAGCGGAACCCCGGACGCCACCGCCACGTGCCGGCAGGCGCGAAGGATCGGCGGCAACGCGGCACTGACGCTGAGCACCTCGTCGCGACCCGGGAAGATGCCCGCCAGCATCTCCACGAAACCGGCCCGGCTCGACTCGGGACGCCCGGCGCGCCGGCCGGCGGCGCGGGCAAACGACTCCTCGTCGCGCGCAACGGCGTCCAGCGCGCAGGCCACCAGCGAGGCCACCGGATCCTCCTGCGCGTCGGCGTCGGCGCGGGCAACGAACGGCAGCATGACGCGCGCAAACGCTGACCGAGCGTCGGCAACATCTCCGCCATCGATGCCGGAGACCGGTTCGCGCACCACCGCCGCGGATCCGTCCGGGACCGCCACCAGCGTGACCGGCGCGCCGTTGAGTGCGTCCTTGAGCCCGGGCAGGAAGCCGCCGGAAGCGACGGTGCCCAGGTGCGTCCGGCGCCCGACGGATCCGTCGGCCCGGCGCGGTGCCGCGAAGACGTTGAGGGTGCCCGAGGCCACGGCCCAGCCGCGCGTTGCGCGACCAAGGTCGAGGTGGTCGCGGCCGTCGACCCTGCTCTTCGGCTCACCGGCTGCGACGAACGACGCGCAGATCGTCGTGGGGGGCGTCATCGCATCCCGCCCCGCACCAGGCGTGCGTAGCGGCCCCCGCGCGCGAGCAGTTCCTCGTGCGTGCCGCGCTCCACGGCCTCGCCGGCGTCCAGCACGATGATCTCGTCGGCATCGCGGATCGTGCTCAGGCGGTGGGCGACGACGATGCACGCGCAGCCGCGCCGGCGGATCGCACGGTCGATCCTCGACTCGGTGGTGACGTCGAGGGCCGAGGTGGCCTCGTCGAGGACCAGCACCGACGGCCGCCGCGACAGGGCGCGCGCGATCTCGACCCGCTGCGCCTCGCCGCCCGACAGGTTCGAACCCGACTCGGCGATGGCCATGCCCAGGCCGCCCCGCGCGTCGGCGAGCACCGACAGGCCGGAATCATCGATCGCATCGCGGATCCATGCGTCCGGGACCTCGGGGTCCCAGAGGGACACGTTGTCGCGCAGCGAGGCCTCGAAGATGACCGGCGCCTGGCCGACCACGGCCAGCGTCGAGCTGCGCTCGTGCCGCGGGACCTCGCCGAGCGGGCGCCCGCCGACCAGCACCTCGCCCGACCACGGCTGCAGGAGCCCGCAGGCGAGCTTCGCCACGGTGCTCTTGCCGGAACCCGATGCACCGACCACCGCGACGCGCCGCCCGGGGCCCACCGAGAGGCTCAGTCCCTTCACGACGGGTGCCGAAGACTCGCTGTACCCGAAAGAAACGTCGCGGAACTCGATCGCGTCGGCATGCACGGCCCCGGCGCGCGCCGGGCCACCGAGCGGCCGCGCCATCGGGTCGATCGGGTGGCGCATGACGTCGTCGACGCGCGCGAGGGTGGCACGCATGGTCTGCAGCGCCTGGGCGAGCGACGCCATCTCCACCGCCGGGGCCATGAACGCGACCAGCAGCGCCTGGAAGGCGATGAGCGAGCCGATCGTGAGTTCGCCCTGCATCACCTGCCAGCCGCCGTAGGACAGCACGACGGCCGACACCAGGAGGGAGGACAGGAGCGCCGGCACCGAGTCGAGGAACGCCGAGCGAGATTCGAGCGACTGCACCGCCACCGACATGCGCGCGTTGGCCGAGGCGATCCGCGCGTAGAGGTCCGACTCGCGTCCGGCACTCTTGACGCTCTCGATCGCGGCGATGCCGGCGGAGAGCGTCCCGGCGGCCATGCCCGCCTCCCGCTCCAGGATGCGGGTGCCGTCCACCAAGGCGCGCCCGGACCGGAGGACGACGATCAGGATCGTGCCCACCGTGGCGACGGCCACGCACGCGAGGCGCCAGTCGATGAACAGCATGCCCGCCAGGAAGGCGAGCGACGTCGCGAGCCCGACCGCCGCCGGCGCGAGCCGGGAGGCCAGCACGTCGGCGACCGACTCGATGCTCCCCAGCCGCTGCGCCACGTCGCCCGGGTAGCGGTGCGCGAAGAACCCGGCAGGCAGGCGCAGGACGTGCTCCATGAAGGATGCAGCCCAGGCGATCGACATCCGCTGCTCGAGCATCGCGAGGATGCGCTGCTGCACCCACTCCATCGCCGCAGCCACCGCCATGCATCCGAGCGCGATCGCGGCCATCGGCAGCAGCCACGACTGCGCGCCGCCGAGGAGCACGCGGTCGATGTAGGCGGCGCCGAGCGCCGGCAGCGCGATCGCCGGCACGGCGGCGACCAGGCCGCAGGCAAGCGCGGCGGCAAGGACCCGCCGCGAGCCCCGCAGGCGCGAGAGCAGCGCCGACGTCACGCTCGGCGGCCGCCCGCCGCGCGCGAACGACGCACCCGGCTTCAGCTCCAGGACAACGCCGGTGAACCGCTCGCTGAACTCATCGGGCGAGAGCCAGGTCCGGCCGACCGCCGGGTCCATCACCCGCCAGCGGCCGCGAGACCATCCCTCGAGCACCACGAAGTGGTCGAAGCCCCAGAACAGCATCGCCGGCAGCTCGACGTCGGCGAGCTCCGGGAGCTCCACCGAATACCCCTCGCACTCGAGGCCCCAGTGCTCGGCGGCGGCCTTCAGCTGCAGGGCGTTGCTGCCGTCGCGCGAGACGCCGCACGCCCGGCGCGCCTCCTCGAGCGTCACGTGCCGGCCATGGTGGCCGAGCACCGACACCAGGCATGCGGCGCCGCACTCGGCGGCCTCCATCTGCAGCGAGACCGGGCTCGCGACCAGCCGGCGGCCGACGGGCCGGAAGGCGGGCGCCTCGGCCGCCGCCTCAGCCACCGAATGCCTGCCTCAGCCAGGGGAGGAACAGCGTCACCGGCGCAACCTCCTCGGTCACCACGTCCACGTCGCAGGGCGTGCCGGCCGCAAGCGGCTCCGGATAGCCGCTGCCGCCCGTCCAGCGCAGGCCGGTCGGCGTCGACGGATCGGGCTCGAGGTCGATGACTCCCAAAACGACCGCGCCGTGGCGTCGCTCGATGTCCGCGGCCAGCTCGGGACTGCCGGCGACCCGCGACAGCGATTCGCGCGTGGCCACCAGCGGGTCGATCTCGAGCACCGAGCCACGCACGACGCCGAAGCGCTCGCGGCCCGCGATCGACGGCTCGACGCGGGCGGCCATCCCGGTGCGCACCCGCTTTCCCTCCGCCAGCGCGAAGAACGCGTGGCAGCGGATCACTCCGTCGACGGCATCGGACACCACCGCCACCGGCGACCCGCGTCGGACAGAATCGCCCGGCGCATGCATCACCCGAACCACCCGGCCCGGCCTGGGGGCAGCGACGTTCCGCTCCGCGTCGAGGAGGGCCGCGGCGTGCCGTGCACGCGCGACGGCATCGGCGATCGCGTTCTCCCGGTCATGGCGATCGTCGGCGCAACGAACCGCGAGTTCCGCCCGGTCCTGCGCGGACGACCGCTCCGCCGCACGCACCGCGGACTCCTCCGCCGCAAGCATCGCCAGGTGCTGCTCCTTCAGCCGCGCGACGGCTGCCTCGGCGTCCGCCAGCTGCACCTCGAGCGCGGGATTCGCGATCACCGCGATGACGTCGCCCT
>CAYTYU010000080.1:0-11579 GCA_964440815.1 uncultured Chitinophaga sp.
GCGCCGCGCGCGCTCGGCATCGCGCGCCACGGCTTCCTCGTCGACCCCGGAACGCGCCATGCGCGCGAACCGGCTGTCGGCCGCCGCGCCGAGCGACCGCGTCAGGTCGACGACGAGCCCCTTCGACTGGTGCGCCGCCTCGGCGGCGGGCGTGCCGGCCAGGCAGAACCGCAGCGCGCACGGCGTACCCGCCACCGGCTGCAGGAAGTAGGTCGAGAACGTCGCGCGCCAGCGCGCCCAGTCCGGCATCAGGGAAAGCACCTCGCCGACCAACGCCAGCGGGTCCATCCCCTCGCGCCACACCACGTGGATCGGCTTCGACTGGTCGCGCAGGAACGCGCTCGCGACGACGCCGGCCCAGCCCGCGTCGCCCGCCGCCGCTTCCCAGGCCGTGGAGCGCCGCGGGCCCGACGGCCCCGATGCCGGCACGCGCACCGGAGCCTCGATCCATGCAGGCGCGCCGGACCATGCCTCGCGCAGCACGCCGCGCTGCGACAGCAGCCAAGCGGGACCGGCGGGCACCAGCTCGTCCTGCCCGAGCACCAGGTACGCCGCGATCTTGTTGGTGCGCTGCGTGTGGTCGGGCGGCGCGGGGCCGACCACGGCCAGCACGTGCGCCACGGATCCGGCGGTCTCCACGCGCCAGAAGCAGTGCGCCTTGGGCCCGTTTCCGGAGGGGCCGGGCCGGTAGCCGCCGAGCGCCTCGAGCCGCGGCACCAGCGCCGGCGGCAGGCCGCGCGTCATCGCCACGGTGCAGAACCCGCTCGTCCCGGCGCGCAGGCCTCGTTCCGCGGAGGTGTAGACGAGTTCGAGCGCCATGCGTGGTCAGCCGGCGTCGAGGTCGGCGCTCGCCATGGCCGACTCGCCCTGCTCGCCGCGGTCGTTGGCCACGAGGTGGCTCGACCACCGCGCGAGCGTGTAGAGGAAGGGAACGGTCACCCAGCGCGGGGCGATGCGCGACACCGGCACCTTCAGGAGCCCCGACGCCGGGTCGAGGGCCGGCGACGTGCCGATGGCGCTCACCGGCACGAAGATGACGCGTTCGAAGGCGTCCTCGGCGGCCGCCACCACCTCGGGGGCCAGGTCCTTGAGGAGCGCGCGCACGCGGTCGCTCACCGCGTCCACGCGGCGGATGCTCATCTTGCCGAGGCCCGCGCGCTCGCGGTCGAAGGGCGGCGTCACGATGTCGACGGGTTCGCCCGATTCCTCGCGCAGCAGCCCGCCCCAGATGTCGCTCTTGGAGAGGACGACGAAGAGCGGCTTGGCGATGCGCTCGCCCGCCGAGAGCCCGGCATGCATGCGCACGCGCTTGGCCATCTCGACGATCAATTGGTCCTGGCGCGTGACCTTCGCGCCCGCGGCGAGCTGCGGGTCGGCGCTCACGCCCGAGAGCCGCTGGCGGAAGCGCACGTCCTGCGTCGGGTCGAAGACGAACATCAGGACCTGCGCGCGCGCAAGGTGCTGCGTCCCCGGCGCGCGCGCGGTGTCGGCGCCCGGGAAGAAGTGCTCGCCCGCGTTGTCGTAGAGCGTGAAGAGCTGCGTCAGGCGGTCGGGCGCATGGCCGTTCACGTGGTCGCGCGAGGGGCGCACGGTGAAGATGAACGGGCGCGCGAGCAGCGTCGCCGTGCCGGGATCGAACTGCACCGAGTTGTACTGCGATCCCTCGAGCTCGGTCTTGTCGATGTGCACCGACGCCGTGCGGTCCTCCGAGAGGAAGAGCCGCGCCTCGTTGTCCGTGAGCGCGCGGTTCATCGCGGGATCGGTGTCGGTGAAGGCCACCGAGAAGGTGCGCGCGAGGTCCTCGCGCAGCTTCCACATGGCGCTCGCCAGGAAGTAGCTCTTGCCGCTGGAGGGGCTGCCGGCGATCGACATGATCGTCATCGGCCGCTCGAGCACCAGGCGCGGGATCTCCAGGTGGCAGTTGGGGCACGCCAGCCGGCGCGTGCGCGCGCCGCCCGGGTCGATCGCCTCGCGCTCGGGAGTGAAGCGCGAGGGCAGGAAGCGGACGGGATCCTCGGGGGTCAGCAGCCGGTCGCCGAGGAGGTCCGGGTGGGCGGCGATCCAGAGCGTCTCGTCCGGCCGGAAGCGGTGCCAGCAGTGGGGGCAGAGGGCGCTGGACTTGAGCTTCCTGGACACGCCGGGGGGTTCCTTCGCTGCGTTCCGCGGCGGCCGCGCCGCGCGCCGGGGAAGGCTACCCGCCGAGCGGGCGCGGACGGCTTCGCCGCACGCCATGGCTGCCGTACGCTCGGGATCGTGGACCCGTTCCCGCCGATTCCCGCCGACGCGGAGGTTCATGCGGACGAGAACGTCTGCGAGCCGCGCGAGCGTGCGTGGGCGATCATGGCGATCGTCATCGCGTTCCTGCTGGCGCTCCTCATCATGCTGCTTGCCTTGTGGATGGGCCTCGCGGGCGGAGGCGGCGGCATCGGCACCGTGGCGGGAGAGCGGGCCGGCGGAAGCACCGAGGGATCGGGGATCGGCACGGGAACGGGCTCGGGGATCGGCGCCGGCGACGGCACCGGTTCCGGCGATGGCGGGAGCGGCACGGGGTCCGGCGAGTCGGGCGACGGACGCATGGCCGAAGGCCCGACGGAGTCCGCGCCGCCGCCGGGTGAACCGGAGAACGTCGGCACGCCCGACGCGGTGCCCGCGCCGGCGGTCGCGACGCCCGAGATCGAGCCGCCGAAGTTCGGCTTCACGCCGCCGGACGCACCGCCGCCACCGCCGCAGCCCGTGGTCGAGCCGCCGAAGCCCGTGGTGCAGCCCCCGACGGGACTCCCGGACGGCTCGCCGAGTTCCGGTTCGTCCGGCGCGGCCGGCGGCAGCGGCACCGGCGCCGAGTTCATGGGCGTGCGCACCGAGGGCCGCCACATCGTCTACGTGATCGACCGATCCGGAAGCATGATGGGCGACCGCTTCCTGCACACGCTGCTCGAGCTGAAGCGCAGCATCGAGCGGCTCCCCGAGGGGGTCACCTTCAGCGTGGTCTTCTTCAGCTCGCACAACGCCTACTCGGGCGGCGGCAGCTACGTGCTGATGCCGCCGGGCCGGATGATGCGCGCCACCGCGAAGAACAAGCGCGACGCCGTGGACTGGGCCGAGACGATCACGCCGGACGGCGGCACCGACCCCGCCGACGCGCTGAAGGTCGCGCTGCAGCTGAAGCCCGACGCCATCTTCCTGATGACCGACGGCATGTTCGACAACCCGCCCGCGATCGAGTCGCTCCTGGCGGCGGGCAACCCGAACGCGAAGGTGTCGATCAACACCATCGCGTTCCACGAGCGGGCGGCCGAGGAGATCCTGAAGCGGATCGCCGCCAAGCACCGCGGGGACTACCGCTTCGTGAAGGACCCTCGGCAACCATGAACCTCCCCCGCTGGCTCGCCCTCCCCGAACACCCCGGCGCCTCGTGCGACGAGCGCGAGCGCAACGCGGCGTTCGCGGCGATCGCCGCATGCCTGGTGCTCGGCGTGGTGACGCTGGTGCTCGCGGTGCTGGCGATCGGGGCGAGCGGAACGGTCGACGACGCTCGGCTCGGCCTCGGCTCCCGCAACTCCGGCACCGGCGACGGCGACGGCTTCGGGGCGAGCGTCGGCGACGGCAGCGCGCTCGACGGCACCGGCCCGGGCGGCGGCTCGCAGGGCACCGGCAAGGGCGCGCGCGCCTCGACTCGCAGGAACGACGCCCCGCGCGGCACCGCGACCGGCGCGGTGCCCGACCCGAACGCCGCCACGGGAGAGTCGCTCGTCGCCGGCACCGCGACCGAGCTGCCGAAGTTCGGCTTCACGCCGCCGACCCCCGACGATGAGATCGTCGACACGCCGGTCGCCGCGTCGCCCGGCGAGCTCGACGGCTACGACGGCGAGGGCGCGGCCGGCAAGGGCGGCGCATCGGGCCGCGCCCGCTTCATGGGGATCAACACCTCGGCGAAGGACATCGTCTACGTGCTGGACATGTCCGGAAGCATGGGCGAGGCCGACGGCCGCGCCGAGCGCCTGCGGCGCGAACTGGGCACGAGCCTCTCGTCGCTTCCGAAGGACGCGCGCTTCAGCATCATCATCTTCGGGCTGGCCTCGCCCGACACGCCGGACGACCGCTACCTGACCACGCCCAACGGCAACCGCCGCGCGCCCAACGCGACCATCCTGCCGCCCGGCACGCTCATCGAGGCGACGCCTGCATCGAAGAGCGGCGCGATCACGTGGGTGGGCGGCAAGAACCCGATGGCCGGCACGTGGAGCCACGCGTGGGACTCGCTGCGCGCGGCGCTGGAGATGAAGCCGGAGGCGATCTTCCTTCTCTCGGACGGCGAGTTCAACCCGATGGACATGGAGGACATGCTTTCCACGATCGAGCGCTTCAACCCGGAGCGCAGGACGCGCATCCACACGATCGCGTTCGCGTCGAGCGCCGACGTGTACGACCTCCAGCGGATCGCGAAGGACTGGGGCGGCCTCTACCGCCACGTCCCGCTCAAGCCCTGAGCGTTTTCAGCGGTCCGGCCGCTCCGCCGGCTCGCGCCGCGCGCAGTCCATCGCCAGCACCAGGTTCATCAGGCCGCCGAGGGCGATGAAGAGCGTGCCGAACTCGTTTGCCGCGCCGAGGCCGCGCAGGCTGGAGACCGTCGCCTGCCCGGGCTGCGGACGGCCGAGGGCGTCGGTTGCGGGTGGCGTCGGCAGCAGCTCGCCCACCTTGCCGGTCTTCAGCAACGCACGGTTGGCCCAGTCGGCGCCGTAGGCGAGCGGCCCGTACATCGACTGCGCCACGAACCACGGGCCGTCCTCCTCGTGGTCGACCGCGTCGACGCCGCCGACGAAGAGCCCCGAGGCGAACATCAGGAGGAGCGCGGTCATCGCGAGCATCCCGCGGCGTCGGTAGCCGAGCGAGAGATGGCCCGCGCCCGGGAAGAGGAACGCCAGGAGCGGCGCCTTCCATCCGGTGCGCGAGGCGGGGATGAGCGCGACGAGCGCGATCACCGGCGCGCCGATCACGACGAGCCCGCCGATGCCGGCGGCGAGGATCGGCGACATGCCGGCGAGCACGGGGCGGGCGTCGCGCGCGGCGTGCGCTCGCGGCGCGGGCTTCGCCTCGGGCGCCGGTGCGTTCGGAGCGGCCCCGCCCACGTCCGGCAGCCCCGCCGCCCACGCGATGCCCTCGGCCAGGTGCTGGCGGAAGAGCGGCTCCGCGAAGCTTTCCTTGGTGTGGCCGCCGGCCGTGTACCAGGAGCGCCCGCCCTCGAAGGGACGGCACCAGCAGATCGGGTGGTCGGCGCCCATGGCGGCCTTGCCGGGGTCGAACGTCGTCTCGTCGAGCGTGGCCAGCACGTGCACGCCGCCCGCGCGCGGGTTCTCGCGGAAGGCGTACCACTCGTCGGTGCGGCGCCACTCCGCCGGCAGCATGCGGGTCGAGCGGTGCGTGCGGTCCTCGACGCGCACCACGGCCGGCTGCACCGGCGGGTGCGTCGCGAAGCGCCCGCCGACCAGGCGGCCGAACCACTCCCACCCGTACTCGGTGTCGGTGGCGGCGTGGATGCCCACGAAGCCGCCGCCCGCGCGGATGTAGGCCTCGAAGGCCTCTTCCTGCGGGCGGTCGAGCACGTCGCCGGTGGTCGACAGGAACACCACCGCGCGGTAGCCGCGCAGGCGGTCGGCGGTGAAGGCCGCAGGATCCTCGGTGGCCTCGACCTGCCAGCGCGCGGCACCGATCTCCTTCAGGCAGGCGATGCCCTCGGGGATCGAGTCGTGGCGGAAGCCCGCCGTGCGCGAGAAGACCAGGATGCGCGGCAGCACGTCCGCGGAGGCGGCGGCGGGCACCGCGTCGGCACGGGCGACGTTCGCAGCGGCGACCATCGCGCAGGCGACGGCCATCGTGGCGAACCGCGTCACGCGCGACATCAGCATCGGCCGCATCGTAGCGATGGGGCCGCATGCAGCCGGATCGCTACACTCGAAGCATGAGCGCTCCCGAGCAAGGCCGACGCAATCCGGAACCGCCGCCGCCCGGCGACCAACGCTGGAACGAGGTGGTCGACCGGCGCACCGGCATCGACCGGCGCGACGTCTCCGGTCCCCCGTCGCCGACGAATCTTGAGCGACGCCGCGGCCCCGGCCGCCGCCTCACCGACTTCGTGAAGTCGGCCGAGGAAGGCGAGATGAATCGGGAGCAGTACCTGTTCCTGATGGCGATCGACGCCTTCAAGCGGGTCAACCGCAAGACCTTCCCCTCGTGGACCGACGTGCTGGAGATCATCCGCAAGCTCGGCTACCGAAAGACCATGCCGAGCGAACTGAACCTCGGCGAGCGCGCCAACGACTGGACCGAGCACGCCGACGCGCCCAGCGGGGTCAACAAGCCCGCCGAGCGACGCGAGGAGTGAGCCGCGCCCGGAGGCGGCGGTCACTTCCTGAAGCCGGTCACTTCTTGTAGAAGTCCGCGTTGATCTGGATGTACTTGCGCCACTCCTCCGGGAGGTCTTCCTGGGGATAGATGGCGTGCACGGGGCACTCGTCCACGCACAGCCCGCAGTCGATGCAGGTGTCGGGGTCGATGTAGAGCTGGGTCGCGTCCGCGTGCGGCGACTCCCCCTTGCCGGGATGGATGCAGTCGACCGGGCAGACCTCGACGCAGGCCGCGTCCTTCGTACCGATGCAGGGTTCAGCGATGATGTGTGCCATTGCGCGGCGTGGAATGGTAGCGAGGAGCCCAAAAACCAACAGGGCCGGCGGTTGCCGGCCCTGCTGGTGTTGTCCGGTAGAGCAGACTTACTTGCTCTTCTTCTTCGAAGCCTTCTTGGCGGCCTTCTTGGCAGCCTTCTTCTTCTTCGCCATGGTGGTGGCTCCCTTTGTGTGTTACGCGAGGTGGTCGGAGGGATCAGGGGCCCGCGTAACTTGGCCCCTGAACGCACGTCATTAGTACCTTTATCGGCACAGGTCCGAAAGGGGGTTGAGGAGAAATTTCGCAACTTTTCTTCCCGCGCCCCTTGCGACCCGCACCCGGTGCGCTACGGACCCACCTTCAAAACGCATGCAACGTGCGAATTGCCCTGCAAAACACGGCCAATGCGCGTGCGCTGCGCCGACAATGAGGGCATGACCTCCGCCCCGCCCAACACGCCGCGACGCACCAGAGATTTTTCCGTCGGCACGCTCCGGATCGTCATACACGGTGCCCGAGGACGCATGGGCGGACGCATCGCGGCCTGCGCGGAGGCGGACGCGGCGTGCACCGTCGTGCAGCGGATCGACCGCGGCGACGCGCTCGCCGTGCACGCGGGCGCCGTCGATGCGCTCCTCGACTTCTCGAGCAGCGACGGCGCCTCGCGCGCGGCGGAAGTCGCCGAGGCGCTCGGCTGCGCACTCCTCGTGGGCACCACCGGCCTGACCGACGGCGCGCTCGCCGCCATCGACCGGGCCGCGCGACGCGTGCCCGCGATGGTCGCGCCGAACACCTCGCTCGGCGTGGCGGTGGCACGGCGCCTGGCGGCCGAGGCCGCGCGGCTCCTGCCCGGCTTCGACGTCGACATCGTCGAGACGCACCACGTGCGCAAGCTCGACGCCCCGAGCGGCACCGCGCGCAGCCTGGCAGAGGCGGTGGCGCGCGGGCGCGGCGAGGCGCTCGACCCCGCGCGCATCCATTCCGTGCGCGCGGGCGACGTGGTCGGCGACCACGAAGTGGCATTTTCCGGGCCGGGCGAGCGCATTTCAGTGGTGCACCGGGCCACAAGCCGCGACCTCTTCGCGCTCGGGGCGATCCGCATGGCGCGGTGGCTGGCCGCGCAGCCGGCCGGTCGCCATGCTCCCGACGCGTGGTTCGACGACCTCGTGCGCGGGCGCGGCTGACGCGGCTGCCCTGCTAGCCTCCGGCCGATGCCTGCCGAGACGCTTCGCTGGTTCACGCTGGGGTGCGGCGCGCAGCTGGCCGTCGAGCGGATGCCCTCGACGCGCAGCGCGGCGGCGGTGTGCCTGCTGCCGGTCGGAAGCTGCGGCGACCCCGAGGGCGACGCCGGCGAGGGCGAGTCGACGGTGCTCTCCGACATGCTGCTGCGCGGTGCCGACGGCATGTCGAGCCGTGCCTTCAGCGACGCGCTCGACGCGCTCGGTGCGCAGCGGCACTCGGCCGCCGGCGTCCACCACCTGACCCTCTCGCTGCTGACGATGGGCGACCGGATGCCGGAGGCGCTGCGGCTTGCGTCGCTCGCCGTGCGCCGGCCGAACCTCGACGCCGAGGCGCTCGAGCCGGTGCGGTCGCTCGCGCTCCAGTCGCTCGCCGGGCTGAAGGACGAGCCACAGCACCTCTGCATGGTGAAGCTGCGGGAATTCGCCATGCCACGGCCCTTCAACCGCTCGGGATTCGGCACCGAGGCCGGGCTGCAGTCGCTCACCGCGGACGGCATCCGCAGGGCCTGGTCCCGACGGGCGCGCCCGGGCGGCACCATCATCGGGGTGGCCGGCGACGTCGACCCGGAGCGGATCCGCGACCACGTGGAGCGCCTGCTGGCCGGCTGGGAGGGGACCGCCGCCGAGCCCGTGCCGGCCGGCGACCCTGCGCTCGGCGCGCACGAGGTCGCCCTCGACACCCAGCAGAGCCACATGGCGGTCGGCCTCCCCGCCCCGCCCGAGCGCGACCCGGACGCGACCGCCCACCTGGTGGCGGTGCGGGTCCTCGGCGGCGCCACGAGCAGCCGCCTCTTCCGCGAGGTGCGCGAGAAGCGCGGGCTCTGCTACTCGGTGGGCGCGAGCTCGACGCTCGGGCGCGACCGCGGGCTGGTCCAGGTCTACGCCGGCAGCACCCATGACCGCGCGCCGCGCACCCTCGCCTGCATCATGCAGGAACTGGAGACGCTCGAGCGCGGGATCGACGAGGGCGAGTTCCGCGACGCGGTGGTGGGAGCCAAGAGCGCGCTCGTCATGAGCGGCGAGAGCTCGAGCGCCCGCGCGGCCACGATCGCGCTCCAGCTGTGGCGCATGGGGCGTCCGCGCACGCTCGCCGAGAGTGCGGCGGAGTACGACAGACTGACGCTGGCAGGCGTGAACGCCTACGTCGCACGCGAGATGGGTGCCCCCTGGCGGGCCCGGCGGACGCTGGTGACGGTGGCCCCGGCTGCCGCCGCCGCGGGTCAGTGACGCGCGGCGGCGTCGAGCGGCTCGATGACCGTGTAGTGGTCGAGGTTGAGGACCGTGACCTCGCCGTCGTCGAGCCGGAGCTCGAGGCGGTCGAGCCACAGGCGGTCGTGCAGCGCGTGCGCGAACCAGCTCCCCGTCTGGCTCTGCCGGTACCGGACCACCGTGCCCGTCAGGGAGGTCGTCGAGACGCGGCGCACCGCAGGAAGCTGCTGGGTGACGCGCACGCGGGTGCCGGGAGCGAAGGCCGTGGACTCGAGCGACATGGGATCAGGAAGTATAGGAGCGGCGCTGGCTGAGCAGGACGCCCACGAACATGAGCGCGCACCCGAACGCCTTCCATGCGGTGAGCGGCGCGCCGAGCGCGGCCCAGCCGAGGGCGAGGAACGCGGCCTCCGAGAGGGCCGCGAACACGCTCTCCAGGCTGAGGATGATCGCGGCGTGCGACGGCGGCGCGCTCGACTGCGCGACGGTCTGCAGCGTGAAGGCGATGCACGTGGAGAGGAGCGTGGCGTAGGCGAGCGGCCAGAGCGCGGCGGCGAGCCCCGCGGCATCGAAGCGCTCGGACGCGCCCCATGGATCGTCGGGGAAGAACGCAGCCACCGCGGTGGCGGCAGCGAGCCCGAAGGCCCCGGTCACCGCGAACTGCACCGCGCTCACCACGAAGGCGTCCGCCTCGCGCGCGGCCCAGCCGATCACCTGCACATGCACGCTCCAGGCCAGCGCGCACGCAAGCACCCACAGGTCGCCGCGGCTCATGGAGATCGCGCCGCCGGGGTTCCAGAGGCTCAGGAAGAAGAGCCCGGCCACGGCAAGCACCGCGCCGGCCCAGACGTTCCATCCGACGCGCTGGCCGACGAACATCCCCAGGAACGGCACGATGATCACGTACAGCGACGTGATGAAGCCCGCGTTGCTCACGCTGGTCTCGTGCATCCCGACCTGCTGCGTGGTGCTCGCCACCGCCATCGCGAGGCCCGCAAGCAGCCCACCGAGGATCGAGTCGCGCCGGGCGCGCGCCGAGGCGATGCGCCGCCAGCGCCAGAGCGCCACGGGCAGCAGGATGAGCGCCCCGGCCGCGAAGCGCACGCCCGTGAAGCGCAGCGGCCCCATGTGCGCGGTGGCCAGCTTCTGCGCGACGAACGTGGACCCCCAGATCAGGGCCGTGGTGAGCAGCAGCACGTCGGCCGCCGCCGTCCCCAGGCGCCGGGGGGGAGGGACCACCGGCGATTCCGCCGCGGGCGCGGCGCCGGACGTCACTTCGGTCGCTCCGGCCAGCGCACCTGGCGCGACGCGGCCATGCGTGCGCCGTCGACGCCCTCGAAGGTCGCCTGCACCACCGTGATCCGTCCGGGCGGCGGCACCTGCGAGAGCGGGATGCGCAGCGAGTAGGTCCGAGTGGCGGCATCCCACGCGCGCGCATGTCCGCCGCGGCCCTCGAGGTCGGCCGACTGGCGGCCCACCTGCGTGCCGTCGAGCAGCACCACGATGGACAGCGCACCCACTGCCTTGGTCTCATCGCCCTCGGAGTCGAAGAACTCGATCCGCGCGTCGAGCACCGCCGGCGCGCCCGATGCATCGACGGACGGCGTGGTGAGCGCGCTCACCTCCATGCGCTCGGCGCGCCAGCGCCATGTGGCACCGCCGCCGGCCGCATCCACGCCACGACCCGCGCGCTGCCCGTCGCAGCCGAAGAGGAGCGCGGCGGCCAGCGATGCGCCGACGACGAGAAGCTGTCCGCGGGCTCGATCCACGGGGAGCGAACGATAGCTTCTGTATGATTTCCGCCATGCGCGCGATGATCGCGAGTTCCCTGGCCGCCTCCGCGCTCGCTGCGTGCACGGGGCTGTCGGGACGCACGGCACCGGAACCAGTCACGCTTCCCCACGAAGCGGAGCTGGCGATGCCGGGAGAAGAGCCGGCGCCGGAGCCTGCCGTCGTCGCGCAGGCGACGCCCGAGGTCGCACCTGCACCCGCGCCGGAACCCGCACCCGAGCCGCCGCCTGCAGCGGAGCCGCCGCCTGCAGCGGAGCCGCCGCCCGCGCCGCCACCGCCGCCCGCACCCGCGAAGCCCGACCTCTCGAACGCGACGCCCGAGCAGCTGATGCCCGCGCGCGACGGCCAGGCGCACCGCTACGAGCTGCGCGCCTTCGCCGACGGGCACGTCGAGGTGTGGATGGACGGAACGCGCGTGCCCGACGAGCGCATCTACCGCCGCGACTCGATCGTCGCCGTGCTCGGCAGCGACGGGGGCATCGTCGAGCGACTCGACCTTCCGTCCAATTGGACGCCTTCGCACGGCACGCCGCCCGAACCGGGCACCTACGTCACGTTCGACGGGAAGGTGCTCGTGCCGCCGGCCGTGATGCTCGGAGGACGGCTCGAGCCCGTCTCGCCGGCGGTGGTCGCGCACCTGCACGCCGAGCACACCGCGCCTGACGGCGGGCAGTGCTCGGC